>NZ_JBVKCZ010000005.1:0-63238 GCF_055634335.1 Streptomyces sp. NPDC111802 | reverse complement strand
GCCCAGGCGGCTGCGCGCCCTCGGCCGTTCCCGGCCTGACCGTCTCGCCCTGGATCACCCGGGGCCTCGTCCCGTCGTCCTCGTCCTTCATCGCCCCGGCCTCGGCCTTGAGGATGCGCGCCGACTTGCCCGCCGAGCGGGCCAGCTGCGGAAGCTTCTTGGCGCAGAGGGCGGCTATGACGACGATGAGGATGATCGCGAGTTCGCTCAGTCCGAACATGTGGGTCTGTCCTCCTGGGTGAGCTGGGTGAGCTGGGTGATCTGAGTGAGCTGGGGGCTGCGCCTCAGTATGCGGTCGCGCCGGGTCGGGCGGCGAGGCCGAAGTCCGCGACGATCCCGGCCGGCCCGCCTCTGCTTTCCGGTACGACGGTGATCACGATCCTGACCGGGCTGCCGGGCAAGGGAGCGGTGACCCGGGAACGGACCGGCCGGTCCTTGGCCTGGACACCGGCGTCGGACCGGGCGGGCCTCGCCGCGCACCGGATGCGCAAGGTCCTGGACGGTCCTGGGCGGTCCTGGACGGCGAGAGCGACCGGGGGCGGTGCCGGCCGGCTCCGTGACGGGGGCCTCCGGCCGGACGACGAGCGGCTGCTGCGCGACCCGCCGGACCGGTCCGCCCATGCCGCACCCGGCAACACCCCTCCGCCCCGGGGCAACTCAAGTCACCGAATTCGTCGTCTGTTCATGAGGGGGCCATCGTGGCCCAGGGGGAGAGGTACCGGTGAGCGGAACGGGGAAGCGGCGGCGTACGCCGGCCGTGGCGGGGAAGACCCGGCTGACCCGGCGGGGACGGATCCTGGCATGGAGTGCGGCGGTGGCCTCGGCGGCCGTCCTCGGTGTCGCCGGCGTGGGCGCCTGGATCTATCAGGACCTCGACGACAACATCAGATCCGCCGACGTCGACGACAAGATCGGCGGGGACCGGCCGGCCAACCTCAGCCCCGGCTCGAAGAACATCCTCGTCGTCGGCTCCGACAGCCGCGACGGCGCCAACGCGAAGTACGGCAAGGACCTGACCACCATGCAGTCGGACACGCTGATGGTGCTGCACGTGCCCGCGAACCGGGAATGGGCCACGGTCGTGTCGTTCCCCCGTGACTCCTGGGTCGAGATACCGGCCTGCGACAAGGGAGGCGGCGCCACCTCCGCCCCGCACCACTTCAAGATCAACGAGGCGTTCGCGATCGGCGGCTCCGGCGGCGAGGTCGCCGGGGCCGCCGCCTGCTCCATCAAGACGGTCGAGGCCAACACGGGCCTGCGCATAGACAACTTCATGTCCGTCGACTTCCAGGGCTTCAAGGGCATGGTCGACGCCCTCGGCGGCATCGAGGTCTGCCCCGAGGAGGCCATCCACTCCAAGAAGGCCCGGCTCGACATGGACGCCGGCTGCCAGACCGTCCGCGGCGAGCAGGCGCTCGGCTATGTGCGCGTCCGCTACGGCGTCGGCGACGGCTCCGACATCGGGCGCATCGGGCGGCAGCAGGAATTCATGAACGCCCTGGCCGAGAAGGCCCAGGCCAAGCTGACGAGCCCCAACTCGCTCTACGGCTTCCTGCAGTCCGCCACCAAGTCCCTGACCACGGACCCCGATCTGGCCGGCATCAGGCCGCTGTACTCCCTCGCGTCGGAGCTCAAGGGAATCCCGAGCGACCGCCTGACCTTCCTCACGGTCCCCAACTACCCGCGCGAGGCAGACGTGGCCACCGACACGGCCAACGTCGTCTGGCAGTACCCGCAGGCCACCGACCTGTTCACCTCGTTGGCCAAGGACAAGGAGGTCGACAAGAAGCGGCTGGAGGCGGATACGAAAACCCCCCTGTACGCCTCCTCCGTCCACGTCCAGGTCCTCAACGGCACCGCGGTCCAGGGACTGGCCGGCACCGTCGCCGAGAAGCTGCGCGAGTCCGGCATCAAGGTCACCGACACGGGCAACGCCCCCCGGAACACCGGCGCCACGACGGTCACCTATCCGCCGGGCCTGGAAAAGCAGGCCGAGGCACTGGCCGCGCGGCTGCCCGGCGTCCGGGCCACACCGGCGTCGGACGCGGCGGCGGACGTGGTCACCCTGGTCATCGGGAAGGACCTCGACACCGGCCGCATCCGCTGAACACTGCCGGGGAGTTGAGCGAGGGCTCAACGATGTGTTTAGGGTGCTGGCAATGCTCCCCACTCGCGCCACACCGGTAACCGACGCCCCTGCCGCACCGGAAGGACAGCAGGACCCCCTGCCGTCCGCAGAGGCGGCGGCGAGACAGACACCGGTACGGCGGGACCCCTTCCTCGACAACGCCAAGTACCTGGCGGTCGTCCTGGTGGCGGTGGGCCACGCCTGGGAACCCCTGCGCGAGGGAAGCAGACCGATCACCGCGGTGTACATGCTCGTATACGCCTTCCACATGCCGGTGTTCGCAGTGATCTCGGGCTATTTATCGCGAGGCTTCGAGGCAACCCCGAGGCAGCTGGGACGCCTGCTCACGGGCCTACTGCTCCCCTACGTCCTCTTCGAGACGGCATACACGTACTTCACCCGCTGGACCAGCGAGGACCCCCACCGCCCGATCACCCTCCTCGACCCCCTCTACCTGACCTGGTACCTGGCGGCACTGTTCATCTGGCGCCTGACGACCCCGCTCTGGAAGACGCTGAGATGGCCCCTCCCCGTGGCCCTCACGATCGCCGCCGCGGCGACCCTCTCCCCGTCCATCGGCAACGACCTCGACCTCCAGCGAGTCGCCCAGTTCCTCCCGTACTTCGTACTGGGCCTGTGCCACAAGCAGGAGCACCTCCGCCTGCTGAACCGCCGAGAGGCCCGCCTCCTGGCAGCACCGGCCTTCACGAGCGCTCTACTGCTGGCGTACTGGGCGGTCCCGAGGATGAACTACGCGTGGTTCTTCCACAACGACAGCGCGACAGCCCTCGCGGCCCCCGCCTGGTCGGGCCCCATCATGACCCTGGCCACCTTCGGCTGCTCCCTCACCCTGCTCACAGCCTTCCTCGCCCTGGTACCCCACCGCCGAACATGGTTCACAGCGTTGGGAGCGGGGACCCTGTACGGCTACCTGCTGCATGGGTTCGTCGCCCAATGGGCCGAATTCCAGGGCTGGTACGACGCCCCCTGGACCCGTCAGCCAATCGGCGAACTCGTGGTCACGGCGGTTGCGGGCGCGGTGATGACGGGACTGTGCGCTCCCGCGGTACGTCGGTCCCTCCGGGACACGTTGGAGCGACCGACGAGGCTGGTTGTACGCCGGGCTCACACGGCCTGGAATACCCCGACCCGGAGCCCTGGCCAAAAATGATCTTGCTGTGATGATGCTGTTGGGTTTGGCTGAGACTTTCCAGCCAGATGAAAGATGGGAAGACATGCGTCTGTCTCCGAAAGCCGCAGCCGTCGCCGTGTCCGCACTTGGGGTGATAGGCGCCGCGGTCGGCCCCGTCAGCGCCGCACCCGCGATCGACGCCACAGACAAGGCCTCAGCGGCCGCGGTCAGCTGCTACGCCCACAACCGCTCCGGAGCGACCTTGAATGTCCGAGGCGGAGCCGGAACCAGATACTCGGTCGTGGGCACGATCGCCGCCGGCGGACGGCTCCCCTGCGGAAGCCTCGGAGAAGGCGACGCGGTCGGCCAGAGGTACACGGCATGCGGCGGCACATCCAACTACTGGAAGACCGTCCGAATCAACGGTCGCGACGGCTGGGTCGCAGCGGAATGCGTGGCCCTGGGCGCCTCCTGACACCAACCACAACAAATCCCCACGACCTGCCCCGCAGCCACCCAATGAATGCCCTGCCCTGCCTAGCGTCGGGGTCGGTTGGTTTGGGAGGGCCCCCAGGGGCTCTGGGAGAAGATCTTCTCCCAGACTTCTCCCAACGGGCCGAGCTGTTGTGGTGCCGTCGTGATCACACTGTGCTTCACAGAAGCACATTCGCTGCCGTGGTGGCTCAGGAACTGAGGCTCTTGCGGCGGGCACGGAACGTGTACGTGGTGCCGTTCGCGTCCGTGTGGTAACCCCAGCCGCCGGTGACCGTCAGGTCCCAACCGCGTTGCTCCCGCATCTGCGCAGCAAAGGCGCGACGGTCCTTGTCGGTCACAGCAGCCAGGCGACAACCGAGGCGGTCTACGGCAAGCAGCTCCGGCCTGTGATCACGGAGGGCGCCGAAGCCATGGATGACATCTTCGCCGAAGAACATGAAGAGAAGGGGGCGGAGGGCCAGGACGACGGCGATGTCGTGGCCTGAATTACTCCACTGGTCACCGAACATGCAAGGGGCGGTTCACATCGTGTGAACCGCTCCTTGTTGAACTCAAACCGGACGACTTGATTCTGTCGGTGCTAGAACTCGACGAGTTTACCGTTCTCGATCCGACACTGCCATTCCTGCTCGTACACGATTCCCGTGAACAAGCCGCTCCCGCCGCTCTCGTTAATGTCTGCCAGAGTCTCCCCGTTGATGGACAGGATGAGCTTGGCCCTCCACCCCCAGGCGGCTGTGTTCCGGTCTTCGAAGCGGAAGTTGTAAGACCCATCAGGCATTTCGCGTTGGAAGCGCTTAACCGTGCCCAAGCCCACCTGCACGATCAGGCGCCCGTTGAGGTACAGGAAACCATCATCGTCGCATGGGCCGATTTCTACCAGAAGATCTGCGGCCATCTTTTGCGCCTCCTAGACGCGAATGTTTGCCCTTGCGTTCCGGAATTAGATGCTCCAGATTCCGCAACTAAAGGTTGGCATTCGGTGAACTTACTCGGAGTTCAGGGCGTATCGGCATACGGAAATAGACGTATTTAGGGAAGGATGCCTAAGGCGAATGGTCATTCGAAGCGCTCCCGCCCCGCTGGCATCGCCAGAATCGCCTTTTCGCTCAAATCGATCTGCTTTGTTGCTCCTGTCTAATTATTTTCTTGAGCATTTGGCATAAATCGCTACGCGGACCGGTATGCGCGCCCCGTTGCTGGTCCGCAATGTGGCGTACTGAAATACCTCTCCCGCCCTCAAGAAACCTCACGCCCGATGAGAAGATGTCTGGCGCCAAGAAGACGGCACTGAGAACGTTGCTGCTGCTGCAAACGCTGACGTGAGCGATCATCGGTTCGTGAGATCCTCGGCAGGCTGAGTGCGCCAGCTCGTAGGCGCTGGGTGCCGGCATGCGATGGCAGAGGCTGGATGCGGCATCGCCGACCTGGGGTCGGGGCGCGCAACCGACGTGTGTGACCCGGAGCGGCGAGCCGCGTGACGAGGCAGGCTTCGGCGAGGGCTGTCAGAGCATCGCGGACGCTGTGCAGGGGGGAAGGGGGCTCGCGGTGCCCTGGCTCACTCTGTTTGGCCCCCGAGCACGACAGAGGGCCTGGTGCAACTTACACACCAGGCCCTCTGACCAGCGTCGGGGTGGCGGGATTTGAACCCACGACCTCTTCGTCCCGAACGAAGCGCGCTGCCAAGCTGCGCTACACCCCGATGTCGCTGCTTGTCGCGGCGACGACGTTTACTTTAGCCCACCGGTGGCTGGAGACGAAATCCGGTTTTCGGGGTGTGGTGGGCGCGGTGGCGGAGGGGGTTGGGGCGGGCGTGGTCGAGGGCCACGAGGAGGATGGCCAGGGCGTAGATCGCGAGGCCCAGGAGGAGGGCGTTGCCCAGGACGCTCTTGTAGCCGTGGTGGTCGACGTCGAGGAAGGGGTAGAGATAGCGGCCCGGCGTGCCGGGGGCGAGTAGTTCGCCTCGGGTGAAGGTGAAGGCCAGGTAGGTGAGGGGATAGAGGAGCCACGTCGTCGCCTGGCGCAGGTGCAGGTGGCCGGAGGATGTGAGGAGCAGCCAGTCCAGCAGGGCGGCGACGGGGGTGGCCGTGTGCAGGACCTGGTTGGTGATCGCGTGCCAGCCCGTTGGGTCGGTCGCCGTACCCGTGAGGACGCCCGGCAGTGCGAAGGAGCTCCCCTCGTTCGCCAGGAGCAGGTGGTAGACGAGGCCCGTGATCACGGCGTAGAGCAGCGTGGCGCCCGTCAGGGTCGAGGGGAGCGGGCGGCGCGCGGTCCAGGCTAGGCGGGCCGAGAGGGCGAAGACCACGGCCAGCAGGACGTTGCTCTGGATGGCGAAGTGACTCAGGGTGCGAAGGGGGCTGCCGAGGGCCAGTTCCACGGTCACCGCCGCCGTCGCCGCCAGGGCCACCAGCAGGCGGAATACGGCGGCCAGACGTCGGGGTGTCGGGGCCACCACCGCCGTGGCGGGGACGTGGGAGGGGAACAGGACGGGTATGCCCGGTATCGCGGGGAGATCCGGGATGTCCCTGGGTATCGGGGCGGTCATGCCCTCACGCTAAGCAGTGTGGGCGAAATGGGCGATATGGGTGGGCCGGGTGGGTTACGCCCCGCCCGGCACGGCCTCCCAGTTAGCCCCACAGCAACCTCGTAGCCCCACAGCCTGGCCGCCTCCGTGCGCGGGCGTTCACTGTCTCGCCCGGTCGGCTACTCCCGCTCCACCAACGTCAACAACGTCGCCTCCGGCGGGCACGCGAAGCGGAACGGGGTGTAGCGGTTTGTGCCGCAGCCTGCTGAGACGTGCAGGTAGGAGGTGCGGTCCTCCGCCGTGTGCGTCGACAGGCCCTTCACCCGGTCCGTGTCCAGGTCGCAGTTGGTGACCAAGGCGCCGTAGAAGGGGATGCAGAGCTGGCCGCCGTGGGTGTGACCGGCCAGGATCAGGGGGTAGCCGTCGGCCGTGTACGCGTCCAGCACGCGCAGGTACGGTGCGTGGACCACGCCCATCGCGAAGTCGGCGGCGCCCGACGGGCCGCCCGACACCTGCTCGTAGCGGTCCCTCTTGATGTGCGGGTCGTCCAGGCCGGTGAGCTCCACCGCCACGCCCTCGACCTTCAGCGTCCCGCGGGTGTTCGTCAGGTTGAGCCAGCCCGCGGCGTCGAAGCCGTCGCGCAGGTTCTCCCAGGGGTTGTGGATCGCGCCGACGGCCGGCGGATTGCCGTTCAGGCCGTGGCGGCCCTGGGTCTTCTCCAGCAGGTAGCGGGCGGGATTGCGTAGCTTCGGGCCGTAGTAGTCGTTCGAGCCGAAGACGTACGCGCCGGGGAACTCCATCAGCGGGCCCAGCGCGTCCAGCACCTCCGGCACGCCCTCGGGGTCCGACAGGTTGTCGCCCGTGTTGATCACGAAGTCGGGGCGCAGGCCGGCCAGTGAGCGCAGCCAGCGCTGCTTCTTGCGCTGGCCGCCGACCATGTGGATGTCGGAGACCTGGAGCACCCGCAGCGGCCGCATACCGGCCGGCAGGACGGGGATCGTCACCCGTCGCAGGCGGAAGGAACGGGCCTCGAAACCCGCCGAGTACAGCAGACCGGCGGCGCCAACCGCCGTGATTCCCAGGGGTACTCCGTATCGCGCGCGCATACGACCATCGTGTCAGACCGGGCGAGCGTCCCATGGCGGCAGTCCTTCGCCCCTCCACGCACGCCCCTTGAAATCAACGGGCGTTCCCGGCCCCGCACCTGCGACAATCAACCCCATGACCACGCTCAAGTCGAAGCTTCAGGAAGACCTCAACGCCGCGATCAAGGGGCGCGACGAGCTCCGCTCCTCGACGCTCCGGCTGACGCTCGCCGCGATCACCAAGGAGGAGGTCGCGGGCAAGGAGAAGCGCGAGCTCTCCGACGACGAGGTGCAGAAGGTGATCACCCGCGAGGCGAAGAAGCGCCGTGAGGCGGCCGAGGCCTTCGCGCAGGGTGGTCGCGCCGAGCAGGCCGAGCGGGAGAAGGCGGAGGGCGAGGTGCTTGCCACGTACCTGCCGAAGCAGCTCAGCGACGACGAGCTGAACGAGATCGTCGCCCAGGCCGTGCAGGAGGCCAAGGCGGCAGGCGCCGAGGGGCCGCGTGCCATGGGTGCCGTCATGAAGATCGTGAACCCGAAGGTCGCGGGGCAGGCCGAGGGTGGCCGGGTGGCCGCGGCGGTGAAGAAGCTGCTCGCGGGCTGACCCCACCTCCCCACGCCCCACGGCCCCACGCCCCACGGCCCCACAGCGCAACGGCCCCTACTCCCTCGTACGAAGAGATCTCGTACGAAGGGATAGGGGCCGTCGTTGTCCCACGAGCCCTCGGCCCGGCCGGGTCACCGCCTAGTCGCGGCCCCCGTTCCCGTTCCCGTTCGTCTGTCCCTGCCACCAGCCCTCGGGGATCGAGAACGACGGCGACGGGGCCGTACCGCCGTCCGCGCCCCCGTCGGCGCCGCCGTTGCCCCCACCGTTGTTTCCGCCGCCGATCAGGCCGCCGATGAGGTTGTCGTCGCCGTTGTTCCCGTCGTCGTCGCCGTTGTCGTCACCCCGGCCCCGGTCGCGGTCCTCGTCCGGGATGTGGATGGTGTTGAACTCGTCGACGGGCTTGCCCTCGAGGGCGCCGATCATGGCGTCCCGCCAGATCGGGCCAGGCACTCGGCCGCCGTAGACCAGGTCGTTGTAGACGCCGCCGATGTAGATGTTGCGCATCTTGACCTTCTGGGTGGCGCTGCCGACCCAGACCGCGCCCGAGAGGTTCGGCGTGTAGCCGACGAACCAGGCGTTGCGGCGCTCGTCCGTCGTACCCGTCTTGCCGGCGCTGTCGCGGTCGGTGAGACCGGCTTCCTTACCCGTACCGGAGTCGACCACGCCCTGCAGAAGGCTGTTGATGGTGTCCGCGGTCTGCTCGGACATCGCTCGCGAGCATGTCGACTTCGGCACCTCCAGGGACTTCTGCCGGCCGCCGACCTTCTGCGAGATCGACTCGAAGACGATCGGCGTGCAGTACATGCCGCGGGAGGCGAAGGCGGCGTACGCGCTCGCCATCGTCAGCGGGGAGAGGCCGACCGAGCCGAGGGCGATGGCGGGGCGCTCGGGGAGCTTGTCGCCGTTGCCCTGGCGGACCTGCAGCTTGTCGGTCATGTTGACCACCGGGCACAGGCCGATGTCGGCGATCATCTGCACGAAGTAGGTGTTGACCGACAGCTCCATCGCCTTCTTCAGGCGGTAGGGGCCGTGCTCCGACTCGCTCTCGTTCTCCAGCTTCTCGCCGTTCAGATTGGTCCACGGCGTGCTGTCGCACGTCTGGACCGGGCTCGGGTACTCCATCTCGTACGGCGACGGGTACTCCTGCGTCGGCGGCCGCCCCTCCTCGAGCGCGGCCGCCGCGACGAACGGCTTGAACGTCGAACCGGTCGGGAAGCCGTAGTTGGAGCCGCCGTACGCCGAGTCGACCGAGTAGTTGATCTCGGTCTCGTTCTTGCCGTAGCCGAACGGCTTCGACTGGCCCATGCCGAGGATCTTGCCGGTGCCGGGCTCGACGAGGGTGGCCGCGGCGGCGACCTTGTCGTCCTGGTAGACGTGGTCCTTGAGCGAGGCCTGGACCGACTTCTGGGCCTGCGGGTCCAGGGTCGTCGTGATCGTCAGGCCGCCCTGGTTCCAGATCTTGGCGCGGGCCTCGCGGTTCTTGCCGAAGACCGGGTCGCCGAGGAAGACCTTCTCGACGTACTTGCAGAAGAAGCTGGCGCCCTTGACCGCGGTGATGCAGCCGTTCTTGGGCTTGCTGACCTTCAGGCCCAGCGGCGTCTCCTTGGCCTTGTCGGCCTCGCCCTGGGGGACGTCGCCGAGGTCGGCCATGCGCTGCAGGACGATGTTGCGCCGCTTGGTGGCCTCGGCCTCGTCGTTGATGGGGTCGTAGCGGCTGGGCGACTGGACGATGCCGGCGAGCAGCGCGGCCTCTTGGAGCTTGAGGTCCTTGGCGGACTTGGAGAAGTAGCGCTGGGCGGCGGCCTCGACGCCGTACGCCTGCTGGCCGAAGAACGTGATGTTCAGGTAGTTCTCGAGGATCTTCTTCTTGCCGAGCTCCTCCTCGACCTGGATCGCGTACTTCAGCTCCTTGATCTTGCGGCCGAGGGTCTGCTGGGTGGCCTGCGCGACCTTCGTCGGGTCGTCGCCGGCCTCCTCGACGAAGACGTTCTTCACGTACTGCTGGGTGAGCGTGGACGCGCCCTCGCTCACACCGCCGCTCTGGGCGTTGCGGTTGAGGGCGCGCAGGACGCCCTTGAGGTCGACCGCGCCGTGCTGGTAGAAGCGGGCGTCCTCGATCGCGACGATCGCCTTCTGTATGTACGGCGAGATGTCCTTGAGGTCCACCACCGTACGGTCGCGTGAGTAGACCGTGGCGATCGTGCCGCCCTTGGAGTCCAGGATCGTGGTGCGCTGACTCAGCGGCGGTGTCTTGAGGTTGGTCGGGAGCTCGTCGAAGCTCTCGACGGACCCCTTGGCCGCGAGTCCCAGCGCGCCTACGGCGGGCAGCGCGATACCGGCCAGCACGGCTCCCGCGAGCACACTGACACCGAGGAACTTGGCGGCCTGCTGGGTCGGCGACAGACCACCGCCCGAGCGGTTCTTTGGCATGAGGGCAGCCTAAACCGTAGAGATGAGCGAACCGAGGGCCGATCGTGTGTGAGCCCGGCACGGCGATGTGAGACAGGCCATGGGCGGGGGCGGGGTCCCTGGGCCACGGTGCGACTCAGCCGGCGTCTGCCCGTGGGCGGCACTCGCTGATGGATGCAACCCGATGCAGCCCGCAGCCCGATGCGGCCCATTCGCCGGACAGGCGCGCAGGCGTTGGCCTAAGCTGCTCTCAACTGTCACAGCAGCGCGGCCACGTATCAATACGTCCGGCGACCCCGAATCGTTCTGGCGGTAGCCCACTTTTTTGGTGGGGGCGTGTCCGAATCCGCCTTGTGTGTCATCTGGCGTCCGTTGTGACCCAATAGAACTGTCCTGGATTGCCGGAAAAGTCACGCATGTCGCAGGCTCACTCCCCCGGGTGATCTGCCGCTTACGCATAGTCCGTTCGGGCCATTCAAGATTGGGCCCGAAGGGGGTGTTGCGCTGTGCCCACCTTCCGTAACGTCCTCAACTGGCGGCGGTGAATATGCCGCTGCCGCCGTGGGGGAGCCTCGATTCGGGAGAGGACGGCGCCGGTATGGGCTGGGTAGTCGACTGGAGTGCGCAGGCGGCCTGCCGCACTACCGATCCGGATGAACTGTTCGTTCAAGGTGCAGCGCAGAACAGGGCCAAGGCGGTGTGCACCGGATGTCCGGTGCGTACGGAGTGCCTGGCGGACGCGCTCGACAACCGCGTGGAGTTCGGTGTGTGGGGAGGAATGACGGAGCGCGAGCGCCGTGCGCTGCTACGCAGGCGGCCCACGGTCACCTCGTGGCGCCGGCTGCTGGAGACAGCGCGCACGGAGTACGAACGCGGGGCTGGCCTGCTTCCGCTCGACGACGACGAGGTGTACGAGAGCTTCG
This sequence comes from Streptomyces sp. NPDC111802, assembly GCF_055634335.1. Lineage (NCBI taxonomy): Bacteria > Bacillati > Actinomycetota > Actinomycetes > Kitasatosporales > Streptomycetaceae > Streptomyces > Streptomyces sp. NPDC111802. The sequence goes on along the minus strand of NZ_JBVKCZ010000005.1, from coordinate 51,938 downwards.
CGGCGGTGGGCTGAGGGCACCGCGGGCTCGCTGCGTGTGTGCGCCCGGGGCTCTCCTCAGGCGCTCGTCCCAGGCAGCTGCGGTCAGGCGTCAGACGCTCGTCTCGGGCAGCTCCGGCCGATGGGCCGCGAGTCGGTTTCCGATGTCCCGCAGCCCCGTCAGGTCGTGCACATCGCCGGGCAGCGCGGCCACTTCGGCCACGGCCACCTCGGGGTGGAGCGCGGTGAAGCGGTCACGTGTGCGCTGCTCGCGGAAGAGAAGCTGCATACGCTCGGCATGCAGCTTCAGCAGGCCTGCGGTGAGCTGGTCGACGGACCGCTCCACATGCGGAACTTCGGCCGGCGAGCCGACGGACTGTGGGTCGAGGGGCTGCGAGCCGACGGACTGTGGCTCGACGGGCTGTGGGTCGTCCGTGGCTGAGGTTCGCTCCAGGTCCGTGGCGGCGGGGGAGCCTGCGTCGGGAGCCGGTGCCTCGGAAGCGGCCGATTCTGAACTGCCGTACGTGTCGGGGGAGTTACGAAGTCCAGCTTTCCCGCCCTCCTGATCCACAATGCGAGGCTCTTCAAGATTTTCCGCGGCGGCGAGCGCCCGCTCGGCCGACAGCCGGCCGGCGTCGCTGCCGTGGACCCGGTTGAGTACCAGACCCGCCAGCGGCATGTCCTCCGCGGCCAGCCGCTCCACGAAGTACGCGGCCTCCCGCAGCGCGTCCCGCTCCGGCGCGGCCACCACCAGGAACGCCGTCCCGGGCGCCTGAAGCAGCTTGTACGTCGCGTCCGCGCGCGTACGGAACCCGCCGAACATCGAGTCCATCGCGGCCACGAATGTCTGTACGTCCTTCAGCAACTGCCCGCCGAGCAGCTTGCCCAGCGCTCCCGTCATCATCGACATGCCGACGTTCAGAAACTTCATCCCCGCGCGCCCGCCGACCTTCGCCGGGGCCAGCAGAACGCGGATCAGCTTGCCGTCGAGGAAGGACCCGAGCCGCTTGGGCGCGTCCAGGAAGTCCAGCGCGGACCGGGACGGCGGGGTGTCGACGACGATGAGGTCCCACTCGTCCTTCGCCCGCAGCTGGCCCAGCTTCTCCATCGCCATGTACTCCTGCGTGCCCGCGAAGCCCGCCGAGAGCGACTGGTAGAAGGGGTTGCCCAGGATCGCGGCGGCCCGCTCGGGGTCCGCGTGCGCCTCGACGATCTCGTCGAAGGTGCGCTTCATGTCGAGCATCATCGCGTGCAGCTCGCCGTCGCCCTCGACGCCCTTCACCCGGCGCGGGGTGTTGTCCAGCGAGTCGATGCCCATCGACTGGGCCAGCCGGCGCGCCGGGTCGATGGTGAGCACGACCACCTTGCGGCCACGCTCGGCGGCCCGCAGCCCCAGCGCCGCGGCGGTCGTGGTCTTGCCGACGCCGCCCGAGCCGCAGCACACCACGATGCGGGTCTTGGGATCGTCGAGCAGTGGGTCGAGGTCGAGCACGCGCGCGGGGGACAGGGCGTGGGGCTGGCGGGCGGCGTCCTGTGCCGCGCCCGGTTCCGGACGACTCATGACATCCCCTGCTTCCGACGTACCGCGTACGGCTCCCGACTTGTGAACGGACTCATGACAGGCTCTGTTCCCGCAGTTGGCGAGCGAGTGCGTACAGGCCGGCCAGGTCCATGCCCTCGGCGAGCAGCGGCAGTTCGTGCACCGGCAGCTCCAACTCGCTCAGGACCGCACGCTGCTCGTGCTCCAGCGCGTGCCGCTCGGCGTACTCGTCGGCCTGCACCAGCAGCGGGTCCACCAACCGCTCGGCGTTCCCACCGCGCCGCGCCCCGCCGAGCCCGGCCGAGGACAGCGACTTGGCGACGGCCGCGCGCGGGACGCTCCGTACGAGTTCCAGATCGGTCGCGTCCAACACCTCGGGTCGCACCATGTTCACGATGATCCGCCCCACCGGCAGCCGCGCCGCTCTCAGCTCGGCGATCCCGTCCGCGGTCTCCTGGACGGGCATCTCCTCCAGCAGCGTCACCAGATGCACGGCCGTCTCCGCCGACTTCAGCACCCGCATCACGGCCTGCGCCTGATTGTGTATCGGCCCGATCCTGGCGAGCCCCGCCACCTCGTCGTTGACGTTCAGGAAGCGGGTGATGCGTCCGGTGGGTGGCGCGTCCATGACCACACAGTCGTATACGAACCGCCCGGCCTTGTCCTTGCGCCGCACGGCCTCACAGGCTTTCCCGGTGAGGAGTACGTCTCTGAGGCCCGGCGCGATGGTGGTGGCGAAGTCGATGGCGCCGAGCTTCTTCAGAGCCCGGCCCGCGCCGCCCATCTTGTAGAACATCTGGAGGTAGTCCAGAAGGGCCAGTTCGGGGTCTATGGCCAGGGCATACACCTCCCCTCCCCCAGGAGCGACGGCGATCTTCCGCTCCTCATAAGGCAGCGCCTCTGTCTCGAAGAGCTGCGCGATGCCCTGCCTGCCCTCGACCTCGACGAGAAGCGTCCGCTTCCCCTCCGTGGCGAGGGCGAGCGCGAGCGCGGCGGCGACCGTGGTCTTTCCGGTCCCGCCCTTGCCGCTGACGATATGGAGCCTGCTCACGTCTTCGAGCCTAACCAGTCGGTGCGCCGGCCACGCGGCAGCCTGTGGACAACCTGTCGGTGATCGGCCGCACGGCACCTTCCGGGCAACGGATAAAGTCGGCCACATGACCAAGTGGGAATACGCAACCGTGCCGCTGCTCGTCCACGCTACGAAGCAGATTCTGGACACCTGGGGCGAGGACGGCTGGGAGCTCGTCCAGGTCGTGCCCGGGCCGAACAACCCCGAGCAGCTCGTGGCCTATTTGAAGCGGGAGAAGCAGGCATGAGCGCGGTCGAGACGAAGCTCGCCGAGCTGGGCCTGACGCTCCCGGAGGTCGTGCCGCCGCTCGCCGCGTACCAGCCGGCGGTCCAGTCGGGGGTGTACGTCTACACCGCCGGCCAGCTGCCCATGGTGGAGGGCAAGCTTCCGGTCACCGGCAAGGTGGGCGCGGAGGTCACCGCCGAGGAGGCCAAGGACCTCGCCCGTATCTGCGCCCTGAACGCCCTCGCGGCCGTGAAGTCGGTGGCGGGCGACCTGGACCGGATCGCACGCGTGGTGAAGGTCGTGGGGTTCGTGGCGTCGGCGTCCGACTTCACGGGGCAGCCAGGTGTCATCAACGGCGCGAGCGAGCTCCTGGCGGAGGTCCTCGGCGACAAGGGCGTGCACGCGCGCAGTGCGGTGGGCGTGGCGGTGCTGCCGCTGGACGCGCCGGTGGAGGTCGAGGTTCAGGTGGAGCTGGCGGGGGCGTAGAGCCTTCGGCGGGAAATCGGCGGCAGCGGGCCGGTGAATCGGTGGCGGCTCGGCGGCGAAGCCGTCGTATGCCGACTGTCGTGTCGCGGCGGCCCGGTGGGGATCGCAGCAGCCTGTCCGGGATGATGCCCGGACAGGCTGCCCGGACAGGCTGAACATCGCTGAGCGGCGGCGAAAATGAGCCGCTGCCGGGCCTCCCGGCAGGGCACAGTGGCCCCATGGCCGAGACTGTTCTCCGCAAAGGGCTCGACGCCCAGGGGTACATCGCGCGCGAAGGGTCCCTCGCGCGCGTTTCCCGCGACTTCAGGCCCGTCGTCGCCGCCGCGCGGGACCGCGTTCTGGACGTGTTCGGGGCGCGGCTGCACAGTGCTTATCTCTACGGGTCGATCCCGCGCGGCACCGCGCGCGTGGGGCGCAGCGACCTGGATCTGCTGGTCGCCCTGCGCGAGGAGCCGACCGAGGCGGACCGGGCGGACGCGCGCGTGCTCGACGAGGGGCTGGACAAGGAGTTCGCGCAGATCGACGGGTCGGGGACGCTGGTCAGCAGCCGCGGACAGTTGCTGAGCGAGCTGGAGAGGTACGACGGCGGGTGGTTCGTCGCCTGTCTGTGCACGCCCCTGCTGGGGGAGGATCTCGCCGAGTATCTGCCGCGCTACCGGCCCGACACGCTGCTCGCGCGCGAGACGAACGGCGATCTCGCCCTCCTGCTGCCTCGGTGGCGGGCGCGCATCGCTGGCGCCGACGACAGCGATGACGCGCGCCGGCCGCTCGTCCGGTTCATGTCGCGGCGTCTGGTACGGACGGGGTTCACGCTGGTCATGCCTCGGTGGGGCGGGTGGACCAGTGATCTGGCGGAGATGGCCGAGGTGTTCGGGTCGTACTACCCCGCGCGGGGCGAGCAGATGAAGGTCGCGGCGGGGCTGGGGTGTGAGCCGACGGGTGACGCGAGTGTTCTCCGGTCGTACGTCGATGATCTTGGGCCGTGGCTTGCGGGGGAGTACGCGCGCGTGCATGGCGTCAAGGCGCCGCGGCCTGATGACGTGGGGGCGGGTGGGGGCTAGAGGGGGGTGGGCGCGGGCTGGATGGGGAGGGTGCGGGCTAGATGAGGCCGTGCTCCTCCAGGTAGTCCAGCTGTGCCCGTACCGACAGCTCGGCCGCCGGCCACAGGGAGCGGTCCACGTCCGCGTACACATGGGCGACGACCTGGGCCGGGGTGCGGTAGCCGTCCTCGACGGCCGTCTCGACCTGGGCGAGGCGGTGGGCGCGATGGGCGAGGTAGAACTCGACCGCGCCCTGCGCGTCCTCCAGGACGGGCCCATGGCCCGGGAGCACGGTGTGCACGCCGTCGTCGACCGTGAGGGACCTGAGCCGTCGCAGCGAGTCCAGGTAGTCGCCGAGGCGGCCGTCGGGGTGCGCCACGACCGTCGTGCCGCGGCCCAGGATCGTGTCGCCGGTCAGGACGGCCTGGTCGGCGGGGAGGTGGAAGGAGAGGGAGTCGGCGGTGTGTCCGGGCGTAGGTACGACCCGCAGCTCCAGTCCGCCGACGTTGACCACGTTCCCGGCGCTGAGCCCTTCGTCGCCGAGCCGTAGCGCCGGGTCGAGGGCACGCACGCGCGTACCGGTGAGTTCGGCGAAGCGTACGGCGCCCTCGGCGTGGTCCGGGTGGCCGTGGGTGAGCAGGGTCAGGGCGATGCGCTTGCCGGACTTCTCGGCCATGGCGACGACGTTGCGCAGGTGGCCGTCGTCGAGGGGGCCGGGGTCGATGACGACGGCCAGGTCGGAGTCGGGCTCCGAGAGGAGCCAGGTGTTGGTGCCGTCCAGCGTCATCGCGGAGGCGTTGGGTGCGAGGACGTTGACGGCGCGGGGGGTGGCGGGGCCGGTGAGGACCCCGCCTCGCGGCTGGCCGGGGAGGGCTGCTGCGTCCGTCATGCGTGGGGGCCTTCCGGGGCTGCGGGCGGTGCGGGCGCTGTGGGGGTTGCGTGCACGGTCATGCGGGGGCTCCGCCGGTTGGGATGTGCTTCGTGAACTCGTCGTGGCCGGGCCAGGCGAGGACGATCTCGCCGTCTTCCAGGCGGGCCTGTGCCAGTACGGGCGTGAGGTCGCGGGTGGGTGCTGCGGCGAGGGCCTCGGCGGCGCTGTCGTACGCGGTGAGCTGGCGCAATGTCGCGATGGTGGGCGGCATCATCAGCAGCTCGCCCTTGTCGTACGAGGCGGCGGCGTCCGCGGGACGGATCCACACCGTGCGGTCGGCTTCGGTGGAGGCGTTGCGGGTGCGCTGGCCCTCCGGGAGGGCGGCGACGAAGAACCACGTGTCGTAGCGGCGGGGTTCGAACTCCGGGGTGATCCAGCGGGTCCAGGCGCCCAGGAGGTCGGAACGTAGCGCCAGGCCTCGGCGGTCCAGGAACTCGGCGAACGAGACGTCGCGGGCGACCAGGGCCGCGCGGTCCGCTTCCCAGTCGTCGCCGGTGGTGTCGCCGACGACGGAATCGGCGGTGGGGCCGGCGAGCAGGACGCCCGCCTCCTCGTATGTCTCCCGTACGGCGGCACAGACGATGGCCTGGGCTTCCGCCTCCGCCACGCCGAGCCGTTGTGCCCACCACGCGCGCGTGGGGCCGGCCCAGTGGATCTGCTGCTCGTCGCGCGGGTCCACGCCGCCGCCGGGGTAGGCGTACGCGCCGCCGGCGAAGGCCATGGAGCTGCGGCGGCGGAGCATGTGCACGGACGGGCTGGTGCCGGTGCCGGTGTCCCTGAGCAGCATGACCGTGGCCGCCCGTTTCGGAGCGACGGGGGTGAGGCTTCCTTCCGCGAGCGCACGGATACGGTCTGGCCACTCCGGTGGGTACCACTGCCCGTTTGCCATGGGCGGAGGCTATCTCGTGGTGGGCGGATGTTCGAGGGGTGGCTGGGTGGGGTGCCTGGGGTGCTCGTAGCGCCGACGGTTTGGTGGGTGGGTCGGGGCCGTGCCGGGGGGTGTCCGTCCTCGGTCGGGCGGTTGCCGTCGGGCAGAGAGGGGACGTTTCTTGACGCCCGCCGCTGCGGGCGGACACCCCCCCCGGCACGTCCCCTTGCCGCCGTACGCGACTACCGGCCCGTGGGGGTACGCCTCCTCCTCGACGCCGGTCCGCGCCATCCAGCCCGTCCGGCGTTTGAGGACGAGGCCCGTTCAGGACCGACGGGGGTCCAGGGGGCGGAGCCCCCTGGTGGGGTCGAAGGGGCGGAGCCCCTGGGGACGGGACGGGTAGGGGCGGCGGGGGCGAGAAACCACCACGTTCAACCACAACGGGGCCCCGCCTCGCAATGAGGGGGACCCCGGTGTCGTACGGCTCGATGGGTCTATCGCGACCGCTTCGCCAACCGCTCCACGTCCAGAAGGATCACCGCACGAGCCTCCAACCGCAGCCAACCACGCTGCGCGAAGTCCGCCAGAGCCTTGTTGACCGTCTCACGGGACGCGCCGACCAGCTGGGCCAGCTCCTCCTGCGTCAGGTCATGGACGACGTGGATGCCTTCCTCGGACTGCACACCGAAGCGGCGGGAGAGGTCGAGCAGCGCGCGCGCCACACGGCCGGGGACGTCCGAGAAGACGAGGTCGGACATCGCGTCGTTGGTGCGGCGCAGTCGGCGGGCGACGGCGCGCAGCAGCGCGGTGGCCACCTCGGGGCGGGCGTTCAGCCAGGGCTGGAGGTCGCCGTGGCCCAGGCCCAGCAGCTTGACCTCGGTCAGCGCGGTGGCGGTCGCCGTGCGCGGGCCCGGGTCGAACAGGGACAGCTCGCCGATGAGCTCGCCGGGGCCGACGACGGCGAGCATGTTCTCGCGGCCGTCGGGGGACGTGCGGTGGAGCTTGACCTTGCCCTCGGTGACGACGTAGAGCCGGTCGCCCGGGTCGCCCTCGTGGAAGAGGGAGTCGCCACGCGCGAGGGTCACCTCACTCATGGAGGCACGCAGTTCCGCGGACTGCTCGTCGTCGAGAGCCGCGAAGAGCGGATTGCGCCGCAGAGGGTCGTCCACGAGTTCTCTCCTTGTCGACCTGCTCAGGGGATCGCTCCCCCGCGTACCAGGGGACCGTGTTCCCCATTTTGCCGGACGGTCCAAACAGTGTGATCTGTCACAAGGATGCCGCACAGGTGTCCCGAGGTAAGCGGCAGGGGTCCAATTGGGGGCCGATCTTCAGGGTCCGGGGCGGATGTCAGTGTCGGGCTTTAGGCTGGCCGGGTGTCCAAATCGCCGGTGAGAGCACAGGCCAAGGGGGCTGGGCGGGTGGTTGTACGTCGAGATTCCGCTGTGGGCGAACAGGACCCCGGTGGCGGAAGGAAAGCGGCGAAAGCGGAGAAATCGGCGCCGGGCGGGACGGCTGTCGATGGCGAGAAAGCGGTGGTGAAGAAGGTGGACAAGGCGGAGAAAACGGAGAAGGCGGGGAAGTCGGCCGCCGCGAAGGCCGCCCCTGCCACGAAGGCCACGCCGGCCAGGAAGACTGCTGCCACCAAGAAGACCGCCTCCGCGAAGAAGACGACCACCAAGACGGCCGCCTCCGCGAAGAAGACGACCGCCAAGAAGACGGCCACCAAGAAGACGACCACCAAGAAGGCCACCACGACGAAGGCCCTCAGCAAAAAGCCCGCCATCGTCCCGGAGAAGGCCACCGCCCCCGTGAAGGGGGCCTCCCCGGTCAAGACCGTCGCCGCCAAGCCCCCCACGGCCGAGTCCCGCACCGCTCTGGTCCGTCGAGCCCGGCGTATCAACCGCGAGCTCGCCGAGGTCTACCCCTACGCCCACCCGGAGCTGGACTTCGACGACCCCTTCCAGCTCGTGGTCGCCACCGTTCTGTCCGCCCAGACCACCGACCTGCGCGTGAACCAGACGACCCCGTCGCTGTTCGCCAAGTACCCCACCCCCGAGGACCTGGCCGCCGCCAACCCCGAGGAGGTCGAGGAGATCCTCCGGCCGTGCGGGTTCTTCCGGGCCAAGACCAAGTCGGTCATGGGACTGTCGAAGGCGCTGGTGGAGAACCATGGAGGGGAGGTGCCGGGGCGGCTGGAGGATCTCGTCAAGCTGCCCGGCGTCGGGCGCAAGACCGCCTTCGTCGTGCTGGGCAACGCCTTCGGCCGGCCCGGCATCACCGTGGACACGCACTTCCAGCGGCTGGTGCGGCGCTGGGAGTGGACCGCGCAGACCGACCCGGACAAGATCGAGGCCGAGATCGGCGCGCTGTTCCCGAAGAGCGACTGGACCGACCTCTCGCACCATGTGATCTGGCACGGCCGCCGCATCTGCCACGCCCGCAAGCCCGCCTGCGGCGCCTGTCCCATCGCGCCGCTCTGCCCGGCGTACGGCGAGGGCGAGACGGACCCGGAGAAGGCGAAGAAGCTCCTCAAGTACGAGAAGGGCGGCTTCCCGGGGCAGCGGCTCAATCCGCCGCAGGCCTATCTGGACGCGGGTGGGAAAGCCGCCCCGCCGCTGGGGGCCGGATGACGGAGCGAGCGAGCAGGAGGGGGCGGGGCACTGTCGGGCGGGCAGACGGGCTCCGTGCGAAGGCGAAGGCCGACACCGGGGCGGTCGTATCGCCGAATCGGAACGATCTAGGTGCCCTCGGGCGTTGGACTCGACAGGACGACGGGGGTGGCGATGACGCGGGCGAGTGATACGCAGGACGGGTCGGTGGTGGTCAGCAAGGACGGGTTGCCGGAGTGGCTGGAGCCGGTGGTGCGGGTCGTGGAGACCGTGGAGCCGGTGCAGCTGAGCCGGTTCCTGCCGCCGGAGAACGGGGCGGGGCGTCAGTCCGCCGTGCTGATCCTCTTCGGTGAGGGCGAGCGTGGGCCCGAGCTCCTGCTGATGGAGCGGGCCAGTTCGCTGCGGTCGCATGCCGGACAGCCGTCGTTCCCCGGTGGTGCCCTCGACCCCGAGGACGGCGACCCGCAGGGCGACGGGCCGCTGCGGGCCGCTCTTCGCGAGGCCGAGGAGGAGACCGGGCTCGATCCGGACGGCGTCCAGCTCTTCGGTGTGCTGCCCAAGCTGTACATCCCGGTCAGCGGCTTCGTCGTCACGCCCGTGCTGGGCTGGTGGCGGGATCCGAGCCCGGTCGACGTCGTCGATCCGAACGAGACGGCCCGCGTCTTCACCGTCCCCGTGGCGGATCTCACGAATCCCGACAACCGCGCCACCACCGTCCACCCCAGCGGTCACAGAGGTCCGGCATTTCTGGTCGAATCGGCGCTGGTGTGGGGTTTCACGGCCGGGATCATCGACCGTCTGCTCCATTTCTCGGGGTGGGAGCGGCCCTGGGACCGGGGTAACCAAGTCCCGCTCGACTGGCGGTCATGACAGGGTGTCTGCCGTGCTGTGTTTTCCCGGGGTCCGCCCTGTCCGATTTCCGCTGTGCGACGGGCCGGGCCCCCGGTCGAGCTGGGGGGACCGGAGAGTGACGAGGCGAGGCCTGAATCGGTGAACGTGCTGGACATCTTGCTGCTGGTCGCCGCCGTGTGGTTCGCGATCGTGGGCTATCGCCAGGGCTTCGTCGTCGGCATCCTGTCGGTGATCGGCTTTCTGGGCGGCGGCCTGGTGGCGGTCTATCTACTCCCGGTCATCTGGGACGCGTTGACCGACAACGCCGAAGTCAGCACGACCGCCGCCGTCGTCGCGGTCGTCGTCGTCATCGTCTGCGCCTCCATCGGCCAGGCCCTGACCACCCACCTCGGCAACAAGCTGCGCCGGTACATCACCTGGTCCCCGGCCCGCGCCCTGGACGCGACCGGCGGCGCCCTCGTCAATGTCGTCGCGATGCTGCTGGTGGCCTGGCTGATCGGCTCCGCCCTCGCCGGGACGACGCTGCCGACGCTCGGCAAGGAGGTCCGTAGCTCCAAGGTGCTGCTCGGTGTTTCGCGGGCGCTGCCCAACCAGGCGGACACCTGGTTCGCGGACTTCTCCACCGTGCTCGCGCAGAACGGCTTCCCGCAGGTCTTCAGCCCGTTCTCCAATGAGCCGATCAACGAGGTCCAGCCGCCCGACCCGGCCCTGGCCAACAGCCCGGTGGCCACCCGCGCCAAGCGTTCCATCGTCAAGGTCATGGGCACGGCGACGAGTTGCGGCAAGGTCCTGGAGGGCACCGGCTTCGTCTTCGCCGACCGCCGCATCATGACCAACGCGCATGTGGTCGGCGGCGTCGACGAACCCACCGTCCAGATAGGCGGCGAGGGCAGGCGGTACGACGCGAAGGTCGTCCTCTACGACTGGGAGCGCGACATCGCCGTACTGGACGTACCGGACATGGACGCGCCCGCGCTGCGGTTCACGGCCACCGACGCCGAGAGCGGCGACAGCGCGATCATCGCGGGCTTCCCGGAGAACGGCGCGTACGACGTGCGTGCCGCGCGGGTGCGCGGGCGGCTGCCGGCCAACGGTCCGGACATCTACCACCGCGGCACCGTGCGCCGTGATGTCTACTCGCTGTACGCGACCGTCCGCCAGGGCAACTCCGGCGGCCCGCTGCTCACGCCCCAGGGCAAGGTGTACGGCGTGGTCTTCGCCAAGTCCCTCGACGACGCCAAGACCGGCTACGCGCTCACCGCGGACGAGATCCAGGAGGACATCGCCAAGGGGCGTACCGCCAACCAGCAGGTGGACAGCGACAGCTGCGCGCTGTAGGCCGGTGAGCCCCGGTCAGGGGGCGTGCCCTGAGGTGGAAAGGCGGCGGCCGGTCAGCCGCGCGGGTGGCGCAGGCGTACCGAGACCCAGCGGGCCCGGCGGCGCAGAATGCGCGGAATGCCCACCCGGAGATCCGAGCCCGGCATCTGCGGGGCAGCACCCCGCTGGTGGGAGCTCAGCCCACTGGCCGAGCGGCGGTTGCGTGCTGCGTCACTGTAGTCGTGCGTCCAGCCCATACCCCGACGTCTGCCCCTGCCCCACGATCGATAACCGCCTCTGGCGCCCCCAATTGGCCTATGCGCCAGGCAATTGGCTGTTCGTAGTACACGTGTTCAGATCCGGATACCGGGCGCATCGGCGCGGTCACCGATCGGGTTCGGGATCCTTGAGCCAGTTGATGAGCTCGGTGGAGAAGGCGACCGGGTCCTCCTCGTGCGGGAAGTGCCCGAGCCCGTCGAACAGCCGCCAGCGGTACGGCGCTTCGACGTACTCGCCCGAACCGGCCGCGCTGCGGGTGCGCATGACAGGGTCGAGGGAGCCGTGCAGATGCAGGGTCGGCACGCGCACCGGGCGCTTCATGCGGCGGTTGAACTGGATGCCGTCGGGGCGGGCCAGTGAGCGCACCATCCAGCGGTACGGCTCGATGGAGCAGTGCGCCGTGGACGGGATGCAGATCGCGCGGCGGTATGTCTCCACCGCGTCGTCGTCCGGCAGCCGCGGGCCCGACCAGTCCCGGACCAGTCGGCCCACGAGCGCCCCGTCGTCGGCCGTCAGCTGCCGCTCGGGAATCCAGGGCCGCTGGAACCCCCAGATGTAGGAACTCGCACTCGTCTGCTTGACGTCGGAGAGCATCGCCGAGCGCCAGCGCCTGGGGTGCGGCATGGAGGAGACCGCGAGCCGCCGTACCAGCTTGGGGCGCATCACGGCCGCCGTCCACGCCAGATATCCGCCCAGGTCGTGGCCGACCAGCGCGGCGTCGGGCTCGCCGAGGGAGCGGACCACGCCGGTGATGTCGAGGGCGAGGTTGGCCGGGTCGTAACCGCGCGGGGTGCGGTCGCTGCCGCCGACGCCGCGCAGGTCCATGGCGACGGCCCGGAAGCCCGCGTCGGCGAGCGCGACGAGCTGATGCCGCCAGGCCCACCAGAACTGCGGGAAGCCGTGCAGCAGCAGCACCAGCGGTCCGTCGCCCAGTTCGGCGATGTGGAAGCGCGCACCATTGGCGGCCACGTCCCTGTGTGTCCAGGGACCATCCGGTCTGACGACCGAGGAGGGTTGAGCCGAAGGAGCGGCGGGATCCGTCATGACGACGAGCGTGCCACAGCCTCGATGGCCGCGGGCGCCCGGTCCTCCAGCTCCGGCGCGGAGGCCGGACGCGGGTGCGGCTTGGCCTTCTGCAGGACGCCCGCCGTCTCCTTCATCGAGGCGGCGACATTCTGCCGGCCCTGGCTCTTCTTGGCCTTCTTCGCGAAGAAGACGCCGATCAGCGCGAGGACACCGGCGACAAGGACATTTGCCGCGAAGGACAGCACGAAGCAGATCGCGAGGTTCCAGTCGCTCCAGGTCCTGATGCCGTACGCGAGGGCGAAGTTCAGCATCGGAAGCGAGAACACCAGCACGGCGCCGGCCATCGTGAACGCGCCGCCGCTCGTCGCGCCGCGCTTGACGTCCCGCTTGAGTTGCGCTTTCGCCAGTGCGATCTCGTCATGCACCAGCGCCGACATCTCGGTCGTCGCCGTGGCGAACAGCTGGCCGATGCTGCGTTCGGCGCCGACCGGGCTGCCGTCGGGTGCGCTCATCGCGGTCTCCCTCGTCATGTACGGTTCCGTCTTCTGCCTGACTGCGTACGGTTCCGTCTTTGTACCGTCCCGTCAGATCATGCCCGACGGTGCTCCTCCTCGCCTGCCCTGCCCGCTACTTCGGCAAGCGCGTGGCGCGCGGCGACCTTCTCCTCGGCGATGCGGCGGTGCTCGGCGGCCTTGCGTTCGTGGATGGCGGCCATGCGCAGGTGGTACTCCGGCTCGTCCTCTTCGTAGATGTCGGGAATGCCGCTCTCGTCATCGTCGCGCTCCTCGGCCTCGACCATCCCGCGGTACTTGGCGTTACGTATCTTCAGCAGCACCGTCGCCAGGGTCGCCGCGATGAGGGAGCCCAGGAGAACCGCGGCCTTGGCCTCGTCGGTCAGCGCGGCGTTGCCCACGAAGGCGAGCTCGCCGATGAGCAGCGACACGGTGAAGCCGATGCCGGCGAGGGTGGCCACCGCGAACACGTCGGCCCACTCCAGGTCGTCGCTGAGCGAGGCCCTGGTGAAACGTGCCGTCAGCCACGTACCGCCGAAGATGCCGATCGTCTTGCCGACCACCAGCCCGAGCACGATCCCGAGCGTCTCCGGCCGGGTGAACACCTCGCCGAGCGCGCCGCCGGAGACGACGACACCGGCGCTGAACAGTGCGAACAGGGGGACGGCGAGCCCCGCCGACAGGGGGCGTACGAGATGCTCGATGCGCTCACCGGGGGAAAGCTCCTCGCCCTCGTGCCGATGGCAGCGCAGCATCAGGCCCATCGCGACGCCCGCGATGGTGGCGTGGACGCCGCTGTTGTACATCAGCCCCCAGATGACGAGGGCGAGCGGGACGTACACGTACCACCCGCGTACGCCCTTCTTCAGCAGCAGCCAGAAGACGACCAGTCCCACGACAGCGCCGCCGAGCGCGGCGAAGTGGATCTGTGACGTGAAGAAGATCGCGATGATCAGGATCGCGAACAGGTCGTCGACCACGGCGAGGGTGAGGAGGAAGGCGCGCAGGGCGCTCGGCAGCGAGGTGCCGATCACAGCGAGCACGGCGAGCGCGAAGGCGATGTCCGTGGCGGTCGGGACCGCCCAGCCCTCCAGCGAGCCGCCCCCGGTGAAGCTGGTCAGCGTGTAGACGAGCGCCGGCACCGCCATCCCGCACAGTGCCGCGACGACCGGGAGGACGGCCGCCTTGGGGTCCTTGAGATCGCCGGCCACCAGCTCACGCTTGAGCTCGATACCGGCGACGAAGAAGAAGATCGCGAGAAGTCCGTCGGCGGCCCAGTGCTCGACGGACAGGTTCAGTCCGAGCGCCTCGGGGCCCAGGTGGAAGTGGCCGACGGTCTCGTAGCTGTCGCGCAGTGCGGGGACGTTCGCCCAGACCAGCGCGGTGATCGCGGCGACGAGCAGCAGCACACCGCCGACGGTCTCGGTGCGCAGCGCTTCCGCGACGAAGTTCCGCTCGGGGAGGGACAGCCGTCCGAAGACCTTGCGGGCGGGAGCGGAAGCGGGAGTGGGGGTGCGGGGCGCGGCCACGGGGGAGACCTCCGGTCGGTGGGCAGGACGGGACACTTGCCGACCAGACTTCCCGGCACACCTGAGGACGCGTTTGTTTTCCTTAGCTTACCTAAGGTTGCGCGAACGTGCGCGCGGGTGCGCGCGGGAAGTGCATCCGTCGATCTCCACGGTACGTACACGAAGGGCACCCGGCGCGCCATTGCCGGGTGCCCTCGGTGGCCGTGACCAGTCGTCGGCCGCGATCAGTTCTCGCCCGTGATCAGTTCGCGGCCGTGATCAGAGATCGGTCGTGATCAGAGATCGGTCGTGCTCAGTCCTCGCTCGGCGCTGCCGGGAGCTTTGCCTGGATGAGGTCCATGACGGTCGAGTCGGTCAGCGTCGTCACGTCACCGAGCTGGCGGTTCTCGGCGACGTCCCGCAGCAGCCGGCGCATGATCTTGCCGGAGCGGGTCTTGGGCAGCTCCGCGACCGGCAGGATCCGCTTCGGCTTGGCGATCGGGCCGAGCGTGGCGCCGACGTGGTTGCGCAGGTCGGCGATGAGGTTCTCGTCCTCGGCGTTGGCCGTACCGCGCAGGATCACGAAGGCGACGATCGCCTGCCCGGTCGTCTCGTCGGCGGCACCGACGACTGCCGCCTCGGCGACGGACGGGTGGGAGACCAGGGCGGATTCGACCTCGGTGGTGGAGATGTTGTGGCCCGACACGAGCATGACGTCGTCCACGCGCCCGAGGAGCCAGATGTCCCCGTCGTCGTCCTTCTTCGCCCCGTCACCGGCGAAGTACCTGCCCTCGAACCGCGACCAGTACGTGTCGATGAACCGCTGGTCGTCGCCCCAGATGGTGCGCAGCATCGACGGCCACGGCTCGGTCAGCACCAGATAGCCGCCCCCGCCGTTGGGCACCTCGTTCGCCTCGTCGTCGACGACGGTGGCGGAGATGCCGGGCAGCGGACGCTGGGCCGAACCGGGCTTGGCCTCGGTGACGCCCGGCAGCGGCGAGATCATCATCGCGCCGGTCTCGGTCTGCCACCAGGTGTCGACGACCGGCGTCTTGTCGGCCCCGATGTGCTTGCGGTACCAGATCCACGCCTCGGGGTTGATCGGCTCACCCACGGAACCCAGCACGCGCAGGCTGCTGAGGTCGAACTTCGCGGGGATGTCGTCGCCCCACTTCATGAACGTACGGATCGCGGTCGGCGCCGTGTACAGGATGGTCACCCCGTACTTCTGCACGATCTCCCAGAACCGGCCCTGGTGCGGGGTGTCCGGGGTGCCCTCGTACATGACCTGCGTCGCGCCGTTCGCCAGCGGCCCGTACACGATGTACGAGTGGCCGGTGACCCAGCCGACGTCGGCGGTGCACCAGTACACGTCAGTCTCCGGCTTGAGGTCGAAGACGGCGTGGTGCGTGTACGCGGTCTGGGTGAGGTAGCCGCCGGAGGTGTGCAGGATGCCCTTCGGCTTACCCGTCGTACCGGACGTGTACAGGATGAACAGCGGGTGCTCGGCGTCGAAGGCCTCGGGGGTGTGATCGGCGGACTGCCGCTCGACGATCTCGTGCCACCAGACGTCACGGCCCTCGGTCCAGGCGACATCCTGGCCGGTACGGCGTACGACGAGCACATGGTCGACATTGCCCGCCTTGTTGGCAGCCTCGTCGACGGCCGGCTTGAGCGCGGACGGCTTGCCGCGCCGGTAGCCGCCGTCGGAGGTGATGACGACCTTGGCGTCCGCGTCCTGGATACGGGTGGCGAGGGCGTCCGCCGAGAACCCGCCGAAGACGACCGAGTGGGCGGCGCCGATCCGGGCGCAGGCCAGCATCGCGACCGCTGTCTCCGGGATCATCGGCATATAGACGGCGACCCGGTCGCCCTTCTGAACACCCAGCTCCAGCAGGGCGTTGGCCGCCTTGGAGACCTCGTCCTTGAGCTCGGCGTAGGTGATGGCGCGGCTGTCGCCGGGCTCGCCCTCGAAGTGGATGGCGACCCGGTCGCCGAGCCCGGCCTCCACATGCCGGTCCACGCAGTTGTACGCGACGTTCAGCTCGCCGTCCTTGAACCACTTCGCGAACGGCGGGTTCGACCAGTCCAGTGTCTGAGTCGGCTCCTTGGCCCAGGTCAGCCGACGGGCCT
Source organism: Streptomyces sp. NPDC111802 (assembly GCF_055634335.1). Lineage (NCBI taxonomy): Bacteria > Bacillati > Actinomycetota > Actinomycetes > Kitasatosporales > Streptomycetaceae > Streptomyces > Streptomyces sp. NPDC111802. The sequence goes on along the minus strand of NZ_JBVKCZ010000005.1, from coordinate 35,562 downwards.
GCTCGGCCCAGAAGCCGAGCCTGTCAGCCTTGGCCTGTTCATACGCCTCCGCCGTGACGTTGGCGCCTGCGGCCAGGTCGGCGGGGGGTGCGAACCTGCGCTCTTCCCTCAGCAGGTTGGCCAGGCTTTCGTTGCTCACGACATCTCCCTTTCCCAGGGTGTCCGTTGTGTCCCAGGCCACAGCTCATCAGACCCGGGGGTCCGATGACAAGGGTCGACAGAAAATTGGTTTAGACCTGTCGGCGGGGGGTGAGGCCCGAGCCGTCGCCGGTGCCGTCGCCGGTGCCGGGGTCATCCGTTTCCACGGACGCCGACCGGACGCGGTTCAGGTCTGTTATCCCTTTCACATTCCGGCCGGACGCAGGCGAAACCCGGCCCCATGGTGAGCGCGGCTGCGCTCGAACGGCCCCAAGCGAAGCGCGGCCCCGCTCCGAGCGGGGCCGCGCATACTTCCTTGGTCAGGCCGAGAGATCCGCCACCCCTACGTGGTCGAACACCTCGTCCGCGAGCCCCTCGGCCAGCAGATACGCCTGCGCCTCACCCACGTGGAAGTACATCCCGTGCAGCTCCAGCGCCCCTGCCCGCAGGGCCCGGCTCACCGACTCATGGGCGCGCAGATGCTCCAACTGCTGGACCACGTTCGTCAGACAGAGCTGCTCGACCGCGTCTGCCGGCGCCCGCCCGGCGAGTCTGGCCCACGGCCGGCTCTCGTCGGCGATCCGCTCCAGGCTCGGCTGCCCGTGCCGCAGCCAGCGCCTGAGCGGGGTCTGCGGGCCGCCGGGATCGGAGGTGAGCAGCGCCTGCATGGCGCCGCACCCGGAGTGCCCGCACACCGTGATCGACCGCACCCGGAGCACGTCCACCGCGTACTCGATCGCGGCCGCCACCGAGTCGTCCCCGCTCTCCTGGCCGGGCAGCGGGACAAGGTTGCCCACGTTGCGCACCACGAACAGGTCGCCGGGACCACTGGAGGTGATCATCGACGTGACCAGCCGTGAGTCGGCGCAGGTGAGGAACAGCTGCGAGGGCTGCTGTCCCTCACGCGCCAGCCGCGCCAGCTCGCCCCGCACCAGGGGCGCGGTGTTGCGCTGGAACGCGCTGATGCCGCGGGCCAGTTGACGTGCACTCGGTCGGCTGCCGTCGGTGGCTCCGCCGGTAGCTACGTCTGTGACTGTGGCGGTGACTGAGGCTGTGTCGCCTCCGCTTGCTTCGGCGACGCTTTCCACGAGGCGACCGGGCTCGATGGGGCGACCCGAGTCGGTCGTTCCGTCGGCTCCGCCGCTCCCGCCGATCGGGTCGAGTTCGCCGGTGCCGGTGGGGACGTCGGCGTCGGAGGGCGTGCCGGAGCCGTGGGTGCCGTCGGCGCAGGTCGCCCGCGCTTCCCGGGACTGTCCGTCGCGGGGCGGGACGGTCTCCGGGATCTCGCACTGGTGGTTGCGCCAGGGCGTCCAGGGGTGGCAGCGGCAGTCGGCCGGCTCCTCCGCGATCCTCCCGATGGCGGCGTGCAGGCCGGAAGGTCCCGTCGGCTCACCGATCCGGACTCCGGCCCTGCGGCCGACCAGCTCGACTGTGCCGCCGTGCGCCGTCTGTGTGTTCTGCCAGTCCTGCAGTGACTCGTACGCCGCGTGGTCCATGAACGACCCGTCCAACTCCACCACGGCGTGGGCGCCTTGGGGTACGAGATGCAGGGCCCGGCTGAGCCGCGGCACCGCGAGGAAGGTCAACTGACCTCGTACATGTACGTGATGGACTCCTTCCTGCTCGTCATGGGTGATCCGGGTGCGGGTGAGGCGGTGCAGGGCGACTCCGACGGCCACGGCGATTCCCAGCGCCACACCCTCAAGGACGCCGAGGAGCACCACGCCGAGAGTGGTGACGGCGTAGACCAGCACCTCTCGGTGGCGCGTCACCGTGCGGATGTGGTGCAGGGACACCATCTGGATGCCGACGGCCATCACCAGGGCGGCGAGCGAGGCGAGCGGGATGAACTCCAGGATCGGGACCATCAGCAGCGCGGCGACTACTACGAGAACGCCGTGCAACATCGTGGAGTTCCGGCTGACGGCACCGGCTTGCACATTCGCGGAACTGCGTACGGCGACGCCCGCGATGGGCAGCCCGCCGAGCGCGCCGGAGACGACATTGGCGGCGCCCTGACCGAGCAGTTCGCGGTCCAGGTCCGAGCGTCCGACACGGGCGGACAGCTCCGGGCGGCCGGCCACCAGTTTGTCCACGGCGACCGCGCCGAGCAGCGACTGGACGCTGCACACCAGCGTGATGGTGAGCACGGCGGCGATCAGGCCGAGTACAGGGCCCTTGGGAAGGGTGGCCAGCGCGTGGCTGCTCCAGGACGGCAGGTCGACCTTGGGCAGACGGAGGCCGGCGAGCGAGGCGGTCGTGGTGGCGACGGCGACGGCGACGAGCGGGGTCGGCACCTTGCGCAGCAACCGGCCGATCCGGCCCGGGAGCCGGGGCCAGAGCACCAGCAGGGCGAGGGTCAGCACGCTCACCGAGAGGGCGGCGGGATGCACACCGGCCAACTGGGCGGGCAGCTCCCGCAGATTGTCCAGGACCGAGCTGTGCGGGACGCCGCCGAGGACGATGTGCAGCTGGGCCACGGCGATGGTGACGCCGATGCCCGCGAGCATGCCGTGCACGATGGCGGGGCTGACTGCGAGCGCGGTGCGCGCCACGCGCAGCAGGCCGAGGCCGAGTTGGGCGAAGCCCGCGAGGACGGTGATGGCGCAGGTCGTGCGCCAGCCGTATCGCTGGATGAGTTCGGCGGTGACGACGGTGAGTCCGGCGGCGGGGCCGCTCACCTGGAGCGGGGCACCGCCGAGGCGTCCGGCGACGAGCCCTCCGACGGCGGCGGCGACGAGGCCGGCCTGGAGGGGCGCGCCGGTGGCGAGGGCGATGCCGAGGGACAGAGGGAGTGCGATCAGGAAGACCGCGATCGAGGCCGATACATCGGCGCCCGCGACACGAGGGCGGCGGGGCCGGCTCGGGGGTGGACTGTGGGGCTCGTGGATGCGCTTCTCTCGACGTGGTTCGTCGGCGCGGGTGGGAACGCAGGCTGACATGTTTCCCGTCTCCTCCGGGGCAGCGCGGTCGCGGAACTGGGGGTCCCCCCGCTCGGGGGCGAGGGGTCGGGTCGCGGCCGTGTGGTCACGGCGTGCAGTGGCGGGATGCAACTGTCGGTAAACGGATCGTAATGCAGAGTAAAGGGAGGGAATAGTTTTTCCGAGCAAATGGACTAATAAATCCCCCTGAAGAGTGAAGTGGCTCATTAGTCGGCTTGTCGTATTAATTCCTTCTCTGTCCCATGCGACCTTGGCGGCGCCGTCGGCACCCGAGAGAAGGAAGAAGGTGGACGGAACATGGCCGCCACCCGCAGGTTCGCCGCCCCCCGCACCATCGCCGCGACGCACAGGATCGCCGCGGGCACCGCTGCCGCCGCGGTCTGCGCCGCGTCGCTCGCCGGATGTGCGAGCAGCCATGACGCCACCGGGCACGCAGCGCCCGGACCGCACAAGCCGAAGCCCGCGGCGCCCGCGCCCCGTACCGCGATCCGCCTGATCGGCGACGGGTCCACCGCCTACACCGGTGTGCAGCCGCATCTGCCCATGCCCGAGCGACTGAAGCCCGGTCAGAAGCCCCCGCAGTTCGTGGTGTTCTCCTGGGACGGCGCCGGCGAGGACAGCCAGAAGCTGTTCTCCCACTTCCGCGAGGTCGCCAAGGCCAACAACGCGACGATGACCTACTTCCTCAGCGGCGTCTACATGCTGCCGGACCACAAACGCGACCTGTATCGCCCGCCACAGCACTCCCCGGGCCGCTCCGACATCGGCTTCAACGACGAGGAGGGCATCGCCGACACCGTGCAGCAGCTGCGTCACGCGTGGCTGGAGGGCAACGAGATCGGCACCCACTTCAACGGCCATTTCTGCGGCAGCGGCGGTGGGGTCGGCGAGTGGTCGGTGGAGGAGTGGAAGGACGAGATCGTTCAGGCGAAACGATTCGTCAAGTCCTGGAAGACCAATACCGGCGCCACGAAAGCGGCGCCGCTGCCCTTCGACTACGACAAGGAGCTCATCGGCGCCCGCACACCCTGCCTGGAAGGCCGGAGGAACTTCGTCAAGGCAGCGCGTGAGCTGGGCTTCCGCTATGACTCCAGCGGTGTCAACAACCAGCTCTGGCCCAGGAAGAGCGAGGGCCTGTGGGACCTGTCGATGCAGCTGGTGCCGTTCCCCGGGCACTCCTACGAGCAGCTCACCATGGACTACAACTTCATGGTCAACCAGTCCGGCACCGCGACCCAGGGCGACCCCGACAAGCACGAGTTCTGGGGCGAGCAGATGCGGAACGCCCTGCTCATGGGCTTCCGCCGGGCCTACGACGGCAATCGCGCGCCGCTGATCATCGGCAACCACTTCGAGTCCTGGAACGGCGGCACCTATATGCGTGCCGTAGAGGAGGTCGTCGAGGCCGTCTGCAACAAACCCGACGTGCGCTGTGTGTCGTTCCGGCAGCTCGCAGACTGGCTGGACGCCCAGGACCCGGCGACGCTGAAGAAGCTGCGCACCCTGGACGTGGGCCAGGCCCCGAAGGAGGGCTGGGCGTCCTTCCTGTCCGGGCGTCCGGCCCCGGCTCCGAAGGGGGTGCCCGGGGCGTCGGCGGGCAAGCCGTAGGGGTCGCTCGTGCTGGTTGATGTCGGCGTCATGGCTGTGACGGGCCCGCCAGGGGTCGCGAGATGGCGGATGAGCAGGGAGGACAGGCTCGTCTTGCCGTTGCCGCCTTTCCGAGGGAAGTGATCCTCCTGTTCACGCACAGTGGTCTCTCGCTAGCTGTATGGGGCAGGCGTGCGTGAAGAAGGCCACTCGATCGCGGGGTGCGGGGCCGGGGTGCGTAATGTCGTACTCATGAGTACGACAGGTGCGTCCGCCGATCCGCTCGCGGCCCTCGGTTCACTGCCCGGGGTGCCCGAGTCCGTGGAGTCCGTGCGCAAGGCGGTGGACCGGGTCTACGGGCACCGGATCATGCGGCGCCGCAGCAACGAGATCACCTCCGAGGCGGCCCTGCGCGGCGCTCGTGGCTCCGGTGCGCTGTCCGGCGCCGACTGGGCGCTCGAAGAGGTGCGCCGGCGTACCGACTTCAGCGGTGACGACGAGGCCCGGACCATGGGTGCGGCCCTGCGGTTGACGGCCGAGGCGGGCCAACTGCTGTCCATCTGGCGGCAGTCGCCCCTGCGCGTGCTGGCCCGGCTGCACCTGGTGGCAGCGGCGAGCAAGGGCGACGAGGTCGGGCGCCCGCGTCAGGAGGGCGAGGCGGTCGAGGAGCCGCTGGTCGAGCTGCCGCTGCCGGGCGCGGCGGAGGTGCACGGCCGGCTGGAGGGGCTGTCCGAGCTGATCATCGCCGGCGGTGCGGCGCCGGCCCTGGTGACGGCCGCCGTGGTGCACGGCGAGCTTCTCGCGCTGCGCCCCTTCACCTCCCACAACGGCCTGGTCGCGCGCACGGCCGAGCGCATCGTCCTGGTCGGCAGCGGCCTGGACCCGAAGTCCGTCTGCCCGGCCGAGGTCGGCCACGCCGAACTGGGCCGCGCGGCGTATCTGGCGGCCCTCGACGGCTACGTCTCCGGCACCCCCGAGGGTGTGGCCGCGTGGATCTCCCACTGCGGCAGGGCGATCGAGCTCGGGGCGCGCGAGTCGACGGCGGTGTGCGAGGCGTTGCAGCGCGGGGCGGCGTAACCGGCATCACGCACGCGCGCGTGATGCGTGGTGTGACGCGCCGACAAGAGCGCGCGTTGGGAAGCCGTGCGTGGGAAGCCGCGAGTGGGGACCCACAAGAGTTGCGGCGGTACGAGGATTCGTACCGCCGCTGGCATGTTCACCGGGTTACCAAGCGTCCTCGATATATTGCCCATCAGGTCGGGAACATTGCCCGTCACCTGGTGCGGCTGGCCCGTAATCGACGGGTCGACGTCGCGTGGGTGCTCGATGTTCATGCTGGGTCCGTGGGGCCAAATGCGTATTAAAGGTGATCCTCTCGGATGTCCTTGGTCTCGCGAGCCGTTGACTCCTTTGTACTCCAGGTCACAACCAAGCGGAAGGCCTGTCCGCAGTTCTTTACTTTTGCTCTCAAATCGCTTCAAACGGACATCGATTTGTCGAGCGCGGCTTAGGGAATGCGGGAGCGCAGGTCAGGCGGGCGCCGTACGGCGTCGGTTCGCGTACCAGACAAGGCCGGCGGTGGCCGCGGCTGCTCCTATGGCGGCGGCCGCGACGAGGGCCGGGCGCGGCGGTACGGAGAAGGAGGGGATCCGCTGCTTGAGTCGGACCGGGCGATGGAAGTCGAGAATCGGCCACCCGCGCGCGAGTGCCTCGCGGCGCAGCGCGCGGTCCGGGTTCACCGCGTGCGGATGCCCGACCGAATCCAGCATCGGCAGATCGGTCGCCGAGTCGCTGTATGCGTAGCAGCGGTCGAGGTCGTAGCCCTCGGACTTTGCCAGTTCCCTGATCGCTTCGGCCTTCGTCGGGCCGTAGGCGTAGTACTCCACCTCCCCGGTGAAGCAGCCGTCTTCGCCCACGACCATGCGCGTGGCCACCACACGGTCGGCGCCGAGCAACTCGCCGATCGGCTCGACCACCTCGGCTCCCGACGTGGACACGATCACCACGTCGCGGCCCTTGGTGTGGTGCTCCTCGATGAGGGAGGCGGCCTCGTCGTAGATGATCGGGTCGATCAGGTCGTGAAGCGTCTCGGCGACGATCTCCTTGACCTGCTGGACGTTCCAGCCGCGGACGAGCGCGGAGAGGTACTTGCGCGTGCGCTCCATCTGATCATGGTCCATACCGCCCACGCGGAAGACGAACTGGGCGTATGCGGTACGCAAGGCGGCCCTGCGGTTGATCAGACCGCCTTGGTAGAACGACTTGCTGAAGGTGAGCGTGCTCGACTTCGCAATGACCGTCTTGTCCAGGTCAAAGAAGGCCGCTGTGCGGGGCAAGGAGTGGTTTTCCACGGCCCTGAGCATAGGGGCAGCCCATTCGGCGTAAGGTGGGCGCGTGGGTTTGCCTGAGAGGGCTCTCGGGTACACCATGGAAGTCACGGATCGTTCGCGACCGTGCTAACCCGGTCCGACTCCTCCCCCCCCGAGTCGGCCGTGGAGACGACCCCCGCTCTCCCCCCCGGCGGGGGTCGTCGCATGTCCGGGTGGGTTTTCCTCTTCTGTGTGCGGCCGCGAGGCCGGTGCGAGGTCGCTGCGTGCGGCCTGTTCGGCATGTCCATGATTCGTAACCGTGTGTAGTCGTCGTGCTGCTCTGCGGAAGTCGCACACGGGTCGCACACGGGCCGGTGCGGGGTCACCGGTTTGGGTGACGGCGATATTCACAACTGCCGAGTTGTCCACAGTTATCGACCAAGATCCACACGATTTCCGGGATCGCTGCACGGTGATTCCAACACGTCCCGCTCGACCGACTTCATGGCCGGTTCTGCTTAGTCGGGCGTGTTTGGCCGGTTCGCATCGGCCGTTCATATGGAGGCCGGTTGCCGGTTCTTCACACGTATGGGAATCGCGGGGCCGCAGGGCTGCGCGAGTGATGCAGCGAAGGGGGACGGAAACCGTGACCGCAGCCGTCACACACGATCCGCCGCACGCCGCCTACGGGCGGCCGGGCAAGCCGTTGATCGTCACGGAGGACGCCGAACTGCTCGACGACCTGCTGCGCCTGTGCGCCGCGGCCGGCGCCACACCCGAGGTCCACCACGGGGTGCCCGAGCCCAGAAGCAGCTGGGAGGCCGCGCCGCTCGTCCTGGTCGGTGACGACGCCGCCCGCCGCGTACGCGGGGCCGGACGCAGGCGCGGAGTGGTGCTCGTCGGACGGGACCAGGACGACGCCGGGGTCTGGCGCCGGGCCGTCGAGATCGGCGCCGACCATGTCCTGATGCTGCCCGACGGCGAGCAATGGCTGGTCGACCGCATTGCCGACGTGGCGGAGGGCGTCGGCAGGCCTGCCCTCACCGTCGGCGTCATCGGCGGCCGCGGTGGCGCCGGAGCCTCCACGCTCGCGTGCGCCCTCGCCGTCACCGCCGCGCGTGAAGGGCTGCGCACGCTGCTCGTGGACGCCGACCCGCTGGGCGGCGGACTCGACGTCGTGCTCGGCGGTGAAGCGGCCGAAGGGCTGCGCTGGCCCTCGTTCGCCGGCTCGCGCGGACGGCTCGGCAGCGGGGCGCTGGAGGAGTCGCTGCCGAAACTGCACTCCTTGCGGGTCCTGAGCTGGGATCGCGGCGAGTGCGTCGCCGTTCCGCCGCAGGCGATGCGTGCCGTGCTCGCCGCGGCCAGGCGTCGGGGCGGTGCCGTCGTCGTCGACCTGCCCCGTCGCATCGACGACGGGGTCGCGGAGGCGCTCGCCCAGCTCGACGTCGGGATCCTCGTGGTCCCCGCCGAACTGCGCGCCGTCGCCGCCGCCCGCCAAGTGGCCTCCGCCGTCCGGCTGGTCCTACGGGACCTGCGGGTGGCCGTGCGCGGCCCGTACGCACCCGGGCTCGACGACCACGAGGTGGCCCGGCTGCTGGAGCTGCCCCTGGTGGGTGAGGTGCCGGTCGAGCCGGCGCTGCTGCGGCCGCACGAGAGCAAGGAACCACCGGGCGCGGCGGCACGGGGGCCGCTTGCGCGGTTCTGCCGGGAGTTCTGGGAGCGGGCGTTGCTGGAGGCGAGGGCGGGATGAGTGCGGGCGTGGGGATTGATCGGGGCAGTGGTGGCGGCGTGGCTGGTTTGGTGGAGTCGGTGCAGTCGGTGGTTGAGCGGGGGCGATCGGGCGGGGCGGTGGCCGACGGGACGGGGGTTGGAGGGGAGGGGAGTGGTGCGGCGCGGAGGACGCCTCGGTGGGCGGCTGATCGTGGGGCGCGCGCGGGAGCGGGCCACGACGGGGCGTCTGGCCGCAGTGTGAGTACGGGTGCGCTGCGGTGGGCGTCGGGTGGTGGCGTACGTCCGTCCGGGCGGCGGAGGGTATCCGACGGCAGGGCAATCGCGGGCGCGTCGCGATCGGCGTCGGGAGGCTCGGGTGGCCACGACCTAGGGCTGTCGCAGGCCGTGGTGAGTACGGCCGTGTCCTGGCGGGAGTCGGCCGAGGTGCGGCGGGACTCGGCAGACCGGACCGGTCCGCAGGGTGTGCGGTGGGCGTCGGTCGGAACTGTGGCCGGGGCGGGCATGCCGTCGGAGCTGCTCGACGGGGTGCGGCAGTGGCTGGCGGAGAGCGGGGGCGAGCCGACACCCGCGCGCGTGGCGCAGGCGCTGCGGGAGCAGGGCAGGGTGCTGGGGGACGCCGAAGTCCTCGGGGCGGCCGAGCAGTTGCGCTCCGAACTGGTCGGGAGCGGCCCGCTGGAGCCGCTACTCGCCGATCCGTCGGTGACCGACGTGCTGGTGTCGGCGCCGGACCGAGTCTGGGTGGACCGGGGCGGCGGCCTGGAGCTGACGTCCGTGTCCTTCCCGGACGCGGCGGCCGTACGACGCCTCGCGCAGCGCCTCGCGGCGGTGGCCGGGCGGCGACTGGACGACGCCCGGCCCTGGGTGGACGCCCGCCTGCCCGACGGCACCCGTCTGCACGCGGTGCTGCCACCGGTCGCCATCGGTTGTACGTGCCTGTCGCTGCGAGTGGTACGACCACGGGCGTTCACGCTCGACGAACTGGTCGCGGCGGGCACAGTGCCGCCGGGAGGGGACCGGGTGCTGCGGGCTCTGGTCGACGCGCGACTGTCCTTCCTCATCAGCGGCGGCACCGGCACGGGCAAGACCACGCTGCTGAGCGCGTTGCTCGGTCTGGTCGGGCCGGGCGAGCGGGTCGTGCTCGCCGAGGACTCCGCGGAGCTCAGGCCGGACCATCCGCACGTCGTACGGCTGGAGAGCAGACCCGCCAATCAGGAGGGCGCCGGTCTGGTCACCCTTGAGGACCTCGTCCGGCAGGCGCTGCGGATGCGGCCGGACCGGCTCGTCGTGGGCGAGGTGCGCGGACCCGAAGTGGTGCATCTGCTGGCCGCGTTGAACACCGGCCACGAAGGCGGATGCGGGACCGTCCACGCGAACGCGGCGGGCGATGTGCCCGCTCGGCTGGAAGCGCTCGGCACGGCGGCAGGGCTCGACCGGGCTGCGCTGCACAGCCAGTTGGCGGCCGCGCTGTCGGTCGTACTGCATCTCGTACGGGACCGGAGCGGGCGTCGGCGGATCGCCGAGGTGCATGTGCTGGAGCGGGACTCGTCGGGGTTGGTGCGGACGGTGCCGGCGCTGCGGTGGGGCGAGGAGGCGTTCGCGTACGAGCGGGGGTGGGAGCGGTTGCGGGGGTTGCTTCGGAGTGCGGGCGAATGAAGGGCGTCGTGGTCGCGGGGCTGCGAGTGCCTTGGACGACCGCGGTGATGGTGAGGACCGCGGTGGATGTGAGGCACGCGGCGGCCGTGAGGAACGCGGCAGCGGTGAGGGATTCGGTGGTCGTGAGGGGTTCGGTGATTTGAGTGGGTGAGGTGTCGGCGGGCGTGGCCGTGCTGTGCCTCGGCGTGGCGGTCTGGTTGCTGGGCGGGCAGAACTCCGAGGCTCGGCGGGCGCAGTTGCTGCTTGCGGGAGGTGGGGCGGTGGGTGCCGGGCCGCCCGACTGGCGGCGGCTGGCAGGGGATCTGCGGCGATTGCGGGGGCGGATGCGGGCCGAGTGGTGGGCGCCGGCCGTCGGGCTGGTGCTGGCAGTGCTGGGGTCGTCGGTGCTGCCCGTCGTCGCGGGGGCGGCCGGGGTGCCGTTGCTGCGGCGGGTACGGCTGGCCCAAGAGGCGCGGCGGGCGCGGGAGCGGCACGGGGACGCGGTGATCGCGCTGTGCGCGGCGCTCGCCGGGGAAGTGCGGGCCGGGCGACAGCCGGGTGAGGCGTTGCTGCGGGCGGCCCGGGACTCCGGTGGGCTCGGTGAGGCGCAGTCGGCGGTGCTGGCGGCGGCGAGGTTCGGCGGGGATGTGCCGGGCGCGCTCACCTCGGCGGCACGGCAGCCGGGCGCAGAGGGCCTGTCGGGCCTGGCAGCGTGCTGGCGGGTGGCCGTGGATCAGGGCGCGGGGCTCGCGGCCGGACTCGACCGGCTGGAAGGGGCGCTGCGGGCCGAGCGGGACCAACGGGCTGATCTGCGCGCCCAGTTGGCGGGGGCCAGGTCGACGGTGGCGATGCTCGCCGGGCTGCCGGTCCTGGGGCTGCTGCTCGGTGCCGCCATGGGGGCCGATCCGCTGCATGTGCTGCTGCACACCGGGGCGGGGATCGCCTGCCTCGTCGTCGGCGGAGTGCTGGAGGGGGTGGGGATGTGGTGGGCGACGCGGATCGTGCGGGGCGCGGAGGCGGTGTGAGGACCCCAGTCCAGCGAGGACGTGAGGAGGAGGTGGCGGCGTGAGCGCGGAGGTTGTCCACAGGCTGGGGACGGCTCTGGGGGCGGTGCTGGTCGTCGGGTGGCTGTTGCGGTGGTGGGCGGAGGTCCGCAATGAGCGGAGGGTCCGGCGACGGTTGGCGGGGTTGATGACGAACGCCGACGTGGCGCCGACGCGTAGACGGCTCGACGTCCGGCAGGGCGTGCGGCATGGGCTGCCCGTGGTGGCGGTCGGGGGCGCCGGGTGGGCGTTGGTCGGCGGGGTCGCCGGTCTGGTGGTGGGGCTGGTCGCCGCGGGCGGGCTGTGGGCGTGGCGGCGCCGCCAGGAGGCCGATGGGGCTGGCGTGGCAGAGGTCGACGCCGGTGAGGTGGCACGTCGGCTTCCGCTCGCCGCCGATCTGCTGGGGGCCTGTATCGCGGCGGGAGCCGGTCCGGTGATCGCGGCGCAGGCCGTGGGCGAGGCGCTGGGCGGTCCCGTCGGGGACGGGCTGGCGAGAGGCGCGGCGGAGGTGCGGCTCGGCGGTGAACCGGGCGAGGCATGGCAGCGGCTGGCCTCGATGCCGGGGGCGGCGGCGCTGGCGCGGTTGCTGGAACGGGCCGATGTGACGGGGCTTCCGGCGGCCGGACCGGTCGCCCGGCTCGCCGCGGAGGCCCGTGCCGAGTGGACGCGCGCTGCCACGGAACGGGCCAGACGGGCGGCCGTCACGGTCACCGTGCCGGTGGGGCTGTGCTTCCTGCCCGCGTTCATCGCGGTCGGCGTGGCGCCGGTGGTGATCGGGCTCGCGGGTGGGGTGTTGGGAGGGGGTGGTGGATGACGGGGTGAGACGGGTGTGGTCGTCGCAGGTCGGCGGACGGGAGTGCATGACTCTGCCGGCGGCGGCACGGTCGTCGTCGCCGACCGCGAACGGGAGCGCGGCGGAGGGCAACCGGCAGTAGGCAACGGCCTCCGGGCCATCGGGCCGTACGACAGCGGGGATCCGACTGCGGTCATCCGACTGCGGTCATCCGAGAGCGGACATCCGACGGCGGAGCTTCAACAGCGGACATTCAACAGCTGGTTTCAACAGGACTGAACCTTACGGGGGTTGAGATGTACAAGGCGGTACGGGCGCGGATGCGCAGGCAATTGTGGAGGGTGCGAGCGGCGCGGAGGGACGCCGGGATGGTCACCTCCGAGTACGCGATGGGGATCGTCGCGGCGGTGGCGTTCGCCGTGGTGCTCTACAAGGTCGTGACGAGCGGCGAGGTAAGCGCGGAGCTGCAGGCCATCGTGAAGCGGGCGCTCGATGCGCGGATGTGAGCGGGAAGGGAGGCGCGAGCGCAGGGCGGCCTGGTGCTCGGACCGGGGATTTGTGACGGCTGAGTCGGCTGTCGTGCTGCCCGTGCTGGTCATGTTCGCGATGGCGCTGGTGTGGGGCCTGCTAGTGATGGCGGCGCAGATCCAGTGCGTGGACGCGGCCAGGACGGGCGCTCGCGCGGCAGCACGGCAGGATCCGATCGACGAGGTCATCGAGGTGACCCGTGAGGCGGCACCGCGCGGTGCGTCGGTCACGGTTGACCGAGAGGGGGACGAGGTCCACGTGGTCGTCGTGGCCAAGCCACCGGTGCTGAGGGGGCTCGCCTTCGAGGTACGGGAGGAGGCCGTGGCGTCGACGGAGGAGACGGTGGGGGCGGGGACATGAGGAGCAGAGGTTGCGCAACCGGGAGCAGTCCTCGTGCAGGGCTCTGGTCGAGGCGTGACTCAACTGGAGGTCGGCGCACGGCCCGCAAGCTCGCCGTCGCCCTCCGCGCCGACCACAGCTCGGACCGTGGTTCCGCCACCGTCTGGAGCCTCGGTGCCATCACCGTGCTCTGCGTCGTCTTCGGCGTCGTACTCGCCCTGGGCCACGCCGTGGTGACCCGGCACCGTGCGGCCGGCGGTGCGGATCTCTCGGCGCTGGCGGCGGCCGATCACTGGGCGGAGGGCGGTACGGCCGCCTGTGCGCGGGCGGAACGGGTTGCGCGGGCGCAGGGAGTGCGGCTCGTGCGGTGCGTGATGGTCGGCGAGGTCTCGGACGTGACGGCGGCGTCGGGCCGAGGGCCCTTCGAGGCGGAGGTCAGGGCACGGGCGGGGCCTGCGGGGTCGACGACGGCTTCGGGGACGCTGGGGTCGACGATGGCTTCGGGGACGCTGGGGTCGACGACGGCTTCGGGGACGCTGGGGTCGACGATGGCTTCGGGGACGCTGGGGTCGACGACGGCCCCGGGGGCGCGGGGGTCGACGACGCGTTCGGAGACTCCGGGCTCGACGCCGCCTTCGGGGACTCCCGGGTCGGCGGGGCCACTCGGTCGGACGGGACCTCTCGGGTCGACGGAGCCTGCGAGGGCGGCCGTTCCGCCGACAGGGCCGCTGCTCGGCCCGGCGCGGACGGACCGGTCGAGACCGGGTCCGTGAGCGGCTGAGCGGCCGACGTGGGCCTCCCCGGCCCCTCCCGGGCCGGGACGGATCCCCCCTCCCCTTCGCCCTCCCCGCCCGGGGCAGTGAACTCGTCCGGCGTCGGCCCAGTCACCCCGCCCCGGTCAGCCACTTCATCCGGCGTTGGCCCAGTTGCCCCACCCCCGGCTGCCACCTCGCCCTGCGTCGGCCGCCCAGCAACCTCGCCCCGAGTCGACCCCTCAGCCACCCCATCCCGAACAGACGAGGGCAACGCCCCATCCCCACCCCCACCCCCACCCCCACCCCCACCCGCGCCGGCCTCCCCCTCCGCCGCCCCCTTCAACAGCACACCGAGCAACCGCACCGCCCCCCTCTTGTGCAACGGGTCATTGCCGTTGCCGCACTTGGGGGACTGGATGCAGGACGGGCAGCCGGCGTCGCACTCGCAGGAGGCGATGGCCTGGCGGGTGGCCGTGAGCCAGGAGCGGGCCGTGTGGAAGGCGCGTTCCGCGAAGCCGGCGCCGCCGGGGTGGCCGTCGTAGACGAAGACCGTCGGGAGCAGCGTGTCGGGGTGGAGCGGGATCGAGACGCCGCCGATGTCCCAGCGGTCGCAGGTCGCGAAGAGCGGGAGCAGCCCGATGGAGGCGTGCTCGGCGGCGTGCAGGGCGCCGCCGAGGATCTCCGGGTTGATCCGGGCCTCGTCCAGCTGGTCCTCGGTGACCGTCCACCACACCGCGCGCGTGCGCAGCGTACGAGGAGGGAGGTCGAGTTTCGTCTCGCCCAGTACTTCGCCGGTGATCACCCGGCGGCGCAGGAAGGAGACCACCTGGTTGGTGACCTCGACGGAGCCGTAGCACAGGCGGCCGTCGCCCCATGGGACCTCGATGTCCGTCTCCAGGACGGAGATCGCCGTCGTGTCGCGGGCGACCGTGGCATACGGCGGGGCAGCCTCCTCGACCAGGGCGACCGAGTCCTCCAGGTCGAGGGAGCGGACGAGGTAGGTGCGGCCCTGGTGCAGATGGACCGCGCCCTCGTGCACGGTGCCGTGCGCGGCGCCCGCGTCGACCGTGCCGAGCAGTCGTCCGGTGCCGGCCTCGACCACCTGGACCGGGCGGCCGCCCTCGCCGCGGATGTCGGTCAGGTCGGCGGCCCGCTCGCGGCGCGTCCAGTGCCAGGCCTTCGTACGGCGGCGCAGCAGCTTCGCGGCCTCCAGCTGCGGCAGCAGCCCCTCGGCCTCGGGGCCGAACAGCGCCAGGTCCTCGTCCGTCAGCGGGATTTCCGCGGCCGCCGCGCACAGGTGAGGGGCCAGGACGTACGGGTTGTCCGGGTCGAGGACCGTCGATTCCACCGGACGGTCGAACAGGGCCTCGGGGTGATGGACGAGGTAGGTGTCCAGCGGGTCGTCGCGGGCGACCAGGACGGCCAGCGCCCCCTGCCCGGAGCGGCCGGCCCGGCCCGCCTGCTGCCACAGAGAGGCTCGTGTGCCGGGGTAGCCGGCGATCAGTACGGCGTCCAGGCCGGAGACGTCGATGCCGAGTTCCAGGGCGGTGGTGGCGGCCAGGCCGAGGAGTTCGCCGGAGTGGAGGGCCTGTTCCAGGGCGCGGCGCTCCTCGGGGAGGTAGCCACCCCGGTACGCCGCGACACGCCGGGCGAGGGAGCGATCTACTTCGGCGAGGCGTTCCTGGGCGATCAACGAGATCAGCTCGGCGCCGCGCCGGGAACGTACGAAGGCGACCGAGCGGATGCCCTGCACGGCCAGATCCGTCAGGAGGTCCGCCGTCTCGGCAGTGGCGGTACGCCGGACGGGGGCGCCCTTCTCGCCCCGGAGCTCGGTGAGCGGGGGCTCCCAGAGGGCGAAGACCAGTTCGCCGCGCGGGGAGGCGTCGTCGGCGACCTCGACCACCGGGAGCCCGGTGAGGCGGCGGGCGGCCACCGCGGGCTCGGCGGCGGTCGCGGAGGCCAGCAGGAAGACGGGAGAGGCGCCGTAGCGGGCGCACAGGCGGCGCAGGCGGCGCAGGACCTGGGCGACATGGGAGCCGAAGACGCCCCGGTAGGTGTGGCATTCGTCGATGACGACGTACTTCAGCGACTTGAGGAAGGAGGACCAGCGGGGGTGGGACGGGAGTATGCCCCGGTGCAGCATGTCGGGGTTGGTGAGCACGTAGTTGGCGTACTGGCGGATCCACTCGCGTTCCTCGAATGGAGTATCGCCGTCGTACACGGCGGGTCGAACAGAATTGCCCAGCGGATGTGAAAGTTCCTTCACCGAACGGCACTGATCCGCCGCAAGAGCCTTGGTCGGAGCCAGGTAGAGAGCGGTGGCGCCACGGCCGTTCGGGGCCTCGGAGCCGTCCAGGAGTGTCGAGAGGACCGGCACGAGGTAGGCCAGGGACTTGCCGGAGGCCGTGCCCGTGGCGACGACCACCGATTCGCCGTCCAGGGCGTGCTCGGCGGCGCGTGCCTGGTGGGCCCAGGGATGTTCGATTCCGGCCGTCTGTACAGCGGCGATGACCTCCGCGCGGATCCGGTCGGGCCAGACGGCATGGCGGCCCGCACGCGGGGGCACATGCTCCGTATGAGTGATGCGCGAAGCCCGACTCGGCCCCGAGGCGAGTCGGCCCAGCACCGCGCCCGGGTCCACCCGGGAAACGGGGCCAGTCGGGGATCGATCGGATCGGTGATTCTTGGCCATCGGGACCGAGTGTGTCACTGGCGTGACGGACAATGGGACCAAGGCGTCGTGCACGCCTGCCGGTAAGTGATTGAATGCCATCGCGGCTGGCGAACTGTCCTGGGGACTGCAAGCCGAGGTGTCCCGAGGGACGACCGCTCGATAGCAAGGTGCTGGAGGATCCGTGGACCTGTCCCTGTCGACCCGTACCGTCGGCGATCGTACGGTCGTCGAGGTCGGTGGCGAAATCGACGTATATACCGCGCCCAAGTTGCGCGAGCAGCTGGTCGAGCTGGTGAACGACGGGAGTTTCCACCTCGTCGTCGACATGGAGGGCGTGGACTTCCTCGACTCCACCGGGCTCGGCGTGCTGGTCGGCGGCTTGAAGCGGGTTCGTGCCCATGAGGGCTCCCTGCGCCTGGTCTGCAACCAGGAGCGCATTCTCAAGATCTTCCGCATCACCGGCCTCACCAAGGTGTTCCCGATTCACACCTCGGTCGAGGAAGCGGTAGCGGCGACCGACTGATCACCGGACCCGGGCGCGCCGCACGGCGTGCCCGGGGCGGCAGAAGTTGAAAGGGAAGGGGGAGCGGGCTTTCGGCGGCCCGGTTCCCCCCGACAGCACGCCCGAAGTTCCGAGGGGGATGCATGGCCACCGTTGAACTCCGCTTCAGCGCGCTGCCCGAGCACGTCAGGACCGCCCGGCTGGTGGCGGCAGCGGTGGCGCGCAGGGCCGGAGTGGACGAGGCCGTCCTGGACGAGGTCAGGCTCGCCGTTGGCGAGGCCTGCTCCCGGGCCGTCGGGCTGCACCAGAGCGTCGGCCTCACGGCGCCGGTGAAGGTGGCGCTGATCGAGGAGGAGAAGCAGTTCTCCATCGAGGTCGGCGACGAGGCGCCGCGTTTCGCTCCCGGTGAGCGGGCTCCCGGTGCCGCGGGCGACGACGGCGAAGTCGACGCCGAAGAGGACGAGATGGGACTCGCGGTCATCAGCGGTCTCGTCGACGACGTGGAGGTCTCCGCAGGGGAGCATGGTGGGCTGATCCGTATGACCTGGCCGACCACACCGCCGGCCGCGGTGCTCCCCTGAACGAACGACCCACCGAACGACCTCATCACGAAGGGGCCCTGCTCAGCAGGGCCCCTTCGTGTTTTCATGAGGGGTGCCGAGAATTCGTGAAGGAATTCACGATCGATCTCCCGATAATTCGATCAAGCTTCAATGCTCACGTCAATGGTTTTAGGGCGTTAGCGCTTTCGGGTCGTGTGGCGGGATGTCGATCATTTGCTGAACGGCATGTGAAGGCCGATTCCGTTTACCGCCATCTGTTTTGATCAGGTTCCGGTACCTAGAATCCGTCCACATCTTGAGCTCAGCCCAAGCGTCAAGGAGGACGAATGGCGGGGCTTTCTACCCCTCAGCTGGACCATCCCTCAACCCTCGCAGCCGCGGTGTTGACCGACGACAACCGGATCATCGTCACGGTCATCGGCGTCGTCGCGCTGGCCGCGCTCGTGGTCGCCGGCGTCCTGGTGCGCCAAGTGCTGGCGGCGGGCGAGGGCACCGACAGCATGAAGAAGATCGCGGCAGCGGTCCAGGAAGGCGCCAATGCCTATCTGGCCCGGCAGCTGCGCACGCTCGGCGTATTCGCCGTCGTCGTGTTCTTCCTGCTCATGCTGCTGCCCGCGGACGACTGGAATCAGCGCATCGGCCGATCGGTGTTCTTCTTGATCGGCGCCGCGTTCTCGGCGGCCACCGGTTATATCGGCATGTGGCTCGCCGTGCGCACCAATGTCCGCGTCGCCGCGGCCGCACGGGAAGCGACCCCGGCGGAAGGTGAGCCCGAAAAGGATCTCACCACCGTCTCGCACAAAGCAATGAAGATCGCTTTCCGCACGGGCGGCGTCGTCGGCATGTTCACGGTGGGGCTCGGTCTGCTGGGCGCCTCCTGTGTGGTGCTGGTGTACGCGGCCGACGCGCCGAAGGTGCTCGAAGGATTCGGTCTCGGTGCCGCGCTGATCGCGATGTTCATGCGTGTCGGCGGCGGCATCTTCACCAAGGCCGCCGACGTCGGCGCCGACCTGGTCGGAAAGGTCGAACAGGGCATTCCGGAGGACGACCCGCGCAATGCCGCGACCATCGCCGACAACGTGGGCGACAACGTCGGCGACTGCGCGGGCATGGCGGCCGACCTGTTCGAGTCGTACGCGGTGACCCTGGTCGCCGCCCTGATCCTCGGCAAGGCGGCCTTCGGCGACTCCGGTCTCGCCTTCCCGCTGATCGTGCCCGCGATCGGCGTGATCACGGCGATGATCGGCATCTTCGCCGTGGCTCCGCGCCGCACCGACCGCAGCGGCATGACCGCGATCAACCGCGGCTTCTTCATCTCCGCGGTGATCTCGCTCGCGCTCGTGGCAGCGGCCGTATTCATCTATCTGCCGTCGTCGTACGCCGACCTCGACGGCATCAGCGACGCGGCCATCGCCGCCAAGGACGGCGACCCGCGGATCCTCGCGCTCGTCGCCGTGGGTATCGGCATCCTGCTCGCCGCCGTCATCCAGCAGCTGACCGGCTACTTCACCGAGACCAACCGGCGCCCGGTCCTGGACATCGGCAAGTCGTCGCTGACCGGTCCCGCCACCGTCGTCCTCGCCGGCATCTCCGTCGGCCTGGAGTCGGCCGTCTACACCGCCCTGCTGATCGGGCTCGGCGTGTACGGGGCGTTCCTGCTCGGCGGTACGTCGATCATGCTGGCGCTGTTCGCGGTGGCGCTGGCCGGCACCGGCCTGCTCACCACGGTCGGCGTGATCGTCGCCATGGACACCTTCGGGCCGGTCTCCGACAACGCGCAGGGCATCGCCGAGATGTCCGGCGACGTCCAGGGCGCGGGCGCCCAGGTGCTCACCAACCTGGACGCCGTCGGCAACACCACCAAGGCCATCACCAAGGGCATCGCCATCGCCACCGCCGTGCTGGCGGCGGCGGCGCTCTTCGGGTCGTACCGCGACGCCATCACCACCGGCGCGCGGGACGTGGGCGAGAAGCTCAGCGGCGAAGGCGCGCCGATGAACCTGATGATGGACATCTCGCAGCCCAACAACCTCGTCGGCCTCATCGCGGGCGCCGCGGTCGTCTTCCTGTTCTCGGGGCTGGCGATCAACGCGGTCTCGCGGTCGGCGGGTGCCGTGGTGTACGAGGTGCGGCGGCAGTTCCGCGAGCGGCCCGGGATCATGGACTACACCGAGAAGCCGGAGTACGGCAAGGTCGTCGACATCTGCACCCGGGATGCCCTGCGCGAGCTCGCCACGCCCGGTCTGCTCGCCGTGCTGGCGCCCATCTTCATCGGGTTCACGCTCGGGGTCGGCGCCCTCGGCGCGTTCCTCGCGGGCGCGATCGGCACCGGCACGCTGATGGCGGTGTTCCTCGCCAACTCCGGCGGCGCCTGGGACAACGCCAAGAAGCTCGTCGAGGACGGCCACCACGGCGGCAAGGGCAGTGAGGCCCACGCCGCGACGGTGATCGGCGACACGGTCGGTGACCCCTTCAAGGACACCGCCGGTCCCGCGATCAACCCGCTGCTGAAGGTGATGAACCTGGTCGCGCTGCTCATCGCGCCCGCGGTCATCCAGTTCAGCTACGGGGAGGACAAGAACGTCGGCGTACGGGTCCTGATCGCCGTCGCCTCGCTCCTCGTGATCGTCGGCGCGGTCTACGTCTCCAAGCGGCGTGGCATCGCCATGGGTGACGAAGGCAACGCCGAGCGGGTCACCAAACCGGCTGATCCCGCGGTGGTTTCGTAGGCGGTCATACGACGGCCCAGCTCAAGAGGCGGGCGGGCGGCGCGCGTTGGTGCGCCGCCCGCCCGCCTTGTGCGTTTTCACGCCCTAGCCGTGACCCTTCTCTCACATGGTGCAAAGAGTCGGACAACGTAATGAATGCCGCATTCGACGCACAGCTGTTCGTCGCCCGACGTGTAAGGTCCGTTGGCCGAGAGCCACGGAAGGGACCGAACCGGTGAACAAGAAGCTCGCGGCCGCACTGTCCGGCGGTGCGGTACTGGTGCTGGCGCTGACGGGATGCACGAGCGACGAGGGCAACAAGGAACTCGACGCCTGGGCCAAGAAGGTCTGCGACGCGGTGCCGGCGCAGAACGCGAAGATCTCGGCGGCCTACGTCGCGATCACCAAGGCCGCCAAGGACACCACCAGCACGCCCGAGGAACTCCAGCAGGCCGACTCCAAGGCCTTCCAGGACCTCGCCGAGGGCTACAAGGCCCGCGCGACCCTCATCGGCAGCGCCGGGGCGCCTCCGGGGGTCGAGGGCGGCGCGACGGTCCAGAAGGACGTCGTCAAGAAGCTCACCGCCCTCTCCGCCGCCTACGCCGACCTGAAGAAGCGGGTCGACGGGCTGGACACGAAGAACCAGGGCAAGTTCGCGTCCGGTCTGAAGGACGTGTCGGCCGAGATGAAGCAGGTGGA
Source organism: Streptomyces sp. NPDC111802 (assembly GCF_055634335.1). NCBI lineage: Bacteria > Bacillati > Actinomycetota > Actinomycetes > Kitasatosporales > Streptomycetaceae > Streptomyces > Streptomyces sp. NPDC111802. Next base: position 14,619 of record NZ_JBVKCZ010000005.1, on the reverse strand, counting down.
GACCCAGCGCACGAGCGCGATCACGGCGCTGAAGAAGCTGGAGTCCGGCGACACCAAGAAGGCGCTGACCTCGCAGGAGGGCTGCAAGCAGGCCGCCGTGGCGTCCGGCGCGGCCGAGGCCACCGACAGCTGAGCCGACGCGGCCTGCGACGGCCGAGCCGTTTCGCCGCCTCCGCGGCTGAACCGTTTCGCTGCCCTCCGCTGTCGAACCGTTCCGCTCGCAGGTAGCCATGCCGACTCGGGGGGCGGGCGCGGGCCACAATGGGGTCGTGAGTGACTCCGCGCTGCCTGCCCTGCCCGACTCCGACCGCCCCGATGTGGCCGCCCGGCTGCGGGAGGCCCTGCTCGGGGCCTCCTTCACCGCCGACGGGCTGCTCGAACTGCTCGGCGCGCCCGCGTACGCGGCGCTCGCGCGCAGTGAGACCGTGCCCGCGCTCCGGGCGACCCGGGGAGACACGCCCCTGGAGGCGCTCGTACGGCTGTTCCTGTTGCAACAACCCGTGCCGCACGCGCGCGTGGCGGACGTACTGCCTCTGGACGCGTGTCTGGAGAGCGGGTGGCTGGTCCGGGTCGGCGGCGACTCGGGCGACGACGTCTCCGCGACCGTGGATGTACGGCCGTACGGCGGGCCCGAAGGCGAGGACTGGTTCATCGTGTCCGACCTGGGATGCGCGGTCGGCGGAGCGAGCGGCATCGGCAGCAAGGACGAGGGTGTCGTCCTCGGCGTCGGCGGCGCCTCCACGACCCTCGCCGGCATCACCGTCCGTACGCCCGTCCCCGCCGCCCTGGACCTCGGCACCGGATCCGGCATCCAGGCGCTGCACGCCGCGCAGCACGCCACGCGCGTGACGGCGACCGACCTCAATCCGCGCGCGCTCCACATCACCGCGCTGACGCTCGCGCTGTCCGGCGCCCCGGCCGCGGACCTGCGGGAGGGCTCGCTGTTCGAACCGCTCAAGAACGGCGAGACATACGACCTGATCGTGTCCAACCCGCCGTTCGTGATCTCACCGGGCGCGCGGCTGACGTATCGCGACGGCGGGATGGGCGGGGACGATCTGTGCCGGTCGATCGTTCAGGGAGCGGGGGAGCGGCTGAACGAGGGCGGGTTCGCGCAGTTCCTCGCCAACTGGCAGCACGTGGAGGGGGAGGACTGGCAGGACAGGCTCAGGTCGTGGGTGCCACGCGGGTGCGACGCGTGGATCGTGCAGCGCGAGGTCCAGGACGTCACGCAGTACGCCGAGCTGTGGCTCAGGGACGCCGGTGACCACCGGGGTGACCCGGCCGAGTACCAGGCGCGGTACGACGCGTGGCTGGACGAGTTCGAGGCGCGCAAGGTGAGGGCCGTGGGGTTCGGCTGGATCACCCTGCGCAAGGCGTCGGCCGCCGTGCCCTCGATCACGGTGGAGGAGTGGCCCCATCCGGTCGAGCAGCCGCTCGGCGACACGGTGCGGGCGCACTTCGACCGGCTCGACTATCTGCGTGCCCGCGACGATGCGGCCCTGCTGGCGGACCACTTCCGGCTGGTCGCCGAGGTGGTGCAGGAGCAGGTCGGGATGCCCGGCGCGGAGGACCCGGAGCACGTGGTGCTGCGCCAGCACCGCGGTATGCGCCGGGCCGCTCAGGTGGACACGGTCGGCGCGGGTTTCGCCGGCGTGTGCGACGGCACACTGAGCGCGGGCCGCATCCTGGACGCCATCGCCCAACTGATGGGCGAGGACCCGGTCTTGCTGCGCGACCGTACCCCCGCACAGATCCGGCTGCTGGTGGAGCAGGGCTTCCTCGAACCGGCGCGGTGACCCGGGCCGGGCTCGCGCTTCTTGGCACACCTGAGGTGTTTCGGCACCTCTGATGGCCTTGCCTCCCGGCGCGCCTTCGGGGGGCGCTGTCCCGGGTCTCGGGGAGGCGTGATGGCGGGGGAGAGGCCGGATCACCGCGAAGGCGCCGGGGAGGCTCGCGTACGACGAGGAGTTGGCCTGCGAGGTCGCGCCGAAGGAGATCGCGCTTGCGGACGTGCCGATGGACGCGAGCGAGACCTCGCGGCGCATTGCGCGGGCCCGCAGCGAGGCCCCGGACGCGGTGGATCTCCAGGCCGTCGTACGGAGTTCGGGGCCGCTGACTCCTGTTCAGGCGGCCCGTGTCGGGCTCGACGCGCGGACCGCCGGGCTCCGGATCAGCATTTTCCACAGGGATGTGAAACCGGCCAACATCCTTCTGGCATCGGCCGCTTCGGGCGACCTCTACGCGCGCGAGTTGCTCACCGACTACGGCATCGCCCTCCAGCCCGAGTCCCGCAAGCAAGCCCCGTCTCACGGCCACCGCGGGCATCCTCGGGCCCCCCGGCTCCCTCGCCCCAGAGCGCGCCCGCGGCGAACCGCCCACGCCCGCCGCCGACCAGTTCTCCCTCGGCACCACCCTGTATGCCGCCGCGGCCGGCCCGCGGCCTCTTCGACCGCCACGGCGGCACCCCACCCCGACGGCCATGCTCGGCGAGGACCCGACCCCACCGCTCCGAGCCGCCGCACGTGGGCTGGACAGGCCAGCCGCCATACACCGGGAGCCCCCGCCTCGTCGCCGCCGTACGCCGCGAGCCCCACCCCGCCCCCGTACACGGGAGTCGCGACCACGCCGTCGTACCGACGAAGGACCGGTTCGCCGCGACGGGCAGCGGTACGGCATGTCTCGTACTCGGCAGGCATGCGACTGCTGGGTCTACGAAGAACAGGAGGACGGTTACAACGCCCCGTTGATCGACTGCTCCGAACCGCACACCGACCAGGCCATAGGCACGGTTCAGGCGCCCGGCGAAATGAACCACAAGAAGGGCCCCACAACATCACCAAGCTGTGCGGGAACAAATTCGAGTCGCTCTGGGTGCCGGGTACCGAGGGGACCGTCTACGGCTGGATCGCGGACGAGGAGGACTGGGAACTGGGCTTCAGCAAGGTCGTGTGCATGGTCAGCCGGGGCCGACGGATCCGAGACGACCGGAAAAATATTCGTGTCCGGCGCGGTCTGAGGCGGGCGAGGCCGGCGAGGGTGGAGGATCCTGTGGGGCGGCTGTGGCAGGCGGGACCGCGGGGTCTGGAGAGTCCACAGTCGCGTCGGTTCCGCGTTCACCTGAGGTTCGCCTGAGCGCCGTCCGCACGTGTCAGCCTCGCCGGGCTGGGGCACACGTGGACGGGAGAAAAGGGGCAAGCGGGTCATGGAAAGGGGACCGGCGATCTTCGCTGGGATCGTGTTCGCCCTGTTCGGAGGCGGGCTGCTGGTGTGGACCGCGGTCCGGGTACGACAGCGCCAGCCCGTCGCCCACGGTGTGAACCCCGTCGCATCAGCGACCCTCGCGGGCCTTGTCTCGGTGATCGCGCTCATCCTCGGAACGTGGTGCTTCACCCGCCTCTGAGAACGGCCGATGAGCTGGGCGACCGATAATTGGCGAGCCGTCTTCCGGAAAGGCTCGAATAGACCTGTGGCGACTCCGGGCGGCAGGAATGGCGGAAGTCGGGTTACCGTTCGAGTGGCCGTTGCGGGCTTTTCCCGTTTGACAACGGGGCGGGATGTACCGTCACACTCCGCAGCGTCACCACCACCACCCGACCCCGGGACCCAAGCGACCTGGGGAGGCCCCAGCGTCGACCGGAGAGAAGAGCGAAGTTGTCCCCGACCAGCGAGACCGCACAGGGCGGCCGCCGACTCGTCATCGTCGAGTCGCCTGCCAAGGCGAAGACGATCAAGGGCTACCTCGGCCCCGGATACGTAGTCGAGGCGAGCGTCGGGCACATCCGCGACCTCCCGAACGGCGCCGCGGAGGTGCCGGAGAAGTACACCGGCGAGGTACGCCGCCTCGGTGTGGACGTCGAGCACGACTTCGAGCCGATCTATGTCGTCAACGCCGACAAGCGGGCTCAGGTCAAGAAGCTCAAGGACCTGCTGAAGGACTCCGACGAGCTCTACCTCGCCACCGATGAGGACCGCGAGGGCGAGGCCATCGCCTGGCACCTCCAGGAGGTCCTCAAGCCCAAGGTCCCGGTCAAGCGGATGGTCTTCCACGAGATCACCAAGGCCGCGATCCAGGCCGCCGTCGCCAACCCGCGCGAGCTGAACCAGAAGCTGGTGGACGCCCAGGAGACCCGCCGCATCCTCGACCGTCTCTACGGCTATGAGGTCTCGCCGGTCCTGTGGAAGAAGGTCATGCCCCGGCTGTCGGCCGGCCGTGTGCAGTCCGTCGCCACCCGGCTCGTCGTGGAGCGGGAACGCGACCGCATCGCGTTTCGTTCTGCTGAGTACTGGGACCTGACGGGCACCTTCGCGACCGGCCGCACGGGGGACTCGTCGGACCCGTCGTCGCTGGTCGCCCGCCTGCAGACCGTCGACGGCAGGCGGGTCGCGCAGGGCCGCGACTTCGACTCCCTGGGACAACTCAAGAGCGCGAACACGCTCCACCTCGACGAGGCGAACGCCCGCGCCCTCGCCGCCGCCCTGGAGCAGACGCGGTTCGCCGTCCGGTCCGTCGAGTCCAAGCCGTACCGCCGCTCGCCGTACGCCCCGTTCCGTACGACGACGCTGCAGCAGGAGGCCAGCCGCAAGCTCGGCTTCGGCGCGAAGGCCACGATGCAGATCGCGCAGAAGCTGTACGAGAACGGCTACATCACGTACATGCGTACGGACTCCACGACGCTGAGCGACACCGCAGTCTCGGCCGCCCGCGCCCAGGTCACGCAGCTGTACGGCGCCGACTACCTGCCGTCCGCCCCGCGCACCTACGCCGGGAAGGTCAAGAACGCCCAGGAGGCGCACGAGGCGATCCGCCCCTCCGGCGACCGCTTCCGCACGCCTGCCGAGACCGGGCTGACCGGCGACCAGTTCAGGCTCTACGAGCTGATCTGGAAGCGGACCGTCGCCTCCCAGATGAAGGACGCGACCGGTAACTCCGTCACCGTCAAGATCGGCGGCACGGCGGCCGACGGACGGGACGTCGAGTTCAGCGCGTCCGGCAAGACGATCACCTTCCACGGCTTCCTGAAGGCCTACGTCGAAGGCGCCGACGACCCTAACGCCGAGCTGGACGACCGCGAGCGCCGACTCCCGCAGGTCAACGAGGGCGACGCGCTCAGCGCCGAGGAGATCACGGTCGACGGGCACGCCACCAAGCCCCCGGCCCGCTACACCGAGGCCTCCCTGGTCAAGGAACTCGAAGAGCGCGAGATCGGCCGCCCGTCGACGTACGCGTCGATCATCGGCACGATCCTGGACCGCGGCTATGTGTTCAAGAAGGGCACGGCGCTCGTCCCGTCCTTCCTGTCCTTCGCCGTGGTCAACCTCCTGGAGAAGCACTTCGGGCGGCTCGTCGACTACGACTTCACCGCCAAGATGGAGGACGACCTCGACCGCATCGCCCGCGGCGAGGCCCAGTCCGTGCCGTGGCTGAAGCGGTTCTACTTCGGCGAGGGCACGCACAACGGCAGCGCGGCCGACGCCGGCAACGGCGACGGGGACCACCTCGGCGGCCTCAAGGAACTGGTGACCGACCTGGGCGCGATCGACGCGCGCGAGGTGTCGTCGTTCCCGGTGGGCAACGACATCGTGCTGCGCGTGGGCCGCTACGGCCCCTACATCGAGCGCGGCGAGAAGGACACCGAGCAGCACCAGCGCGCCGACATCCCGGACGACCTGGCGCCTGACGAGCTGTCCGTGGAGCTGGCCGAGGAACTGCTGGCCAAGCCGAGCGGCGACTTCGAGCTGGGCAACGACCCGCAGACCGGCCACGCGATCGTCGCCAAGGACGGCCGCTACGGCCCGTACGTCACCGAGGTGCTCCCCGAGGGCACCCCGAAGACCGGCAAGAACGCGGTCAAGCCGCGCACGGCCTCGCTGTTCAAGTCGATGTCGCTCGACACGGTGACGCTGGAGGACGCGCTCAAGCTGATGTCGCTGCCACGCGTCGTCGGCACCGACGCGGACGGCGTGGAGATCACCGCGCAGAACGGCCGCTACGGCCCGTACCTGAAGAAGGGCACGGACTCGCGCTCGCTCCAGTCCGAGGACCAGCTCTTCACGATCACGCTGGAAGAGGCGCAGGCGATCTACGCCCAGCCCAAGCAGCGCGGTCGCGCGGCCGCCAAGCCGCCGCTGAAGGAGCTGGGCACCGACCCGGTCAGCGAGAAGCCGGTCGTGGTCAAGGACGGTCGCTTCGGGCCGTATGTGACGGACGGCGAGACCAACGCGACCCTGCGCTCCGGCGACAGCGTCGAGACGATCACGCCGGAGCGCGGCTTCGAGCTGCTCGCCGAGAAGCGCGCCAAGGCGCCCGCCAAGAAGACGGCGAAGAAGGCCCCGGCGAAGAAGACGGCCGCCAAGAAGGCCGCCCCGGCCAAGAAGACGGCCGCCAAGAAGACCGCGGCGAAGAAGACGACGACGGCGGCGGCGGCGAAGAAGACCACGGCGAAGAAGACGGCCGCCAAGAAGGCGACGGCCTCCAATTCGTCGGCGGAGGACTGAGCCGCCCTCACCCCGGGACCAACCGGGCTCCCATGGAGGCCGGTTGACGGTCCGGTTCTTCACTTACGGTTCGCAAAACGAACGCCTCGGCATCAGTTTGGTGTCGGGGCGTGCGTACGTTCGGGCGGGAGCGCCGGGCTGTCGGTGGCTCCCGATAGGCTGAAAGCATGACGCGAGCCGAGCAGCCAACGGCCCCCAACACGGCCCCCGACGACGCCCTCGCGGCGGACTCACGCGAGCGCGCCGTCCGCGCCCTGCTGCGCCGACCGCAGCTCAAGCGACTGTGGAGCGCGCAGTTGGTGGGCGGTGTCGGCGACATCCTCGCCCTTTTTGTGCTGGTGCTGCTGGCCCTTCAGGCGGCGATCGCCGAAGGGTCGTTCGGCGGTGGCTACCGGGGCGTGGCGTTCGCAGTGGCGACCGTCTTCGGCGTGCGCATCCTGGCCACGCTGCTCTTCGGCGCCATACTCCTCGGCCCGCTGACGTCGCTGACCTCGCAGGACGGCCCGCTCGACCGGCGCTGGACCATGGTCGGCGCGGACGGACTGCGGACCGCCCTGCTGATCGTCGCGCCCCTGTGGATCGACTGGACGCCGGACAACGCGCTGGCGCTCCTCCTGGTGACCGTCTTCGTGACCGGCGTGGCCGAGCGTTTCTGGACGGTGTGCCGGGAGAGCGCGGCGCCCGCGCTGCTGCCGCCCCCGCCGCCGGAGGGCGCGACGGTACGACCGCTGCCCGACCACATGGACGCCCTGCGCCGCCTGTCGCTGCGTACGAGCTTCGTGGCGGTCCCGATGGCCGCCGCCGCACTCGTCGCCGCCGCCCTGCTGAACAATCTGCTCGGTGCCGGGCTCGCCTGGTTCGAGCAGCACCAGGCGGCCCTCGCGTCGTATGTCGCGGCCGGTCTGTTCGCCGCGTCCCTGTCCGTGCTGACCTTCCTGGAGCTGCCCGACACGCGCACCCCGCGCGCGCGGTCGCCGCTGGAGGGACTGCGCCGCCCGAAGACCGGCTCGGGCGTGGACAAGGGCCGTACCGGCGCGATCGCGCTGCTGGTGACGGCATGCGCGGCGGTCGCCGCAGCGGTGGCCGCGGCCGTCGCCGTCGCCGTGCTGCACGCCAAGGACCTGGGCGGCGGCCCGGTGCTGTACGGCCTGCTGATGCTCGCGCTGACCGGCGGCGTGGTCGTCGGCATCCGTACGGCGCCCTCCGTGCTGCCCGCCCTGTCGCGGCGCCGGCTGCTGGCGCTGGCCATCGCCTTCACCGGCATCGCGCTGCTGGCCGCGGGCCTGGTCCCGGACGTCACGACCGTCCTGCTGATCGTCGCGTTGGCCGGGGTCGGCGCGGGCGTGTCCGCCAACACCGGGCACACGCTGATCGACCAGGAGGCCGAGGAGTTCCGGCGGGCGCGCACGACCGAGCATCTGCACGCGGTCGTACGGGTCTGTGTGGCGCTCGGCGCGGTGATCGCGCCGCTGGTGGCCGCGCTCATCGGGCCGCATCGGCTGGAGAGCGGCAAGTTCGTCTTCGCGCACGGCGGTGCGGCGTTCACGCTGATGCTGGTCGGGGCGCTGCTGCTGCCGGTGGCCGTGCTGGTGCTGGCCAAGGTCGACGACCGTTCCGGTGTGCCGCTGCGGCAGGACCTGCGGGACGCGGTGCTCGGCGGGGACGACCCGGAGCAGGTGCCCGCGACGTCCGGTTTCTTCATCGCCCTGGAGGGCGGCGACGGCGCCGGGAAGTCCACCCAGGCCGAGGCGCTCGCCGAGTGGATCCGGGGCAAGGGCCACGAGGTCGTCGTCACCCGCGAGCCCGGCGCGACGCCGGTCGGCAAGCGGCTGCGGTCGATCCTGCTGGACGTGTCGAGCGCCGGCCTGTCGCACCGCGCCGAGGCACTGCTGTACGCGGCGGACCGCGCGGAGCACGTGGACACGGTGGTCAGGCCGGCGCTGGAGCGCGGCGCGGTCGTGATCTCGGACCGGTACATCGACTCCTCGGTCGCCTACCAGGGCGCGGGCCGCGACCTGTCGCCGACGGAGATCGCCCGTATCAACCGCTGGGCGACGAACGGACTGGCACCCCACCTGACCGTGCTGCTGGACGTCTCGCCGGAGATCGCCCGCGAGCGGTTCACCGAGGCGCCGGACCGGCTGGAGTCGGAGCCCGCGGAGTTCCACGCGCGCGTGCGCTCCGGCTTCCTGACGCTGGCTGCTGCCGACCCCGGGCGTTACCTGGTGGTGGACGCGGGCCAGGAGCCGGAGGCGGTGACGACGGTCATCCGGCACCGGCTCGACCAGCTGCTGCCGCTGTCCGAGGCGGAGATCCAGGCGCAGGAGGAAGCGCGCCGGAAGGCCGAGGAGGAGGCCCGCCGCAAGGCCGAGGAAGAGGCGGCCCGCAAGGCCGAGGAGGAGCGCCTGGAGCGCGAGCGCCAGGAGCAGCTCGCCCGGCTGCGCGCCGAGGAGGAGGAGCGCAAGCGGCGCGAGCTGGAGGAGGCGCAGCGGCGCGAGGCCGAACGGCAGGCGGAGGAGGCCCGGCAGCGGGCCGAGGAAGCGAGCCGACGGGCCGAGGAGGAGCGCCAGCGCCTCCTCGCGGAGGAGAAGGTGCGCGCCGAGGAGGAAGCGCGCCGCAAGGTCGAGGAGGATCGGCGCCGCAAGCAGGCCGAGGAGGAGGCACGCATCCGTGCCGAGGCCGAGGCGCGGCGCCTGGAGAAGCAGCGCAAGGCGGAAGAGGCCCTGCTGCGGGCGGAGGAGGCCCGGCGGCTGGCCGAGCAGGCCGCGGCCGCGGCGGAGGCGGGTCCGAAGCCGACGGAGCCAGAGGCCCGGGCTGCCTTCCGGGACGCGGCGACGGTTCCCACGCCTTTGGTGACGCCGGGGAACGCGCCGGGTGGGGCGTCGGACGAGACGACTGTGCTGCGGCCGGTGCGCGATGAGGAGCGTGGCGGCGAGCGGCCGTCCGGTGAGCGTGCTTCCGGGGAATCGTCCGAGTCGGAGTCCGAGGTGACGACGAGGCTGCCGCAGCCTCCGGCGCCTCCGGGTGCGGCAGATGAGACGGCTGTGCTGCCTCCTGTTCCCCCGGGTGCGGCAGATGAGACTGCTGTGCTTCCGCCGGTTCCTCCGGGTGCCGCGGACGAGACGGCCGTTCTGCCTCCCGTGTCGGGGGACGAGCCCGGGGGTCGGGTTCCGCCGGGGCACTTCCGCGACGAGGAACGTACGCGTGAGATGCCCCAGATCGACGAGGCGGGTGCGCCGCGGCGCAGGGCTCGGTCCGACTGGGCCGAGGAGACGCCGCTGGACGATCTGCCGACGCTGGCGGACGAGCTTCTCGGTCCGCATGAGGACGAGTACGACGAGGACGGGGGCCGGGGGCGGGGTCGGCGGCGCTGAGTCGGCGGGGTCGCGTCGGCCGAGTGCGGCTGTGTCTGGGCCGGCGTGACCTGACCAAGTAGACAGAGGCGCGGCCGACGTGCCCCGACCCACCCAAGGGGCGCGGGGAACTGCGCGCTCAGCCCCCACCGGCCCGCACCCGCCGCCCGACCGCCAGTCCTGCCCGCTCCCCGACCCACCGTCGCCCGACCGCCGGCGCCGGCCGACGTGACCGGACCCGACCCGCCCGGCGCCCGTTGTCAGTGCCGCCCCGCACAATGGGTCGGGCGACGTGAAGTGTGACGAAAGGCGGGCGTGACCCCATGACCGTATGGGACGACCTGGTCGGCCAGGAGCGGGTCAGTGAGCAGCTGGGCGCTGCCGCTCGGGACGCCGACGCCCTCGTCACCGCCGTTGCCACCGGCGCGCCGCCCCCAGAGGCATCCAAGATGACGCATGCCTGGCTGTTCACGGGGCCGCCCGGGGCGGGCCGGAATCAGGCGGCCAGGGCGTTCGCCGCGGCGTTGCAGTGCGTGAGCCCGGACCGCGCGCTCGGCGGTGCCCCCGGCTGCGGTTTCTGCGACGGATGCCATACGGCGCTGGTGGGCACGCACGCAGACGTCACGACCGTCGCCGCCGTCGGCACCCAGATCCTCGCCGACGACATGCGGGACACCGTCCGCAAGTCGTTCACCTCGCCGGCGAACGGCCGCTGGCAGATCATCCTCGTCGAGGACGCGGAGCGGTTGAACGAGAAGTCCGCCAACGCCGTCCTGAAGGCAGTGGAGGAGCCCGCCCCCCGCACGGTCTGGCTGCTCTGTGCCCCCTCCATCGAGGACGTCCTGCCCACCATCCGCTCCCGCTGTCGCCACCTGAACCTGAGCACGCCCTCGGTCGACGCCATCGCCGACATGCTGGTACGCCGGGAGGGCGTCGACCCCGCCGTGGCCGCTGCGGCGGCCCGCGCCACCCAGGGCCACGTCGATCGGGCCCGCCGCCTGGCCACCGACCCGGCGGCCCGCGAGCGCCGGGCCGCCGTGCTCAAGCTGCCGCTGCGCCTCGGCGAGGTCGGCGCCTGCCTCAAGGCCGCCCAGGAGCTGGTGGATGCCGCCGCAGAGGACGCCAAGCAGCTGGCCGAGGAGATGGACGGCAAGGAGACCGAGGAGCTGAAGGCGGCGCTGGGTGCGGTCCAGGGGGGCAGGATGCCGCGTGGCACGGCGGGCGTGATGAAGGATCTGGAGGACAAGCAGAAGCGGCGCCGTACGAGGACGCAGCGCGACAGCCTCGACCTCGCCCTGACCGACCTCACCGCCTTCTACCGCGACGTCCTCGCCCTCCAGCTCGGCTCCCGCATCGCCCTCGCCAACACCGATGCCGAGGACGCCCTCGACCGCATCGCCCGCGACAGCTCGCCGGAGTCCACGCTCCGCCGCATCGAGGCGATCGCCGCCTGCCGCGATGCACTCGAGAGCAATGTGGCGCCGCTGCTGGCGGTGGAGGCGATGACCATGGCACTCAGAGCGGGCTGAGCCGGCCCCGGCTCCAGCGCGGCCCGGGCTCTCATCCGCAAGTGATCAACGGGAGGTTGACCGTGTAACACGTACGAGCCGCAGCCTGCGCACGCAGAGCATCCGAACCACTGCACAGAGTTACGCTCGCCAGATGCACACCAGGTACAGCTCCCCACTCAGCCCAGACCCGAGCCGGAGCGGACCGGATCCACGCAACCGCCGTCGGCACCACCGGCGGACGGGCACACTCGGCACCCTCCTCGCCGTCGCCGCGCTGCTCGCCTCCGCCTGCACCTCCGGCGGATCGACGCACCCGGGGAGCCCGGCGGCCGAGGCCGCGCTGGCCGCGTTGCCGCAGTCGACACCGGCCGCGCTCGCACCGTACTACGGGCAGAAGCTGACCTGGCGCGACTGTGGGGCGCCCGGCTTCCAGTGCGCCACCATGCGGGCGCCGCTCGACTACGCGAAGCCGGAGGCCGGGGACACCCGGCTCGCTGTGACCCGCAAGAAGGCGACGGGACCCGGCGAGCGGCTCGGATCGCTGCTCGTGAACCCGGGCGGGCCTGGCGGTTCGGCGATCGGTTATCTCCAGCAGTACGCGGGGATCGGCTACCCGACCGTGGTGCGCGCCCGCTACGACATGGTCGCGCTCGATCCGCGCGGAGTCGCCCGCAGCGAGCCGGTCGAATGCCTCGACGGCAAGGAGATGGACGCCTATACACAGACGGACTTCACGCCGGACGACGAGCGGGAGACCGGCGAGCTCGTCGACGCGTACAAGAAGTTCGCGGAAGGGTGCGGAGCGGACGCCGCCGGTCTCCTCCGCCATGTCTCCACCGCCGAGGCGGCCCGCGACATGGACATCCTGCGTGCGGCGGTGGGGGACGACAAGCTCACGTATGTGGGGGCGTCGTACGGCACCTTCCTCGGGGCGACGTACGCCGGGCTCTTCCCCGACCGGGTCGGCCGGCTGGTCCTGGACGGCGCGATGGATCCCTCACTGCCCGCCCGCCGGATGAACCTCGACCAGACTGCGGGGTTCGAGACGGCGTTCCAGGCGTTCGCGAGGGACTGCGTACGGCAGCGGGACTGCCCGCTGGGCACCAAGGCGAGCGAGGTCGGCCGCAACCTCAAGGCCTTCTTCGAGAAGCTCGACGCGAAGCCCGTCCCGACCGGCGACGCGGACGGTCGTGAGCTGGGCGAATCCCTTGCCACCACCGGTGTGATCGCGGCGATGTACGACGAGGGCGCCTGGGCACAGCTGCGCGACGCGCTGCACTCGGCGATGCGGGAGAACGACGGAGCGGGCCTCCTCGTCCTCTCCGACAGCTACTACGAGCGCGACGCCGACGGCCGCTACACGAACCTGATGTTCGCCAACGCCGCCGTGAACTGCGTGGATCTCCCAGCGGCCTTCTCCACCCCCGACGAGGTCCGCAGATCCCTCCCCGCGTTCGAGAAGGCGTCCCCCGTCTTCGGCGAGGGCCTCGCCTGGGCCACCCTGAACTGCGCGTACTGGCCGGTGGCCGCCACCGGCGAACCGCGCCGCATCGAGGCGAAGGGCGCGGCCCCGATCGTCGTGGTCGGCACCACCCGCGACCCGGCGACCCCCTACCGCTGGGCCCAGGCCCTCTCCCGCCAGCTCTCCTCGTCCCGCCTCCTCACCTACGACGGCGACGGCCACACGGCGTACGGCCGGGGCAGCACCTGCATCGACGACACGATCAACGCGTACCTCGTCCGAGGGACGCCACCGACCCGGGACAAGCGCTGCGCATAGCCACCACCAACCGCCCCGGAATGCGGCCCTCCGGGGCGGCGGAGGGCCGGGCAGGCGTTGGTACGGAGCACTTCAGAAACTGTGTAGACTTACCGACGTTGCTGATCGCACCATAGTGCGGACAGCGTGCCGCCTTAGCTCAGATGGCCAGAGCAACGCACTCGTAATGCGTAGGTCTCGGGTTCGAATCCCGAAGGCGGCTCATCTTGCGCCCAGGTCAGACATCGTCTGACCTGGGCGTACTTCATTTGACCGGCGCGGGCCGTGGGTGGAGGCAGAGGCGCAGGCATGGTGGCTTCTTGAGCCCGGAGTCGGAGCGCGAGACCGGGTGGCCGGTTGTTCCTGCTCTACCGTTCAAGTGCACGAGCACTCGACGGGTTGCTCAGCAGTTGTCACCGCTTCCCACGCCGCCGCCCGGCACGTACGGCGCGGCCGTGTCGCAGCTGGATGCGTATCCCTCGGACATGTCGGACGCCGAGTGGGCGAGGGCCGGGGCGGTCAGCCGGAGGGTTGCTGTCACCGGCAGATGCTTCCGCCGTAGCCACGGAGAGCGAGAACCTGTGTACACTCGTCCGAAGACTGGACCTAGTGGATTCTGCCGACCAAACCCTGACGATGAGTCAGGAACCCGGCGATTTCCTCTTGACCTATTGATATCCACTTCGTGGTGATGGTCATGGTCCGTAGTGGTTCAGGAGCTGGTCGGGGGGCTGGTGTAGTGACAGCGGCTGCATGCGATATTGCCGTATTGGTCGGTCTTGACCGCTTGGAATGCCAGGTCGTGCAGGGTGGAGAGGTTCCCGGGCAGGCGCGCAGTGCGGGCCTGGCGGCGCTCCTCCTCGAAGGTGTCATCCAGGACGTGATGCCGGTACTCGGCGGGCCAGTGCAGCTGTTGACGGACCGCCAGGTCGCTGGGTCTCGCGTCCGAGGCCGGCAGGCTGGTGATACCGAACACGTATTCCTTCGACCACGGTTGCGGACTCCATGCCCGCGCGCCAAATCCGGCAAAGCATGGCTGATCACGAGAACTGTCTGACCATCACCATGGAACGGAACTCGCCGGGGCCCTGGTGATGAAAAACGCCGTTTCCGACAGCCAAGCCCATTGACGAGGTCCTGTCCCAGGCTATTCGGGGGAAACCTGTGCCGCAAACCTTGCTGAGCAAGCCTTGCTGAGCGTCCATGGCCCTGGACGGCCAGTGGGCGAATTTTCTGAGACAGTGGTCCCCGCAATCGATGAATTGGACCACTGTATCATTCATGCCCTGCGTATCGACGGTCGGGCGCCGTTCAGCCGGATCGCCGAGGTTCTGGGCGTCTCCACGCAAACAGTCGCCCGTCGCTACGGGCGGCTGAGCAGCGAGCTGTCGCTTCGCGTTGTCGGGGTGGTGAACCCGCGGCAACCGTCAGCTGGGAAGTGGATTCTGAGGCTCACGGCCAGCCCGAACACCGCTCAGAGTGTCGCGTACAGCCTGGC
>NZ_JBVKCZ010000004.1:0-324823 GCF_055634335.1 Streptomyces sp. NPDC111802 | reverse complement strand
AACCAAACGGACGTCCAGACCGACGCCTCGGGAGGCGCAAATAGGTATTGATCGAGTGTAACTACTCGAACCGATCAGGCCACACAAGCGACTTATGCACACAAGACGTTCCTAAACGCCCTCTGAGAGGGCGTTTTGTCTATAGATAGACGCTAATGCTGCACTTATCCCATGCCGAGTTCGCCCTGCGCATCCCCAACATCCCGATTCACGTAGTGACATGCGACGATCACGAGGGGTGTTTCATGCCGTTTTTCTGCCACAGATAGCGTTTGGTTTAAACATGGAATGAAACATCCATTTGATGAGCTGGCAGGCCTCGCCAGCCAAGCATCAAAGCCGACATTCGAGATGATTAAGACGTGTAACATTGCCGAATCAAGTGCACATGTATACACAAAAGGGATATTTTAAATGTAGACAAAACGCCCTCTGAGGGCGCGGCGTGCGCTCGAACACAGCCTTCCTGGCCATACGCGCCGCGACGAGACGGTCGACCTCCTCCTCTGTGTAAGCCGGCCGCCGCATTTCGTAGAGTGCCTGCGCATACTCCGGGGTCTGCAACAGCCCGTGGATATGGAGGGCGGCGAAGGCGCCCAGCTCGACCGCCTCGTCCTCCAACTTCGCCAGATCCCGAACCTTCTTCGGGTACCGCGCCCTCTCTACGTCCTCCTTCATCGAGGCGAGCTTCCCGTCCGCCCCCAGCACCTCATCGGCCTTGTCCAGGAAGTCCGGCTTCGGAATCCGGCGCCCCCGCTCCACGGACGAGACCATCTCCTCGCCGTACCCGATGGCGGCGCCCAGTTCCCCCTGCTTCTTCCCGGCGGCCTCCCGCCACATCTTGATCTGCCGTCCGACCGTCCTGAGAACGGCCTCGGCCTCCTCGTCCTCCACCCTCACACCCCTCCCGACGTACGAGCCGTACGACCCCGTCACCCACCCGGACAGTAACTCTCCGTACTGAGGTCATCACTGTTCAGCGTACGAACAGCTGGCCACGCTGGGTGACATGAGCCAGAAATCCCTCCCCCAAATCACCTTGCCCACGCACCACTTCACGGTTCAGCTGTCCGCAACTCGAAGAGGTGCTCGACTGGCCCGGCTGCTCACCGAACGCCAACTGGACGACTGGGGACTCCCCTTCGAGGGCGCGGCGCACATCGCGGCCGAGCTGGCGTCGAACGCCGTACGTCACGGCCGTGTCCCGGGACGGGACTTCCGGCTGAGGCTGCTGCTGCACTCCGACGGCACCCTCCGCGTCGAGGTCACCGACGCCCGGGGTGACCGGATCCCGCAGGTCCAGGACACGGTGAGCGGGGAGGCGGAATCGGGACGGGGCCTGCTGATCGTGGCGGCGTACGCGGACCGGTGGGGCGTCGAAGAGGCTCAGGCCAACTGCAAGACGGTGTGGGCCGAACTGACACCGGATCGCGGGGAGTCGTGACCCGGCCGCTCCCGACGCCAAAGACCAAAGAACCGGGAAAAGAACCAACCCACCCCCACCGCCCCTGTCGATCACCCGCAGGGGTGAACATCGCCAACTCGGCTGGCGCGCAAGGGTTTCGATGGTGCAGCGTCAGCCGCAGACGTACCGCAAACCGCACACATGAATCGGCCCCCGCCGGGACTGGCATCCCAATGCGAGGGCCTAACACCAGGAAGAAAGCCCCTTCCCGATGACTGACCAGAACCCTAGCGCGCCCGCGCGCGCCAAGTCCGGCTCTTCCGCCGGAGGCGTCGAGCACGTCACCGAGCCCCACCACGAACAGTTCGTCGTGGTCGGAAACCACCTCGCCCAGCACCCGGAGCTGTCCCTGACGGCGATCGGGCTGGCGGTCCACATCCAGTCGCTGCCCGCCCGGACACCGGTCGGGATCAAGACCCTCGCCGCGAAGTTCCCCGAGGGGGAGATCCGGATCGCCGCGGCCCTGCGGGAGCTTGAGGCGCACGGATACCTGGCTCGCACCAAGGAGCGTCTTCAATCGGGCCACGTCGTGACCCGGACGATCTCGTACAACAAGCCGGGCCTCGCGGTCGTCCGAGCGGCCGCGAAGCCTGCCCCGCGTCCGGCTCTGCCGCCCGGCCCGCAGACGGCGGCCGAGCCCCGCGCCGCCATCGACCTCCTCGCCGGTCTGCGTGCCTACGACTCCCGCCTGCTGCTGGCCGAACGGGACGTCCACCGCCTGGCACCGGCCGTCTCCGCCTGGCTGGAGAGGGGGGTTCCGCCCACCGCCGTACAGCGAACCCTGACGAACGGCCTGCCCAAGGACCCCATCCACAACCCGGCGGCATTCCTCGCCCACCGCCTCGAAGCACTGCTCCCGCCGCCCCTCCCGACTCCGGCGTGCCCTCCTGCCCCCCTTCGCCCGGATCCACTCCAGACCTGCGATGGCTGCGAGCGGGCCTTCCGCGCAGCGGTGCCGGGCCGATGCCGCGACTGCCGTCCGGGCCGTGTGGCGGCGTAGCGACATGCCCGTACCGCTGATCCCCATGCCCGAGCTGACTCCGGACGCGCTGCGAGCTGCCGTCGCGCGTATCGCGCCGAGCAGGATCCCGGCCCTCACACAACACCTCTTCGGGATGCCGCTGAGGCAGAGGCGGGGCTGTGACGGACCAGGCCGATGACTGACCAATCGGGATCACTTCGGCCACATCCCGCATACCAATCCGCCCCCTGAACCGACCGTCCCCGTTCGATTACAGTGACGAACGGTCGTACGGAACGCTGTCACGGGGAGGTCTTGGTGGGTGCGACAGTCGGCGCCGTCTGGGGCCGTACCGAGCAGCAGGACTTCCGTAGCAGGGTGCGTGGGACGCTGCTCGGTGTGGCCGTCGGGGATGCCCTCGGGGCGCCCGTGGACGGGCTCGGGCTGGAGGAGATCCAGGAGCAGTACGGTGCCGAGGGCATCGTCGACCTGGGGTTCGGGTACGGGCGGCGCGGGGCCGTGAGTCATCTCACGCAGCTCACGCTCTTCTCCATGGACGGGTTGATAAGAGCCCAGGTCAGACGGGACACCGGGGCCTGGCATCCGCCCACCGACGTGCACCGGGCGTATCTGCGCTGGGCCGCCACCCAGCGGGACTGGGGGCCCGACGAGCGCCGCAAGGACGACGGTTGGCTGGCCCGCGAGGAGTGGCTGTACGCCCGCAGGGATCCGGCCCGCGCGCTCCTGATCGGCCTCGGCGACGAGACCATGGGCACGCTGGAGGCGCCGAAGAACTCCACGGAGCTCGGGCCCGAGGCCACCGCCCGTTCCGCGCCCTTCGGGCTGCTCGTCGGCTGGGAGCCGCAGCTCGTCGTCCAGCTCGCAGTGGAGTGCGCGACGCAGACCCACGGCCACCCCATCGCCTACCTGTCGGCGGGCGCGTACGCCGTGATCGTGCATGGTCTGGCCTGCGGGGAGAGCCTCGACGGCGCCGTACAGCGGGCGCTCGCGCTGCTCGCCCTGCGGCCCGGGCACGAGCCCGTGTCGGACGCGTTGCAGCACGCGCTGGGCGCCGTACGGCAGGGCATGCCCACACCGGCGCGGGTGGAGGAGCTCGCGGCCGACGGCTCGGCGGACGGGCTGCTCGCGGCTGCCGTGTACTGCGCCCTGGTCGGCGAGGACGTCCGTCACGGCCTCTGCCTCGCCGTGAACCACGACGGCCCGTCCGCCGCCGCGGCCGCACTCACCGGCGGCCTGCTCGGCGCCCTGCACGGCGAGACGGCCCTGCCCCCGGCCTGGCTGGCCGAACTGGAGGGCCGCCCCACCATGCTCGAACTCGCCGACGACTTCGCCATGGAGATGACCCAGGGCCCCGCGCTGCACGGCCCGGCCGGGTCCTCCCCGGGCTGGCTGGCGCGGTATCCGCGAGCCTGAGCCGTACGCCACGAATGTGCGCGGCGTCACAGAGACGCCCGCCGCCGGCCGGACAGGGGAGGGTGTGGAACTTTCCCTGCGCGCCCGGATACGGGCCGGCGACCCGGAGGCCTTCGCCGAACTCTTCGCCGCCCACGCCCAGGCCCTGTACGGCCACGCCGCCCGCCTGACCGCGGATCGCGGCGCTGCCGAGGACGTGGTGTCCCTGGCGTTCCTGGAGGCGTGGCGGCTACGGGAGCGGCTGAGACCCGACGACCGCGACGCCCACGACGGTGACGGTCTGCGCCCCTGGCTCTACGGCATCGCCACCAACGTCCTGCGCAACACCCGCCGCACCGCCCGCCGCCACAGCGCCGCCCTGGCCCGGCTCCCCGACCGTCGCCGGGATCTGGAGACGGTGCCCGACTTCGCCGACGAGCTGGTCGGCCGGATGGCGGACGCCGAACGGCTCGCCGCCGCCCGCGCCGCACTGCAACGGCTGCGCAGGCCCGAGCGGGAGGTGTTCGCCCTGTGCGTGTGGTCCGGCCTGAGCTACGCGGCCGCCGCCGAGGCCCTCGGCGTCACACCCGCCTCCGTACGATCCCGCCTCGCCCGCACCCGCCAGAAACTGCGCCGACTGGCCGAGGAGGAACTCGTGAAAGAGAAAAAGGGCAACGAACCGGGACGATCCTCACGCACCGGACAGGTAACGGGCAGCCGCACCGACGCGGCCCGGTCGACACAGGAGAACCACCGATGAATCCCGCAGAGCGCGACGAACGCGAGGAACTGGCCAGGCTGCTGCCGAGCCCGGGTGATCCGGTCCTGTCCAGCGACTGCCGGACCGTCCTGAAGGACCACCTGATGCGCGAGCTCACCTCGGACCCCGCAACCGCCCCCGGCACCACCACCCGCCCCCGTCGGCGCTTCGCCGCCATAGCCGTCCCCCTCGTCGCCGCCGCCGCTGTCGCCGTCACGGCCACCGTCGTCCTCGGCCGCGAGGATCGCGCGCCCGACCAGCAGGCCGTCGATCTGCTGAACCGCATCGCGGTCGTGGCCGCCGCCCAGCCCACCCCGCCCGTCCGCGACGACCAGTACGTCTACGTGGCCACCCAGCAGGAGCAGGACGTGGAGGAGTACGGCGTCAGCAACGTCCGGCGGGACGAGTGGCAGCCGGCCGACGGCGGGCGGTCCGGGCTCGCCCGGATCAAGATCCTCTCCGGCAGGGACAATCCGTACCTCCACGACGGTGACATGAAGCTGGGGCGCGACCCGAACGTCACCTACTACCAGGAGCTCGAAACCCTGCCCACCGACCCGGAGGAGCTGTACCGGAAGATCTGGGACGACACCGAGGGGGAGGGCTCGCACGAGGAGGCCGCGCTGGAGGAGATCGGCGCGATGCTGCCGCCGTCGACCCTGCTCCCCGAGCTGAACGCCGCCCTCTACCGCGCCGCAGCGAAGATCCCCGGCGTCTCGGTGGTCCGAAGCGCCGAGGACGTCACCGGGCGCGAGGGAGTCGGCCTCAGGTTCAAGGACCGCGACGACCAGGACACCTGGGTCTTCGACAGGAAGTCCCTGAAGTTCCTCGGCACCGACGAGCAGGCGCTGCTGGGTGTCGGGATCGCCGACAGGATCGGTGAGGTGCCGAAGAACTGACGGAGGCGAAGGAGATACGGGGGCGAAGGAGAAGCTGACGTCCGGGGCCGCCACCGGCTGACGATCGCGGGTGGCGGCCCCGGGCTCAGTCCTTCACACGCGTCCCCACCGCGTCCTCCACCGGATCCCCCTGAGCCGGCACCGCGGCCGCCGCGGCCCCGTCGTCGTCCGTGTTGATGCGCTCCACGATCGCGAGCCGCTCCGGGGTGTCCTCCGGCTTGATGAAACCGATGAGGATGTACAGGACCAGTGAGACCGCCAGCGGGATGGAGACCTGGTACTGCAGCGGCACACCGCCCTCGACGTTCCAGCTGATGGGGTAGTTGACCAGCCAGAAGGCGAGCAGCCCCATCGACCAGCTGACCAGGGCGGCGGTCGGGCCGGAGCGGCGGAACTGGCGGAGCAGGCCCAGCATCATCGGGATGGCGATCGGGCCCATGAGACCGGCGACCCACTTGATCACGACGGTGATGATGTCCTTGAAGGTGGGGGAGTTGACCTGGGTCGCCACCGCCATCGACAGGCCGAGGAAGACGACCGTGGTCACCCGGGCCGCGATCAGACCGGACCGCTCGCCCCAGGCCCGGGCCTGCTTCGACAGCACCGGCGCCACGTCCCGGGTGAACACGGCCGCGATCGCGTTGGCGTCGGAGGAGCACATGGCCATCGTGTGCGAGAAGAAGCCGACGATGACGAGGCCCAACAGGCCGTGCGGCAGCAGCTGTTCGGTCATCAGGGCGTAGGAGTCGGAGCCGTCGCCCTTCTGCGAAGTGACCAGCAGCGGCGACATCCACATCGGGAAGAACAGCACCACCGGCCAGACCAGCCACAGCACCGCCGACAGCCGCGCCGAGCGCTCCGCCTCCCGCGGGGTGGCCGTCGCCATGTACCGCTGGGCCTGGTTGAGCATGCCGCCGTTGTACTCGAAGAGCTTGATGAAGAGGAACGCGAGCAGGAAGACGGTTCCGTACGGCCCGACCAGCGGCTCACCGTGGCCCTTCAGCTCCGGCTCGTCCCAGGCGCCGAGGAAGCCGATGCCCTTGTCGTTCAGCTCCATGATCACGGCTACGAACATCGCGACGCCGGCCAGCAACTGGATGACGAACTGGCCGAGTTCGGTGAGGGCGTCCGCCCACAGTCCGCCGATGGTGCAGTAGACGGCGGTGATGCAGCCGGTGATGAGGATGCCCTGGTTCAGCGACACACCCGTGAACACCGACAGCAGCGTCGCGATCGCGGCCCACTTGGCGCCCACGTCCACGATCTTCAGCAGCATGCCGGACCAGGCCAGCGCCTGTTGGGTCTTCAGGTCGTAACGGTTCTTCAGATACTCCAGCGGGGACGCCACATGGAGCCGTGAGCGCAGCCGGTTGATGCGCGGCGCGAACAGTTTCGACCCGATGGCGATGCCGAGCGCGATGGGGAAGGACCAGGTGATGAATGAGGTGACGCCGTAGGTGTAGGCGATGCTCGCGTACCCGGTGAACATCACCGCGCTGTATCCCGACATGTGATGCGAGATCCCGGACAGCCACCACGGCATCTTGCCGCCCGCGGTGAAGAAGTCGCTGACGTTGTCCACCCGCTTGTGCGACCAGACTCCGATCGCCACCATCACGCCGAAGTAGCCGATGAGCACGGCCCAGTCGAGACCGTTCATGTGCGCCCTCCCAGGGTTCAGCCCGGCGCTCATCGTGGGCGCTGTCGCGTGAGCACGACAAGTGAGCGGAAGGTCAAAGGGAGGTAAAAGTGTTCGTCATGAGGGTCTGCGTTCACCTACATGAACTCATCGCATCAGCTCCCCCGCGTTGACCAGCAACGACTGTCCCGTGATCGACCTTGCCCTGTCCGATGCCAGGAACACCGCCGCGTCCGCCACGTCCCCGTCCGTGGCCAGCTCGGGCAGCGCCATCCGCTCCGTCAGCCGCTTCAGTACGTCCGTCTCCGGCACGCCCTCGCTCTGCGCGGCGAACTGGACGTAGGCCTGCACCGGCGGCCCCCACATCCAGCCCGGCAGCACGGTGTTGACCCGGATCCGGAACGGGCCGAGTTCCCGGGCCAGCGAGTACATCGCGCTCGTCAGCGCCCCTTTCGACGCCGCGTACGCCGCCTGCCGTACCTGTGACGGGGCGGCGACCGAGGACTGCGTCCCGATGAAGACGACCGAGCCCCCGCACGCCTTGAGTGCCGGCAGACACGCTCGCGTCATCCGCAATGACCCGAGCAGGTTCACCTCGATCACCGACTGCCAGGTGGTGAAGTCGGCGTCCTCCAGACCGCCGAAATGGCTGTCCAGGGCGGCCACATGGACCACCGCGTCGATCCGCCCGAACCGCTCCCGCGCGAGCGCCGCCAGTGCCTCGCACCGCCCCTCGTCGGTGATGTCCGTCGCCCGGTACGCCGTGTGCGCCCCGTCCGGATCGATCTCGGCCGCGGTCTTGGCGAGGTTGGCCTCCGTGCGCGCCCCGAGTACCGCGTTCCCGCCGTCGCGCACGACCGCGGCGGCGACCTGGTGACCGAGCCCGGCGCCGACTCCCGATACGACGACGGTCTTGCCCGCGAGCAGTGACATCCCGCTGCCTCCCGACTCTGGCGCAATATCTGACGGAGCGTCAGAGTATGGGCGAGCCGAGGAAAGGGGAACCGCATGAGCGAGGACACCCGCAGCGAGATGTACGCCGAACTGGCGGCCGTCGGCCCGTACGGGGTCCGCCCGGGACATGCCCTGATCACCATGGTCGAACCGCATCCGGGCCATGAGTACGCCTACAACCGCTGGTACGAGGACGACCACTACTACGCCGGCGCGATGGCGATGCCCTGGATGTACGCGGGGCGGCGCTGGGTGGCGACCCGTGACCTCCAACTCCTGCGCTACCCGGAGAAGTCGGCGATAGCCCAGCCGGTCACCGCCGGCTGCTACATCTCCACGTACTGGATCACCGCCGGCCGCTACGCCGATCACATGCGCTGGACGGTGGGCATCAACAGGCGCCTCAACCGCGACGCCCGCGTCTACCAGGACCGCACGCACGTCTTCACGGCGTTCCAGGACCACGAGGCGACGGTGTACCGCGACGGCGCGGCGGGCCCCCGCGACTTCCACGCCCTGGACCACCCCTACGCGGGCCTGGTCGTCGAAGTCGTCGACGCCGACTCACCGGAGCGGCGCGACGAGCTGCTGGAGTGGCTGCGCGGGCGGCACCTCCCGAGGCGCCTGGCGGGCTCACCGGCCGCGATGGTGACGCTCTTCCGGCCCACGCCCCTGCCGCTGGACCGCATGTCCTATGTGAAGCAGGTCGAGGGCGTCGACACCCGGCTGACACTGCTGTGGTTCCTGGAGGCGGATCCGAGGGAGTGCTGGGGGGGGGGGGGGGCACTTCACCGACCTGGACACGGCCGTCGGCGAGTCGGGGCTGGGGCGGGTGGAGCTGGTGGCGCCGTTCGTCCCGACGGTGCCGGGGACGGACCGGTACGTCGCCGAGTTGCGCTGAACGCGCGCACAGCCGAGCCCCCTCGGCAAGGACGGCGGGCTGGTCGAGAGGGCTCTACCTGTGGTGCTTGTGCAGTTGTTGATCGTGAGGTCGGTTGAAGGTGGTGGATCAGACGGACCCGCCCCTTACGCTTTGACCGACGCCACGAACGTGTTCCACGCCTGAGCGGGGAACGCCAGGATCGGGCCCTCGGGAACCTTGGAGTCCCGCACCGCCATGGCCGCCGTAATCGGTGACTTGACCTCGACGCACGCGCCGTTTCCTGTGGAGTACGAGGACTTGGTCCACGTGTCCGTGGAACCCTGACGAATTGCCATGTTTGCTCCGAATTGCCAGATGTTGAGTTGCTGTCATCGCCCTGCGCGTCCGGACCGGATCCCGCAGGACGATTCACGCCAACCTGTGTTGCGGGGTGGCGTGATCGACGCTACTCGCCAACATCGGCTGACGAAGCGACTATTCACTCGGGTGGGTGCATATTCCAGAGGACTCTTCCATCCCGGCCGGGAGACGGTGTACCGTGCGGCGTTTCTCCGGTCGGGACGGGCGCTCAGCGCGCGTACTCCTTCGCGATGTCCGCGATGAACTGGCGTGACTGCTCCACGTTCAGGGCCTGCGCCCGCAGGTGCTCGTACATCACGCTGTACTTCTGGACGTCGTTCGCCTTCTCCAGGTACAGATCGCTGGTGACGCCCTCGATGTAGACGACGCTGGAGTCGGCCGCGTCCGGGAACTCCAGGATCGCGTACTGCCCGTTGAGACCCGGGTGCGCACCCATCTCGAAGGGGATCACCTGCACGGTGACGTGCGGCAGCTGGGACTGCTCGACGAGCTGTTCCAGCTGGTCGCGCATGAGGGAGCGGTTGCCGACGACCCGGCGCAGGGCGGCCTCGTCCATGACGGTCCACAGGCGCAGCGGGTTCTCCTCGGTGGAGATTCGTTCCTGTCGGCGCATGCGCACCTGGACCCGCTTCTCGATCTCGGCCGAGGCGGTCTCGGGCAGCGCCCCGGCGATCAGGGCCTCCGCGTACTGCTTGGTCTGCAACAGCCCCGGGACGACCTGCGGGTCGTACACCCGCAGACTCGCCGCGTCCGTCTCCAGCCCGATGTAGACGCTGTACGGAATGTCGCCGAAGGAGTGCCACCATCCCTGCTGCCGCGAGTCCTTGGCCATCTGCATCAGCGAATCCACGATCCGGTGGTCCTCCACCTCGTAGACCCCGCACAGATCGCGGACGTCACGCTGGCTGATGCTGCGCCGGCCGTTCTCCAGCCGGCTGATCTTCGACTGCGACACCAGCAGCCGCTCGGCCACTTCCTCGGCCGTCATGCCCTTGAGCTCACGGAGCCGGCGCAACTCCTGGCCCAGCCGGCGTCGCCTGACGGTGGGATTGACATTGGACGCCACGGGACGTGCACCTCCGGCTGCCTGCCTGTGATTGCCACTTTGCGTATCTGCTGCTGAGCAGACTGCCACCAAGGTGCTTACTACCGCTGGGAAACGGTGGATATGCGCTGGATACACGCCAGTTCGGCGGCCCGCCCGGCACATGCGGCCGCGCGGGGCGGCGGAACCGTCGTCCCCGTCCGGTCGTCCGGACGTACGGTCCCGTCGCCCCGCGCGGACCAGCGGCTCCCGTACCGGGTCTTGGGGACACTGCGGTGCGGCGCTGCACGTGGCGTGCGGTGGAGCGGGTGAAACATATGGAGCGTGTGGTTCGGGCGGTGCGTCGTGGGCCGCGGCTCAGTGGGCCACGACGCGCGCCATGGATCCGCGGCGTGGCTGCAACGGAACGCCATGGGCGGGTTCCGCTACGGCCCTGCCTCCCGGGGCGGCCTGACGGCCGGCCGGGGCCGGGCTGCGGCGTGGCTGGGCGGCCGCGCCGTTCTGGACGTCCATCACGGCGTGCGCGACGAGACCGCCCATGGGGTCGTGCCTGATCAGGTCCCGCAGCCGGGACCTTGAGGACCTGCCCTCATTGCCCGGATACAGGTGCTTGCCGAGGCCGACCGCGTGTGCCAGGGCGGCGAGCGCCGCGGTCCGTGGGTCCGGCGGTACGCCGGTACGGATCGCGGAGTCCAGCCGGGCCTTGATCTCCCGGCTGATGGCGTTGTCCGTCGCCTGATAGCGAGTCGTCGGCAGCACCCCGCACATCTGACCGGCCACGGCGTGCACCATGCCGCACCGCTCCAGATGCGAGAGATAGGTCTGGCGCAGCCCCAGCCGGGGCCCGCCGATCCAGTGGACGGCACGCACGGGAGCGCCACGCCTTCGCAGCAACTCCAACGCGCAGTCCAATGTTGGATCTCCAGTCGGCCGTGGTACCACCACGGCGATACGATCCCCGTCTGGGGCTATCCGTCCGGCCAGCGCCAGCTCCACTAGCTGCGCTCCGGCCAGACCGAGGTCGAGCGACTGCGGCTGTGCAGTGGTACCCGTGGTCGGGTCCAATGCCAGCAACAGAAGCTCCTCCGGAATTGTTCTGCGGCTCCTGCCCATCCATGCCTCCCCGCGTGGATGAATGACAGGGTGACCCCTCTCACATTCATCTGTCGAGAGTGCGTGACCGGTTCGTAAGGGAACCGGTAGGTATGTCGTTCTCGTCTACCGCTTCGGTTGAGGCCCGCGCACAGGACACTGGTACATGTTCGGACAGCGGCACGGGGGGTCGTACGGGCACGGGGTCCGGGCGACGGCTCACGGTTCGGCAGGCGCACGGAGGCCGTGCGGCGGCACATGGAGGAGGCATCGGTGGCGGGCGAGTCCCCCGACAGGTCGAAGCAGCGCGAGTCGTCGGCAGAACCGACGTCGGGGAGCGCGAATCCGGTTCCCGAATCCGAGAACGAGAGGCGCGACCCACGCCTGGCGGTGGCCCGCGAAAGCTCCCCGTCCCGCTCCGCCGTCGACACGGCGACCAGGGTCCTGTCCCGACGCGAACTGGAGGCGGTGAGGGCGGAGCTGGAGCGCACCGGAGGCGCGGAGGCGGAGGCGGAGTCCGAGGACGCCGAGTCGCGGGACGAGCCCGCTGAGGGTGCCGGGGCGGTCACTGCGGGCGCGAAGGCGTCGGCCGGGGATGCCAAGCCGCGGGACGAGCTCGCTGAGGGCGCGGGGGCGGTCGCTGCGGGCGGGAAGGCGTCGGCCGGGGATGCCGAGTCGCAGGACGGCCCTGCTGAGGGCGCCGGGGCGGCCGCCGCGGGCGCGAAGGCGTCGGCCGGGGACGCAGCGGGCGACGATCGGCTGAAGGCGGCTGTGGCGGCCTGGGTGGCCTCCGCGGACACCGGGACGCAGGACGCCCCGAAGGCCGACGGTGACGTCGAGGACGGCGCTACGCCGGCTTCCGGCGCCGACGAGGCCGAGACCGACGCCTCCGCCAAGCCGGCGAGAACCGGCACGGACGAGCCCGATGAGGCAGCCGCTGACGCCGCGTCGGAGGACACCGGCAAGGGCACCACGGCCGACGCGACCGAAACGGCCGCCGAGGCATCCCGCACCAACGCCGCCGAGGCCGCCGAGCCTGCCGCCCCCGGCACGGACGACGAGACCCCGGCCGCTGACACCGACGAGGGCGAGAACGCGTCCGCGGCCGAAGACCCGGAGGCCAAGCCCACCGCTTCCGGCGACACCGCCGCGCCCGCAGCCGCGGACGCCAGGCCCAACGGCCCCGGCGAGGCCACTGCGCCCGCAGACCCCAGGCGCACCGCCTCCGGCGAGGTTGCTGCTCCCGCAGACGCCTCGGCGGACGCGGACGCCAAGCCCGCAGGCTCGGGCGAGGCCGCCGCGCCCGCGGACCCCAGGCGCACCGGCTCCGGCGAGGTTGCTGCTTCCGCTGGCGCCCCGGCGGACGCCCACACAAGGCCCACCGCTTCCGGCGAAGTTGCTGCTCCCGCTGATGCCTCGGCGGACGCCCAGCCCGCTGGCTCCGGCGAGGCCACTGCTCCCGCGGACGCCAAGCCGGCAGGCTCGGGCGAGACCGCCGCGCCCGCAGACGCCAGGCCCACCGCCTCCGGCGAGACCGCCGCGCCCGCAGACGCCTCGGCGGACGCGGACGACAAGCCCACCGCCTCCGGTGACGCCACTGCACCCGCAGACGCCAAGCCCACCGCCCCCGGCGAGACCGCCGCGCCCGCAGAGGGCGCCTCGGCGGCCGCGGAAGACGAGCCCACCGCCCCCGGCGAAGCCGCCGTTCCCGCTGACGCCCCGGTGGTTGGCGATGCCGAGGCCGTCGGGTCCCGTGAAGGCAGCGCGCCCGCGGCCGCCGATGGTGAGGGCGCCCCACAGGAGCCACCCGCGGGTGGTGCGGGTGGGAGCAAGGAGGCCGAAGGCGGAGCCGCGGCCGTCGATCAGCCGACCGCCGTCTTCAAGGCCGTACGCCCCACGAAGCCGCACGTCGACCAGCCGACCACCATGCTGAAGGCCCCCAAGCCCGATGCGCCCGAGACCCCCGCCGAGCGCACCAGCAAGTTCGTCGCCCTCAAGCCGGACATCCACCAGAACACCCCGAGCGCCCCCAACACCCCCAACACCGCGGAATCCCCGAAGGGCCCCACTCCGGACGTCACCGCCGCCGTCCCCCAGATCGGCCCCGAGCGCACCACCCAGCAACCCCTGCCGCCCAGGCCGCCGCTGGACCTGCTCGCCGAGCTGACCAACACGCCCCCGCCCCCGGACACCCCGGTCCGCACGATCATCCGCCGGGTCAAGATCTGGACGCCCCTCGTCGTCCTGCTCGCGATCGTCTTCGCGGTCGTGCAGTCCGTGCGCCCGCTCCCGGCCCCCACCCTCGACCTCACCGCGAAGGACAGCTACACCTTCGAGGGCGGCAAGATCGACATCCCGTGGCCCGCCGACGGCCAGGCCGCGCTGGACGTCGACGGCATCGGCAGCTTCGGCTCCTCGGGCGACCAGAAGCCCGTCCCGATCGCCAGCGTCGCCAAGGTCATGACCGCGTACCTCGTCCTGCGCGACCGCCCGATCAAGAGCGGCGACGAGGGCCCGAACATCAAGATCGACCAGCTCGCCGAGGACCAGTCGAACGCGGGCCAGGAGTCGACCGTCAACGTCACCGCCGGCGACGAGATCTCCCAGCGCGAGGCCCTGGAGAGCATCCTGATCGCATCCGCGAACAACGTGGCCCGTCTGCTGGCCCGTTGGGACGCCGGCTCGGAGAAGTCGTTCGTGGCGAAGATGAACGCCGCCGCCGACGACCTCGGCATGACGAACACGACGTACACCGACCCCTCCGGGCTCAACAACACCACCGTGAGCACGGCCGTGGACCAGGTGAAGCTGGCCAAGGCGGCGATGAAGTTCCCCGCCTTCCGTGAGGTCGCCGCGATGATGTCGTACGACGACTACAAGGGCAACAACCACCCCAACTGGAACCAACTGGTCGGCCGCAACGACGTCGTCGGCATCAAGACCGGCACCACCACCTCCGCCCTCGGCAACCTCGTGTTCGCTGCGAAGAAGGAGATCGGCGGCGAGACCCGCACCGTCATCGGCGCCGTCGTCCGCCAGCCCGCCGGCGGCCCGGAGAACACCATCCTGAGCGCCGCGCTGGACGGCGGCGACCAGCTCATCCGCGCCGCGCAGGACGCGCTGGAGTCGGCGACGATCCTGAAGAAGGGCGATGTCGTCGGGTACGTGGACGACGGTCTCGGTGGTCGCACCGCGGTCGTCGCCGCGAAGGACGTCACGGCCGTCGGCTGGTCCGGTCTGAAGGTGAAGCTGACCTTCGCCCCGGACGAGGTGCCGCACACCGCGAAGGCCGGCACCCAGGTGGGCACGCTCACCGTGGGTGACGGCAGCAGCGGCGCCGTCAAGGTCCCGGTCGCCCTCCAGACGGATCTGACCGAGCCGGGCTTCACGGACAAGCTGACCCGTATCGCCTGACTCGGAGGCAGCTGAAGGGACTCCCGCGCAGCCCGCCGACGGCGCTCGTCGGCGGGCTGCGTGCTAGCGTCACGAAACGGGCAGGTCGTCGCTCACAGGGCGCGACCGGAGAACCTTCAAGGTCTGGGCCGAGAACACGCGGGTAACGGGACGCGGCCAGAACAGAAGACGGGACAGCACGGGGAGTGCCTCAGACGTGGCCACTGCGGAGCCGACACGCGCCGACGACGCCGATCCGGGACGGGGAGCCGGTCCGCGAATACGCGTACCCGCGCCACGCACAGGTGAGGGCCAAAGCCGTACGGAGGACAGACCGCCGTCGCGGCTGACCGCTGCCGTCGCCACCCTGCGTGAGCATCTGCTGCGTCGCCCGGTGCTGTCGATCACGGCTCTGGCCGGGCTCCTCCACATCATCTGGTTCTTCACGTTCGCGAACAGCGGCGGCGATCTCGCGGCTCAGGACGCCTGGGCCGAGTTCGTCGGCCGGCACCCGGACTCGGCCTACAACCTGGCCTGGTACGGCGGTATGCACCCGGTGTCGTACAGCGTGGTGTCGCCGTATCTGATGTCGGTCCTCGGTGTCCGTACGACGATGATGATCGCGGGGACCATCTCCGCGGGCCTGCTGACGCTGGTCCTGCTGCGCAGCCGGTCGGTGCGCAATCCGCTGTGGGCCGCGTTCGCCGGGGTCTGCGGCCTGATCGCCAACGCGATCTCCGGGCGGGTCACCTTCGGTCTGGGCACGATGTTCTCGCTGGGCGCGGTCGCCGTCGTGTTCTGCTGGCCGTACCGCTGGCGCTACAAGCGCTGGGCGAAGGCGCTGTGCGCGGCGCCGCTGGCCGCGCTCGCCACCATGTCGTCACCGGTCGCGGGGCTGTTCGTGGGCTTCGTTGCGGTCGCGCTGTTCCTCCAGAAGCGACGGCCGGGGGCCTGGGCGCTGGGGCTCGCTCCGGCGGCCGTAGTCGCGGTGTCGGCGTGGCTGTTCCCCTTCTCGGGCACCCAGCCGATGGTGATCGGCTCGGTGCTCCTGCCGCTGCTGCTCGCCGCCGTGACCTTCATGACCGTCCCCGAGGACTGGAAGACGGTCCGGCTGGTGTCCGCGGTCTACGGCCTCGCGGTCATCCTCGTCTGGGTGGTCAGCTCGCAGATCGGCTCCAACATCACGCGGCTCGCGATGCTGTTCGGCGGGGTGACGCTGGTGGCCGCACTGCCCTACACGGTGCCGCGCTCGCGCAAGTGGTACGCGGGCGTGCTGGCGCTGCTCACCTTCGCCGGCTGGATCGGCTACAAGACGATCGACGACATCATCCACGCCGCCCCGGCCGCGTCCTGGGCGCGCGAGCTGGCGCCGCTGGTCAACGAGCTCCAGGAGGTCGGCGCCGAGAAGGGCCGGGTGGAGGTCGTGCCGGCCCGCTCCCATCGCGAGGCGTCGGCGCTGGCTCCGTATGTGAACCTGGCCCGCGGCTGGAACCGGCAGGCCGACATGGAGCGCAACCCGCTCTTCTACGACGACACCCTCAACTCCGCGAACTACCGCGAGTGGCTCCAGCGCTGGGCCGTGCACTTCGTGGTCCTGCCCAAGGAGGAGCCGGACGCCTCGGGGGCGGAGCGGGAGCGGGAGCTGGTGCAGCGTGGCATGCCGTATCTGAAGCAGGTGTGGGGCGATGCCAACTGGCAGCTCTTCCAGGTGACCGCCCCGGCGCCGCTCGCCGAGCCGAACGCCGTCGTCGAGCGGGCCGAGCAGGGCGAGATGACGATGCGGGTGAGCAAGCCGGGCCGTGTCCTCATCCGCATCCCCTACTCGCCCTGGCTGAGCATCGTCGACGCCGACGGCAAGAAGCTCGACCCGCCGAAGGAGACCGCGGAGTCCAAGGACCGCCCCGACGGCGAGCCGAAGTCGTACGACAACGTCAACGGCTGCCTGACGGAGACGGCGGAGGACGACCTCGGCGACAAGTGGACGACGCTGGTGGCGCCGAAGGCGGGGATGTACCGGCTGGCGGCGCCGTACACGCTGCCGCGCGGGACGCCCTGCCCGGAGGAGCTGCGCCAGGGGTGAGCCCCGGGCGCGGCCCGCCCGTTCACCTCACCTCATCTCACGTCATCTCACGTCATCGCACCGGGAACGCCACGTCGCACACCGGGTCCTCGGCCCTGGCCGCCTCCCAGTCCGCGAAGTAGATCTCCCGGCACGGACCCGCCTGCTGGAGGCCCTCGCGGGCGAGCCACTCCTCCACCGCCT
The DNA here is from genome assembly GCF_055634335.1 of Streptomyces sp. NPDC111802. Lineage (NCBI taxonomy): Bacteria > Bacillati > Actinomycetota > Actinomycetes > Kitasatosporales > Streptomycetaceae > Streptomyces > Streptomyces sp. NPDC111802. The sequence continues at coordinate 307,696 of NZ_JBVKCZ010000004.1, read as the reverse complement.
CGAAGGCGGCCAGGATCTGCGGGTGGGCCACCTGGGCCTTGGTGATGCGGGTGTAGGCGAACCGCTGGGCGGGCTCGACGCGCACCTTCGTCTCCCAGGTACGGCCGTGCCGCTCGGCCCATGCCCGCGCCGCCGTCTCGTCGGCGACCGGCACACAGGACTCGGCCGGCCCGTCGCTCTCCATCGACACCTCGGAGTGGTAGACGACGAACGGCGCCGCGGTGACGCCGCCGCACTCGCGGGCCGCCGACTCCAGCCGGCCCAGCGACGCCCCGATCCACGCCGGCAGCTCGCCCGCCAGCACATGCCGGGCCTCGCTGATCACCACCTGCTCGGGCACGTCCACCGTCTCGACCACGAACTTCCCGTACATCTCGGAGCTCCTCCCCGACAGTCGTCCACGGAGGTACTCGGCGAGTGTCCGCTGCCCCGCGACCCGCGCCTCCACGTCCGCCCAGTACGCGCCGAGCCGGCCGGCGGCCGTGGCCCCGTCCGGGGCCTCGACGACCTCCGCGACCCGGGCGAGCGGCATGTCCAGCTGGCGCAGCAGCGCCACCAGACGGGCACGCTCGGCCTGGTCGGCGCGGTAGTAGCGGTAGCCGCTGGCCTCGTCGACGTGCGCCGGAGCCAGCAGCCCCAGGCGGTCGTAGAGCCGCAGCGCCTTCGCCGAGAGCCTGGCCCGCGCGGCGAACGCGCCGATGGTGAGCAGTTCGTCGTCCACGGCCTCATCCTCCGTCACCGGGCGGTCCGTTCCGCCCGGTGCGAAGGACGCTCAGCCCTGCCCCAGGGGCAAGGTCAACCCCCGGCTACGCCAGCTGGGCCTCGACGGCCGCCACGAGCTCCGCGGCCTCCGGCTCGGTCTGCGGCGAGAAGCGGGCGACGACCTCGCCGTCCCGGCCGATCAGGAACTTCTCGAAGTTCCAGCGGATGTCGCCGCTGTGCCCCTCGGCGTCGGCGAAGCCGACCAGGCGGTCGTACAGCTGGTGCCGGCCCTCCCCGTTGACCTCGACCTTCTCGGTCATCGGGAAGGTCACGCCGTACGTCGCCGAGCAGAACTCCGCGATCTCCTCGGCGCTGCCGGGCTCCTGCCCGAGGAACTGGTTGCAGGGCACCCCGAGCACGGTGAAGCCGCGCTCCGCGTACTGCTCCTGGAGCTTCTCCAGGCCGGTGTACTGGGGGGTCAGGCCGCACTTGGAGGCCACGTTGACGATGAGGACCGCCTTGCCGGCGTACTGGGCGAGATCGGCGGGGCCGCCGGTGAGGGCGTTGATGTCGACGTCGAGGGGAGAGTTGCTGTCAATGGTCGTCATGAAGCGGATGCTAACTCCGCTACGAGTCCGGCCGGTGCCGGGCCTCGACCAGGACGTCCCCCGCCACCGTCCGCGAATACAGCACCGACCGTCCCGCCCGCCCGCGCTCCACCAGCCCCGCGTCCAGCAGGACCTTCAGATGCCGGCCGACCGAGCCCAGCCCCTGCCCGGTCACGGCGACCAGCTGCGTCGTGCTGAGCGGGGAACCGAGGAGCAGGAGCACCTCGGCGCGCGTCGACCCGAGCAGGGCGCCGAGGCTCGCGGGGACCGCACGTGCGCCGGGGTCCGTGAGGGCGCCCGCGCAGGGGTAGATCAGGGCGTATCGGCCGGGGTCCTCCCAGGAGACCCAGCCGCCCTTCGGCGTCACCGGCACCAGGAGCAGCTCGGCGCCGGCGATCTCGCGGGGCGGGTACTCGTGCAGATTCACCTGGAGCCGGTTGCCGCCGAGCCAGCGGGTGCGGCCCGGCCGCAGCGAGTCCAGGACCGCCGCCCAGCCGCCCCGGCCCGCCAGTGCGGTCCGGGCGACCACATCGGCCTCCAGGACGCGCCGGCGCCGGTCCCAGTCAGGGCGTACGGTCCGCGTCCAGACGTACTCCAGAAGCGCTGCCGCCCGCTCGGGCAGGTCGTCCCGGTCCAGTACGGCGGGGAGAGGGGCGGCGAGGGAGACGGTGAGATCGGCGCGGGCCCGGGCGGGGGCCGCCGCGCGTACCCGGGCCACGCCCTCCTCGAAGGTCTCCCGGTCCCTCGGGGTCGGGGTGAGGAAGTCGGCGATCCAGGCCCGGCCGAGGCCCGCCCGCACCAGCCGTGCCGTGACGGGGTCGGCGGCCAGACGGGCGCGGTAGGCGGGCAGGTGGGCGTCCAGCCAGGCGCGTTCGCCGGGGTGGGTGGGGGCGGCCGAGTGCAGGAGTTTCAGCGCGGCGAACGTCTCGGCGAGCGGGGAGAGGACGAAGCGGCTCGCGGCGAGGGTGTCGGCGTTGATCTGCCACCAGCCCATGCGCACCCCCCGGTGTTTCGCGCCCGTGCGAAACAATACGACGGCCGCGCACGTCGCCGCAGACTCCGCGCATGCGCAGCTACCAACAGCTCTTCCGCACACCGGAGTTCACACCCCTCTTCCTCGCCTCCGCCCTGCAGACGGCCGCCTCGACGGTCGGCGGTCTGGCCATCGGCACGCTGGTGTACGCGGCGACCGAGTCACCTCTGCTGGCGGCGGTGAGCATGTTCTGCCCGCAGCTGGCGCAGGTGGTGGGCGCGACGACCCTGCTCTCGGCGGCCGACCGCCTGGCACCGCGCGCGGCGCTGACCGGCATCGCGCTGTCCTACGCCCTGGGTACGGCGGCGATGGCGACGCCGGGCGCGTCGATCTGGTCGCTGTTCGCCCTGATCCTGCTGCTGGGCCTGATCGCCTCGCTGGGCGGCGGTGTCCGGTGGGGGCTGCTGAACGAGATCCTGACCAAGGACGGCTATCTGCTCGGCCGGTCGGTCTTCAACATGATGAGCGGGATCGCGCAGATCGCCGGGTACGCGGCCGGTGGCGTCCTGGTTGCGGTGCTGTCCCCGCGCCCGGCGCTGCTGCTCGCGGCCGGGCTGTACGCCGTCGCGGCCCTCTGCCTCCGGCTGGGCCTCACCCCTCGCCGGCCGCGCGCCGCGGGCCGCCCCTCGGTCTCGGCTACCTGGCGCACCAACGCCCTGCTGTGGTCCTCCCGGCCCCGCCGTCATCTCTTCCTCGCCCTGTGGATTCCCAACGGGCTGATCGTCGGCTGCGAGTCCCTGTACGTGTCGTACGCGCCGCAGTCCGCGGGCACGCTGTTCGCGTGTGCGGCGTTCGGCATGTTCGTCGGTGACATCACCGTCGGCCGGTTCCTGCCCCGGGGACTGCGTGCCCGGCTCGGCGTTCCGCTGCTGTTGCTCCTGGCCACGCCCTATCTGTTGTTCTTCCTGCGTCCGGGGCTGCCGGTGGCGGCCGTCGCCGTGGCCGTCGCGTCGGTCGGGTTCGGGGCGAGCCTGGTGCAGCAGGAGCGGCTGATGGCGGTCACACCCGACGAACTCAGCGGTCACGCCCTGGGGTTGCACTCCGCCGGCATGCTCACCATGCAGGGGGTGAGCGCCTCGCTGGCCGGAGCGGTGGCCCAGCTGACCTCCCCGGCCACGGGGATGACGGTGATGGCGGTGGCGTCGATCGCGGTGACGCTGTCGCTGGTGGTGGCGCGCCGCCGGCACGCCGAGGAGGGCGGGACGGTGGCGGTCGGCCGGGGCTGAGCGGCCCGCGCCGGTCAGCGCAGCGTCAGCTGGGCGTCAGCGGGGGCCGCGACTGTTGTGGGTATGACGTCCATCGTCGCGGTCTCCAGCAGCCTGCCCGACACTATCCCGATCGCCCGGTTCCAGCGCGAACTCGGGCTGACCGACGTGCAGTTGAGGCGCTACCAGCGCTTCTACGGACTGTCCGAGGTCTGCCGTGACCCCGAGGCCGGCGAGACGGAGCTGCTGCTGCGCGCCACCGCGAAGCTCGCGGAGCTGCGCGGCCAGGAGCAGCGCGTGAAGTACGTCCTCCAGGCGCGCACGATGCCCTCGCCGCTGCCCTATCCGCTGACCTCACTCGGTCCGCTCCAGGCCGAGCTGGGCCTGGAGCACGCGACCGGGTTCGTGGTCTCGCACCACGCCTGCGCCTCCGGACTGCTCGCCGTCGACCTGGCGGGCACGCTGCTCGCCGCCGACCCCGACCCGGACGCGCTCGCCCTCGTCCTCACCGGTGAGAAGGCGCGTACGGGCAAGACGCAGTCCATCCCGGACGTGACGGTCATGGGTGAGGGCACGGCCGCCTTCCTGGTCAGCGCCGACCGCACCGGCCGGGACCGGATGCTCGGCTACGCCGCCCGCACCCACACCCGGTTCGGTGCCGAGTTCATCATGGGCGACGAGGCCGCCAAGGACTTCCAGGACCTGTACGCGCCGGGCCTGATCGAGGTGATCGGCGCGGCCCTGGACGAGGCGGACTGCGCCCTCGACGAGCTCGCGCTCGTGCTGCCGCACAACGTCAACCGGCTGTCGTGGATAGGCGTCTGCAAGGCGCTCGGGCTGCCGCTGGAGAAGGTCTTCCTCGACCTGGTCGCGCACACCGGGCACTGCTTCTGCGCCGCCCCCTTCATCAACCTCCAGCGGGCCACGGAACTCGGGCGGCTGCGCCCCGGCGACCGCTATCTGATGACCAGCGTGGGGCTCGGGGCGACCTTCGCGGCGATGGTCTTCGAGCACTGAGCCACCACACGAGAATGACGAGGTCGACTGATATGCAACCACCGCCCTCCGGCTTCACCGCGCGCCTGAAGCGCGCCGTCACACCGGCCGGCGACACCCCTCTGGTGTTCCTGGGCAACTTCGAGGTCGAGAACCAGTGGGCGGTCGGTGAACCCGCGCTGCCCCGGGTCGGCGCACACGCCGGCAGCGCCGTCGTCAACCGCATGGACGAGTTCGCGCTGCTGCTCGGCGGCAAGGACGACCACGTCGTCCTCAAGACGGCCCTCGACGACGGCTACCGCGCCTATCTGGAAGGCCTCGGCCTCACTCTGCCCACCGTGCACGTGGTCGCCGGCCAGGACCCGCGCCGCACCGTCAGCGAGGACGCCCTCGCCGACCCGGAGCTGCTGCGCACCCTGTCCGCGCTGGCCGCCGACGGCGCCCGGCTGACCGCGCACGGCATCTCCACCGTGGAGGAGGAGCTGGCCGAGCGCACCGGGCTGGGCCTCGCCGCACCGGACGCCGCCACCTGCAAGCGGGTCAACAGCAAGGTCTACAGCCGCCGCCTCGCCGACGAACTCGGCATCCGGCAGGCCCGCGGCTGGGCCTGCGAGACGCTCGAGGAGCTGGCGGCGGCGGTCGCCGGGGCCGGTGAGCTGCTCGCGGCGGGGCACAAGGTCGTCATCAAGGACGCGTTCGGGGTGTCCGGCAAGGGCATCGTCGTCCTGGACAGCGAGAAGCGGCTCGCGCGGCTGCACCGGATGGCCGTCACCCAGGCCGAGCGGGCGGCGGGCGAGGGCACGGCGCCGCGCACCGCGCTCGTGATCGAGGAGTGGGTCGCCAAGCGGGCCGACCTCAACTACCAGTTCACCGTGGGCCGCGACGGCTCCGTGCACTTCGACTTCGTCAAGGAACTGCTCACCGAGGGCGGCGTCCACAAGGGCCACCGCATGCCCGCCCGGCTCACCGAACGGCAGGTCGCCGAGATCGCCGGCACCGCGCACCGGCTCGGTGAACGCCTCGCCGCCGACGGCTACTTCGGAGTGGTCGGCGTCGACGCCATGGTCGACCCGGACGAGGGCCTCTACCCGGTCGTGGAGATCAACGCCCGCAACAACATGTCGACCTACCAGGCCGTCGTCCACGAGGGCCTGGCCGGACCCGACGAGGTCGCCGTCGCCCGCCACTTCACGCTGCGGCCGAAGCGGCCCCTGCCCTTCGCCGAGCTGCGCGAGGCCCTCGACGGACTGCTGCTGACCGAGCGCGGCCCGCGCCCGCGCGGCCTGTTCGTGAACAACTACGCCACGGTGAACGCCGCTGCCGCTGCCGCCGACGCCGGCGCCGACGGCTTCGAGGGCCGGCTCTACGGCGTCCTCGTGGCCGCCTCCGACGCCGAGGCGGCCGCCCTCGACACCGACATCACCCGCCGCCTCGCGGCCCACACCGATCGGAGCTGAATGTGAGCCTCGCCTACGAGGTGCAGGGCATCGGCATCACCGAACTCGCCGAGAGTCACGGCACGCCCCTCTACCTGTACGACGGTGCGGAGATCACCACCCGCTTCCAGGGACTGCGCGAGCGCCTGCACCCGGCGCTGGAGGTCTTCTACTCCCTGAAGGCCAACCCCAACATCTCCATCTGCGCCCTGCTGCACCGCTGCGGCGCCCGCGCCGAGGTGTCCTCGCTGACCGAGCTGGTGACGGCCCGTCGCGCCGGGGTGGCCCCGCAGGACATCATCTTCCTCGGGCCCGGCAAGTCCCGCGCCGAGCTGGCCGCCTGCCTGGACGAGGACATCCACGCCATCGTGTGCGAGTCCCTCGATGAACTCGCCCTGATCGACGAGGTGGCGCGGGAGAAGTTCGTCACGGCCCGGGTCGCGCTGCGCGTCAACCCCTCCTTCTCCGTGAAGGGTTCGGGCCTGACGATGGGCGGCAAGCCCCGCCAGTTCGGCATCGACGAGGCGCAACTTCTCGCCGAGGGCCCGGAGCTGGCCTCCCGATACCCCGCCGTACGCCTCATGGGCGTCCAGGTCTACCTGGGCACCCGCATCCTCGGCGAGGACACCGTCGTGGAGAACACCCGGCGCATCCTGGACCTGGCCGAGCGTGTCTCGGCGCACCTGGGATTCCCGCTGGAGACCGTCGACGTCGGCGGCGGCCTCGGCATCGCCTACTTCGACAACGAGAAGGACCTCGACCTCGACGAGCTCACCGCCGCGCTGAACCCGGTCGTCGACGCCTTCGCCGTACGCCACCCCGACACCCGCATGATCATGGAGCTGGGCCGGTTCCTGGTCGCCGCGTCCGGCACCTATGTGACCCGGGTGCGCTACACGAAGCAGTCGATGGGCGAGAACTTCGCGGTCACCGACGGCGGCACCAACCACCACATGGCCGCCGTCGGCATCGGCTCCTACGTCAAGCGGAACTTCCCCATCGTCGCCCTTGAGCGGCTCGACGCGCCCGCCACCGAGTCCTGGCACATCACGGGCCCGCTGTGCACCCCGAACGACGTCATCGGCAAGAAGGTGCCCATGCCACGGCTGGAGGCGGGCGAACTCGTCGGTGTGCAGCGCTCCGGCGCCTATGGGCCGACGGCCTCGCCGGTGCACTTCCTCAGCCACGGCTACCCGGCGGAGGTGCTCGTCCTCGACGGACGCGCGCACCTCATCCGCGAGCGCGACGACGTCGAGGCGATGCTCGCCCGCCAGCGCCGCTACGACGTGCCGGGCGCCGACGACCACAGAGACCGGAACTGACCGAACCAGCAGGGAGAACCGAGAATGACCGAGAACACCGCAGTCGTGGCCGGCGCCGAGCGCGAGCGCTTCGTGGACGCCGTCCGCCAGGGCCTGACCGAGGTCCTGGGCAAGGACGTCTCCGGGGCCGAGGAGGGCGTGCGCCTCTTCGACGAGCTGGGCCTCGACTCCAGCAGCGCCCTGGAACTGCTCATCACCATCGAGGAGATCCTCGACGTGCAGTTCGACGCCGAGGACCTGGAGATGACGCACTTCGAGACGGTGGGCTCGCTCGCCGACTTCGTCGCGTCGGAAGCGGGCGCCTGAGCATGTTCCGCACGGCAGCGCCCGTTCGGCGACCGGGGCCGGACGGTGCCGGACCGGCCGTGCCCCGGCTGGTGCGGGCGGCCCGGTACGCGCCGACGGCACCGGGGGACGCGTATGTGCCGGTGCCCGACCTCGAGGAGTTCTACGAGGAGCTGGGCGCCCCCTTCGGGCTGCGCTTCGACCGCGAGGGCTACGCCGCCTCGGCCCGCCGCAGCTCCGTGGAGCTGGCGTTCGGCGCGCTGGACGCGCTGGGCGAACTGCCCGCCGAAGACGCCCCCGAGCTGGTCGTCGTCGCCTACGCCACGCCGGACTTCGTGCACGCCGAGCTCGTCGCGTCGTGCGTGAAGGGACGGCTGCCCGGCGAGCCGCTCGCCTTCGCGCTGTCCGACCAGGGGCCGCTCACCGCGTTCAGCGCGCTACGGGTGGCCGTGGAGTACGCCCGGCGGTGCGGCTTCACCCGGCTGCTGGTGCTGGTCGTGGACCAGGGCACCCAGCCGTTCACGGTGCCCGACACCGCGGCCGTGCACTCCGACGCGGCGGTGGCGCTGCTGCTGGCGTGGGACGGGGGCGCGGCCTCCGTACGGGGCATGGCGCAGGGCCCGCTTCCGGCGCCGGGCCTGTTCGCCGGGTGGGATCCGGCGGCCGCGGTCGTGGCGGGCCCGGGACTCGCCGGGGCCGACTGCCAACTGCCGTCGCACAAGCCACCGTTGGCGACCGCCGGGCCGGGCCTTCCGGGTACCGGCGTCTGGGCGGCACTGCTGGACGCGGTGGGGCGTGGCGCCGGCGGGCCGATGGTCGTGGCGGACCACGATCCGGAGCGCGGGCTGCTGGCCCACATCACGCTCGACTGCGCCGCTGGACTTCTGACACGGGGGAATGGGGAATCCGATGACGGTTCCGGCCGAGGTGCGTGAGCACTGCCGGGAGGCCCGCACCAACGCACGCACGGACGGGCTGGTGCCCGCGCTGACCCTGCTGACGCGGGCCCTGTCGCCGAAGGCACCGCCGCGCGGGCCGCGCGGGCACGCCGTGCTGCCCAAGGAACTGCTCGACGAGTTCGCCGCGATGGAGGCCGAGGATGCGGCACACGACGTGCCCGTGCCCGGCCTCGCCGTGCTGCGACCCGACGGGCAGGGGGCCGGGGCCGAGGCGCCGGACGGGCCCGACCCGTACGCCTGGGGCACGGGCCTGGCCTGGCTGCGGCTCGGCATGTCCGAGCGGCTGCGGGAGGCCTGTATCGCCTATCTCGCGGCCCGGCAGGTCGAGGGCACCTCGCTGCTGATGCAGCAGATGGTCAAGGGCACCCTCGCCGACGTACTGATCGACCACCTGGAGATCGAGGGCGTCCTGGAGGACCTCACTGACGGCCCGCACGGCGACCGCACCCTCGACCGCCTCCAGCAGCAGATCACCCGGGCCGACCGCACCCTCCTGCGGCTCCTCGGCGCCCACGGCTTCACCCAGGCGGGACCGGGCCCCACGGCGCACGCCTCGGAGCTGCTGGCCGACGTATATCGCGGGGAGGACGGGTGATCAGCCTGCCCGCCCCGCTCGTCACCACCCGGGAGTACGTGCGGCGCTGGGCCGGGGACCTGCGGGCGCACGCCCTCGAACTCGACCGGGATCCCGACGCGATCCGCCGGCACCTCGACCTGCCCGCCGTACGGTTCCTGGCCGGGCACGAGGTGCCGCCCGGATGGGAGCGGGCGGGCGAGGCGGCCGGGAGCGGGCCCGCGCACGGGCTGCCGACGCTGGAACGGGTCGTGGTGAGCGAGGAGTTGGCCCGCGGCGACGCCGGGATGATGCTCGCCTCACCGGGTGCCTCCATGAGCGGGGTGCTGCTCGGGGTGCTCGGCAGCCAGGAGCAGCGCGACTGGGTGTACGGCAGGCTCGCCGAGCGCCCCCGCTGGACCTGCTTCGCCCTCACCGAACCCGAACGCGGCTCCGCCATCGGCGAGATGACCGCCACCCTCACCCCGGACGGCGACGGCGGCTATCTCCTCGACGGCGAGAAGCGGTATGTCGGCAACGCCGCCCGCGCCGACGTCGGCGCCGTCTTCGCGCGCGTCGCCGGCACCGAGCGGCTCGGGGTGCTGGCGGTCCTGGTCGACACCGCGGACCCCGGCTTCCGGGCCGAGCCGCTGCCCACGGTGGGGCTGCGCGGCGCCCAGCTGACGCACATCACGCTGGAGCGGGTGCGGGTGCCCGCCGAGCGGGTGCTCGGGGCCCATCTGCCGCCCACCCGGCGCGGTATGTGGAGCATCGTCGCCGTCTTCAACCAGCTGCGCCCCAGCGTCGCAGCCATCGCCCTCGGTATCGCCCGCGCCGCCCACGAGTACATCGCCGAGCATCGCCGCCTGCTGCGCGGGCCGGAGCGGGAGACGTACGAGGAACTCGGCTATCGCATCGACGCGGCCCGTCTGCTGACCTACCGGGCCGCCCTCGCCGTGGACCGGCGTCCGGCGGCCGGGCATCTGGCGTCGGCCGCGAAGGCCCGCGCCTGCGAGCTCGCCGAGGACGTGACCCTCGCGGCACTCGGCCTCTTCGGCCCCGGCGCCCGGCTCGACCACCCGCTGCTGGAGAAGCTGGCCAGGGACGCCCGGGGTGTGGAGTTCATGGAAGGTACGCGCAACATCCAGAAACTCAATCTCTTCCAGGGGCTGCACACCGGAAAGGTGGGACGGCGATGACGGCCGAGGTGGAGGTGTGGCGCATTCCGCTCTCCCCCGAACCCGGGCCCGAACCGCAACCGGAACCGGAAGGGAGTCCTTCCGCTCTCGAAGACCTCCTGGACGACAACGAGAGATCCCGTGCCCGGATGGGGAAAGTCCCGGGAATGCGGCGCCGTTTCGTACGGGCGCACGCCGCGGCCCGGATCATCCTGGGCGCCCGGCTCGGACAGCCGCCGCGGACCGTGCGCATCACCCGCGGACGCTGGGGCAAGCCCGAGGTCGAGGGCGCCCGCGGGACACACTTCAGCCTCTCCCACTCGGGCGACCTGGCACTGCTCGCGCTGGCCCCGAAACCAGTCGGCGTGGATGTGGAACTGGGCCGCGCCGACCTCGACTTCACCCGGCTGGCCAGGCGTTTCTTCCCGGAAGCGGAACGGGATGCGGTGGCCCGCGGCGGCCGGGACGCCTTCGTACGGCTGTGGACCCGCAAGGAGGCGTGTGTGAAGGCGGCGGGCGGCCGGCTCACCCAGGGCATGGGTGTGCCGGTGGCCCATACGGCGCCCGAGGCCGTCGTACGGGATCCGGCGGGCGCGCTCCCGGGGCCCTGGCGGGTGGCCGACCTGGCGCTGCCCGACGGATATGCGGGGGCCGTCGCCCTGTTCGGCGGCGGTCCCTTCTCCGTGTCATCGCGGATGTGGTATGACATGCCGCCGGAAGAATCCGACGCCATGTCGGCCACCCGGGGTGTCAAGTAGAAGAAACTCCCCCTCGAATCGGAGTACTTGTACCCGTGAACGCGCGCCGGGCCGTCAGTAGGTTTTGTTCAGGCAAGAGCGCGCGGTAATCACCGGCCGGAATTTCGTACCTATGCGCGTGTCCGTGATCCCGGGCAATTCATTCGAGAAGGGGAAAGCAATCGTGGGAGGCAGGAACCTGATCACCAGGGCCGCTCGCTGGAGCGCCGTCCACCCCTGGTGGGCGATGACGCTCTGGGTGGTGTTCGTGCTGGGCGCCCTGGTGGTCGGCGGAATGACCGGCACACGGTCGGCGACCGTCTCGGACCTGGCCATCGGGCAGTCCGGACGCGCGGCCGAGATAGCCAAGAGCGGCGGCCTGGAGAACCGGGCCGTGGAGAACATCCTGGTCACCCCCTACCAGGGCGAGCTCGACCAGGGCGAGGCGCGGGCGGCGGCGAAGGCGGCCGCCGACGCGCTGCGCGGCGCCGAGGGCGTCACCGCGATCGGCAAGCCCGTCCCGGCGCCGGACGGCTCGGCCCTGCTGGTGCCGGTGACGCTCGGCGGGGACCCCGAGACCGCGAGCGAACGGGTGCAACCGCTGCTCGACCGGGTCGAGAAGGCCGGCCGCGCCCATAGCGGCGTCCGGGTCGAACTCGTCGGCGCCGGCACCATCAAGGCCGGGCTGGACGACATGCTCTCCGAGGACCTGGGCCGGGCGACGGTGCTGAGCCTTCCGGTGACGCTGTTCGTCATGGTGTTCGTCTTCGGCGCGATCGTCGCCGCGAGCGTCCCCGTGATCCTCGGCATCTCGTCCGTGCTGGCCGGCCTCGGACTGTGGGGCGTGGCCTCCCAGTTCGTCGCCGACCCCGGGCCGGTGACCCACATCATCGTGCTGATGGGCATGGCCATCGGCGTCGACTACTCGCTGTTCTACCTCAAGCGGCAGCGCGAGGAGCGCGCCCTGGGCTCCGACAACATCGACGCCATCGAGATCGCCGCCGCCACCTCCGGCCACTCCGTGATGGTCTCCGGCCTGGTCGTCATGGTCTCCATGGGCGCCCTCTACCTCGCCGGGCACATCGCCTTCGAGTCGATGGCGACCGGAGCGGTGCTCGTGGTCGCCATCGCGATGCTCGCCTCGCTGACCGTACTGCCCGCCATGCTCTCCAAGTTCGGCCGCTACCTCGACCGGCCGCGGGTGCCGCTGGTGTGGCGGCTGACCCAGCGCGCGGGCACCAAGCCGCGTCTGTGGTCGGCGATGCTGAAGCCGTCCCTGCGCCACCCGGTCATCGCCCTGGTGCTGTCCGTGGGCGCGCTGCTCGCCCTCGCCGTGCCGGCCCTGGACCTGAAGCTGAAGGCCACCGGCGTCGACGACCTGCCCCAGTCCATTCCCGCGATGCAGGCCAACGCCCGGCTGACCGAGTCGTTCCCGAGCCAGGCCGACACCCACACCGTCGCCGTACGGGTCCCCGCGGGACAGGCCGACCGGCTGCCCGGCGCCGTCACGCGGCTCGTCGAACGCACCCAGCACTCCGGCCTGTTCGTGCACACCCCGGCGCCCGAGGTGCGTACCTCCAAGGACGGCACGATCGTCACCGTCGCGGTCGGCACCCGCTTCGACAGCAACTCCGAGAAGGCACGCCAGTCCCTGACCGCCCTGCGCGAGGACATCGCCCCGGGGACCGTCGGACGGGTCGCGGGCGCCGAGTTCGCCGTCGGCGGCAGCGACGTGGCCTACGACGTGGACTACCGGGCCAACGTCGTCGACAAGATGCCCTGGGTGCTCGGGGTGGCGCTGCTGCTGACCTTCCTGGTGATGGCGATCGCGTTCCGCTCGATCATGCTCGCGACGATCACGGTGGTGCTCAACGTCCTGTCCGCGCTGGCCTCGTTCGGCCTGCTGGCGCTGATCTTCCAGCGGACCTGGGCCGAGGGCATCCTGGACTTCGAGTCCACCGGCCGGGTGGTGGCCTGGCTGCCGCTGATGCTCTTCGTGATCCTGCTCGGCCTGTCGATGGACTACCACGTCTTCGTGGTCAGCCGGATCCGGGAGGCGGCGCGCGGCGGGCTGCCCATCCGGGAGGCCGTCGAGCAGGGCATCACACGCACGGCCGGGGTGGTGACGAGCGCCGCCGTGGTGATGGTCAGTGTGTTCGCGCTGCTCGCCTCGCTGAGCTTCATCGAGATGAAGCAGATGGGTGTGGGCATGGCCTGCGCGGTGCTGCTGGACGCCACGCTCATCCGGATCGTGGTCCTGCCGTCGATGGTCACGCTGCTCGGCTGGAAGACCTGGTGGCCCTCGCGGCTGGCGCACCAGAACGAGGCGCGGCCGACGCGGATTCCGCCCGTGCTCGCGCGCCGGGCGCCGATTCTCTGAGGTTCTCCGAACACCGCGTTGCCATGAAGGGGCGGCCCATCGGGCCGCCCCTTCCGTCATGTCTGTCACCTTTCGTTCCGGACCCTCGCTAAACGTCCTGTGAATTGTGCGAGCGCGACTTGGGAGTCCTGTGGCGAAAGTTGTGGGAGTTGTACACTCAGACGCGCGTTCGGCGGAGACCGACCTACTGATCCTTCACCGACCCTTTGGGTGAATCATCAACATTCCGGCGGGCGTGACGACGGGGGAAAACGGGGTGATCAGGGGGATATGTCCATGCACGGTGACGACGGTCTGCCGTCGGCGCGTTGGCAGACCGAGCTCGCTCGCGTAGGAGCGCTTTCCGAGCGGGAGTTGCAGGTCTTCGCGCTCCTGGGTGCCGGACTTTCCAATCGCGGTATCGCCACCCGGCTCCAGGTCACGGAGCGCACGGTGAAGGCCCATGTCGCGAGCATTCTGACGAAGCTGGAAGTGGAATCCCGCCTTCAGGTCGGCCTGGTCGCCCAGGCTCACCAGCTCATGTACGAAGGTACAGTTTCGAACGACTCGGACGTGATTGATAATTGATCAGTTCGAGTAACTCCCAGGTAATTCCCTTGTCGGGCCCGACGGAATGAGTCGCTTGTTCCGCGTGCTGCGCCCGGAGCCGTGAGGTGGGAGCTCGCGGCCGAATTCTTGGATAGGGATGGGAATTTTTGTGTACATCTCCATACTGGGCCCGCTGCTGATAGGGGACGGTCAGCGGACTGTCGGTCTGCGGGCGAAGAAGATACGGGTCATGCTGACCATGCTGGCGCTGAACCCCGGCCAAGTGGTCGCCTTCGACGAGCTGATCGACGAACTCTGGGGCGAGGTACCTCTCAAGAACACGCGCAACGCTCTCCAGGCGAACGTCAAACGCATGCGCAAGGCGCTCGCCGAGTTCGGATTCGAGGATCCCGACCAGACCCTCATCCGGACCGTGGACAACGGCTACATGCTCGACGTCCCCGAGGAGGCCCTCGACGCACACCGCTTTCTGCGGATGGCGGAGAAGGGCGCGAGTTTAGTGGGCGGGCGGCCCTACGAGGCGAGGGACCTGCTGCGCCAGTCCCTCGCCATGTGGCGGGGGCCCGCCCTGCTCGACGTGAGCGACGGTCCGCGGTGCCGGGCGGTGGCGCTCCGTCTCGACGAACAGCGCAAGACAGCCAGGGAAGACCTGATCGAGGCACAGCTGCAGGCCGGCGAGGCGGGGGTCGTCGTTGCCGAGCTGAAGCAGTTGCTCGCTCAGTATCCCGAACGTGAGCGGTTCAGTGAGCAGTTGATGATCGCGCTGTACCGCTGCGGGCGGCAGTCCGAGGCCATCGACATCTTCCACCGCACCCGCAAGTGGCTGGACGAGGAACTGGGGCTCAAGCCGTCACGTCGGCTGCACAGCACGTATCAGGCGATCCTGATGCAGGATCCGTCGCTGTGACCTCGTAGTACGAACGGCAGGGCGCCGGCGGCTCGTCATGGAGCCGCCGGCGCCCTTGTCCGTGTCCGCGCCGGCTCAGGTCCGGCGCAGTGCCCGGTCGGTGAGCGCACCGATGTGCCGCGCCGCCTCGCCGGTCAGCATCTCCTCGTGCCCGCACGGCACCTCGTGGACCACGACCGCGCCGTCCACGTACGGCTGCCAGCGCGCCGCCGGGGTGGGGCTCGGCTCGTCCGTGGCCACGAAGAGGGTGAGCTCGCCGGTGAAGCGGCCCGGTGTGAAGTGGCGGGCGATGTCGGTGTGATGGCGCATGACGGTCATCAGATGACGCAGGTCCGCCTCGGCGATCTCGGTGCCGCGGGCGTGGTGTTCCAGGAAGGCGCTGCGGATCTGCTCGTCGGTGGGGTTCGGGTCGTCGGGCGCGACGGGACTCACGTCCAGCGCCGCGAGGAACGCCACGCGCTCGCCGGCCGCCTGCAGCCGGACGGCCATCTCATGCGCGACCAGCCCGCCGAACGACCAGCCCAGGAGGTGGTACGGCCCCTGCGGCTGGACCCGCCTGACGCGCTCGACGTAGGCGGCGGCGAGGGCGGTGACGTCCTCAGGGCGCCGCCAGTTCCCGGGCGGCGTGGTGACGCCGTCGGACTGGAGCGCGTACACCGGTCGCTCCGGGTCCAGATGCGCGGCCAGTCCGGCGAAGGGCAGGCCGAAACCGACCCCGCCGTGGACGCAGAACAGGGGAGCCCGGATGCCGGTGGGGCGGATGGGCAGCAGCGGCACCAGGCTTTCACCGTCGGGCACCCGGGAGTACTCGGCCGCTGCCGCCAGCGCCGCCACCGTGCGGTGCGTGAAGACGTCCGCCAGGGACAGGGTGAGGCCCGCCTTCGCCGCCAGGGCGACGATCCGTACCGAGCGCAGGCTGTCGCCGCCCAGGGCGAAGAAATCGGCGTCCGCGTCGACCTCGGCCAGGCCCAGTACCTCGCAGAAGACCTCCGCCAGCGCCTCCTCGGCGGGTGTGCGGGGCGGCCGGCCGGAGCCGTCGGACTTCGGGGCGCCCGGTGCCGGGAGGGCGCGGGTGTCGAGCTTGCCGTTCGGGGTCAGGGGGAGCTCGGGCAGGGTAACGAGGGACGCCGGGACCATGTGGGCCGGCAGGGACTCGGCGATGTGGGCGCGCAGCACGGGCACGTCGACGGCGGCGACGCCGGGCACCGGGACCACGTAGCCCGTCAGTTGCCGGTCGCCCGTCGGGGTCGAGGTCAGGACGACCGCCGCCTGGTCGATCACCGGATGGCGGGTCAGCGCGGCCTCGATCTCGCCCGGCTCGATACGGAAGCCGCGCAGCTTGATCTGGTGGTCGGCGCGGCCCGCGTAGTCCAGCGTGCCGTCGGAGCGCCACCGTACGAGGTCGCCCGTGCGGTACATGCGGGTGCCGGGCGCGCCGTACGGGTCCGCGACGAAGCGCTCGGCGGTGGTGCCGGGGCGGCGCAGGTAGCCGTGTGCGAGACCGGCGCCGGCGATGTACAGCTCGCCGGTGACGCCGACCGGCGTGGGGGAGAGGGCCGCGTCGAGGACGTACACACGGAAGTTGGCCAGCGGGCGGCCGATCGGGGGCCGGCCGCCCGGGGTGAGCGGGTCGCTCCAGGTGGCGCAGACCGAGGTCTCCGTCGGGCCGTAGGCGTTGCGCAGCGTGACGTGCGGGGCGATCCGCTCGACCACGGCCGGCGGGCACGCCTCGCCGCCGACCAGCAGGCACAGGTCGCCCGGAAGCGCCGCCGGGTCGGGGAAGCCGGCCACGACGGTGGGCGGCAGGATCGCGTGGTTGACGCCGTGCTCGGCGATCAGCTCGGCCAGCAGCGGCGCGGACAGCCTGCTGTCGGCGGTGGCGAACACCAGCGTGCCGCCGGAGTACAGCGAGGCGGCCAGCTCCCACACCGTGGCGTCGAAACTGAACGACGCGAACTGCAGCACCCGCGTCCCCGGCCCCGCCCCCAGCTCCGCACGCAGGTTGGCGACCAGATTCGCCGCGCCCGCGTGCGGCACGGCCACGCCCTTGGGCCGGCCGGTCGAGCCCGAGGTGTAGATGACGTACGCCGTGTCCCGCGGGCTCGGCGAGCGGGCGGGATCGGTGGCGGGCAGGGCACGCAGTGCGGCGAGGATGCCGGGGGCGTCCAGGACCAGCGCGGACACCCCGGGGAGCCGGCCCGCGACCTCCTCCACTGACAGGACCTCGGCCGGGGCGGCGTCCCGGAGCATGTACGCGATGCGCTCGGCCGGGTAGTCGGGGTCGACGGGCAGATAGGCGGCACCGGTCTTCAGTACGGCGAGCAGCGCCACGACCGTGCGGGCGGAGCGGGGCAGCGCCAGGGCGACCAGGTCGCCGGGGCCGATCCCGCGGCCGAGCAGCAGATGGGCGAGGCGGTTGGCCTCGGCGTTGAGTTCGCCGTAGCTCCGCGGTGCCGCGCCGGGGACGACGAGCGCCGGGCGGGCGGGCGCGTCGGCCGCGTGGGCCTCGAAGAGGGCGGGGAGCGTGGTCGGGGGCTGGGGACGTAGCCGCCCCTGTCGCTCGGTCAGCAGGGCGTGGCGGTCCTCGGCCGTGAGCAGGTCGAGGGCGCCGATCGGGGTGTCGGGCGTGCGGGCCGCGGAGGTGAGGAGGGTGGCCAGGGCGTGCGCGACACGGTCCGCCGTGGCCTCGGTGAACAGGTCCTCGCTGTACTCCAGCAGGATCTCCAGGCCATCCGGCCCGCCGTCCGCCACCGCGCGCTCGGTCACCTCGAAGGAGAGGTCGAACTTCGCCGTGGCGGTGGGAACTTGCTCGATCGAGGCCGTGACGCCCGGCAGCCCCGGCAGCGGATCGGCCGCGTTCCGGAACGCCAGCACGACCTGCACCAGCGGCTGGCGGGCCAGCGAGCGCACCGGCTTCAGCTCGTCGACCAGGTGCTCGAACGGCAGCTCGGCATGGGCGTAGGCGGTCAGGTCCGTCTCCCGCACCCGGGCCAGCAGCTCGGTGAACGTGGGATCGCCCGCGGTGTCGGTGCGCAGCACGAGGGTGTTGACGAAGCAGCCGACCAGATCGCGCACCGCGTCGTCGGTACGGCCCGCGACCGGGCTGCCCAGCGGGATGTCGGTGCCCGCGCCGAGCCGCGTCAGCAGCGCCGCGAGGCCCGCCTGCACCGCCATGAAGAGGCTCGCCCCGGACCGCCGCGCGAGCTCGGCCAGGCGCGCGTGCGCCTCGGCCGGCACGGCACGGGCCACACTTCCGCCGCGCCCACCGGCCCGGGCGGGCCGCGGGAAGTCGGCGGGCAGCTCCAGCTCCTCCGGCAGTCCCGCCAACGCCCCGCGCCAGTACGCGAGTTCGGCCGCGGTCACACTGTCCGGGTCGTCCTTGGCGCCGAGCAGCTCCCGCTGCCAGCGCGCGTAGTCCGCGTACTGCACGGGTAGCGGCTCCCAGTCCGGCGCAGTGCCCGCCAGCCGCGCCCGGTACGCGGCCGCCACGTCCCGCGCCAGCGGCTCCAGCGACCAGCCGTCGGCGGCGATGTGGTGCAGGGTGAGCGCGAGTACATGGGTGTCGGCGCCGAGCGCGAACAGGCGGGCGCGGAAGGGTACTTGGGCGGACAGGTCGAAGGGGTGCGCGGCCTCGGCGGTGAGCGCGCCGCCGAGCGCGTCCTCGTCGGGCAGTCGTACGACCTCCATACGGGCGCCGCCCGCCTCGGTCGCCTCCCGCGCGGACAGCAGCACCTGCGACGGCAGTCCGTCGGCCTCCGCGAACACCGTGCGCAGGCTCTCGTGCCGGGCCACCACGTCGGCCAGCGCGGCCGCGAGGGCCGGGACGTCGAGGGGGCCGGTGAGGCGGACGGCGAGGGGGATGTTGTAGGTGCCGGCCGGGGTGCCCATGCGGCTGAGGAACCACAGGCGTTCCTGGGCGTACGACAAGGGGGCCGAGGAGGGGTGGTTCGGGGCGGGGAGCAGGGGCGGGCGGGGTACCGGCGTGGGGTCGGGGGCCCGGTCCGTCGTGGTGGGGTCGGTGGGCAGGGCGCGGGCCAGGGACTCCGCTGTGCGGGCGTCGAAGAGGGTGCGGACCGGGACGTCCACGCCGAGGTCCGCGCGCAGACGGTTGGCCACGCGGATCGCGGAGAGGCTGTGACCGCCCAGTGCGAAGAAGTCGTCGTCGGCGCCGATCCGTTCCAGGCCCAGTACCTCCGCGAAGACCGTGCACAGCAGTTCCTCGTACGGCGTCGCGGGCGGGCGGCCCGTGCCCGTGCGGGCGTCCGGCGGCGCGGGCAGTGCCTTGCGGTCGACCTTGCCGTTCGGGGTCAGCGGAAGGGCGTCCAGGGGGACGTACACGGCAGGGACCATGTGCTTGGGCAGCACCGCGGACGCGCGCTCCCGCAGCCGGTCGCGGTCGGTCCCTGCCGGTACGACATAGGCGACCAGGCGGGGCTCCCCGCCGTGGTCGGTGCGGGCCGTGACGACGGCACGCTCGATGCCGGGCTGTGTGCCCAGCACGGATTCGATCTCACCGAGCTCGATGCGATGGCCTCGGATCTTGATCTGGTGGTCGCTGCGGCCCGCGTACTCCAGGGCGGTGCCGGTGCCCGTGCCGTCCGTCGTCCAGCGGACGATGTCGCCGGTGCGGTACATGCGGGTGCCGGGCGGGCCGTACGGGTCGGCGACGAAGCGGTCGGCGGTGAGGGCGGGGCGGCCCAGATAGCCGCGGGCCAGGCCGGAGCCGGCGATGTAGAGCTCGCCGTAGGAGCCGTCGGGGGTGGGGCGGAGGGTGGAGTCGAGGACGTATACGGCCGTGTTGGCGATGGGGTGGCCTATGGGGGGTGGGCCTTGGAGGGGTGGTGCGAGGCGGGCGGCCGTGGACCAGATGGTCGTCTCCGTCGGGCCGTAGACGTTGGTGACCGAGGCGCAGTGGGCGGTGAGGGTGCGGGCCAGGGAGTCGGGCAGCGCCTCGCCGCCCACCAGGGCGTGCAGGTCCTTCAGTGCCGGGGCGTGGTCGGCGGCGAGGGTCTGCCACAGGCTGGGGGTGGCCTGCATGAGGGTCGCGCCGGTGGTGGTGATGGCGGTGGCCAGGGCGGCGGGGTCGCGGACCGTTTCGCGGTCGGCGAGGAGGAGTTCGGCGCCGGTGGCCAGGGGGACGAAGAGTTCGAGGTTGGCTATGTCGAAGCCGAAGGTGGTGACGGCGAGGAAGCGGTCGCTGCTGGTCACGTGGAAGCGGTTGGCCATGTCGTGGACCAGGTTCACGAGGGCGCCGTGGGGTATGACCACGCCCTTGGGGCGGCCGGTGGAGCCCGAGGTGTAGATGACGTATGCGGGTGCGAGTTCCGGTGCGGGCGCGGGGGGCCCTGGTGGGGGCTGAGCGCCGTCGGCGGCTGCGGGGGTGGGGCTCTCCGTGTCCAACGTCCAGACGGGGCCCGTGAGCGTGCCCTCAGCCGTCAGGAGGGCCGCCACCCTGCTGTGCGTGAGCGTCACCACCGGGGCCGCGTCCTTAAGCATGTAGCGCAGGCGGTCCGTCGGGTAGTCGGGGTCCAGGGGGAGGTACGCCGCGCCCGTCTTCAGGACCGCCAGGGCTGCCACCACCAGGTCGCAGGAGCGGTCCAGGGCCAGGGCAACCACACGCTCCGGGGCCGCGCCCGCCGCGCGCAGGGCCGAGGCCAGGCGGTCGGCCCTGGCGTGCAGTTCGCCGTGGGTCAGACGGTCCGCGCCGCAGCGTACGGCGGGGGCGTCCGGGGTGCGTTCCGCCCACTGTTCCAGGAGCGGGGCCAGCAGGCCGCCCGGGAGGTCGGCGGCGGTGCGGTTGCGGGTGGCGAGGAGACGGGCTCGCTCGGCTTCGTCGAGGAGGACGTCGAGGCGGCCGGAGGGTTCGTCGGCGTGGGCGACGGCCGCTTCGAGGAGGTGGGCGAGGCGCAGGCCGAGGGTGTGGGCCGTCGTGCGGGGGACACGGGACGGCAGGTGGTTGATCGCCAGGCCGAACGGGGTGCCGGGGAACACCGTCAGGGTCAGGGGGTAGTGGGTGGCGGAGTGGATGTCCACCGCCGTCACCCGGGGGCCCGTCGCGGACGGCGTCAGGGGCGGCTCGCCCATCGGGTAGTTCTGGAACATCAGGGCCGTGTCGAAGAGTTCCCCGCGCACCGGCGTCAGCTGCTGGACCTCCGCGAGGGGCAGGTGCTCGTGCGGCAGCAGTTCGGCCTGGGCGGCCTGCACCGCGGCGAACAGCTCGGCCGGGGTGCGTCTCGGGTCCACGTCGACCCGTACCGGGAGGGTGTTGGCGAACAGGCCCACCATGTCCTCGACGCCGGGCAGTTCGGCCGGCCGGCCCGAGCTGACCGCGCCGAACAGCACGGTGTCCTGGCCGGTCAGCCGCGACAGAAGGAGGGCCCAGCAGCCCTGGACCACCGAGTTGACCGTCAGCCCGCGGGAGCGGGCGAAGCCGGTGAGGGCGGCCGTGACATCGGGGGAGAGCTCGATCGGGACCTGCGCGGGCAGGGCGTCCTCCCCGCCCACGGCAATGTCGCCGCCCACGGCACCGCTGTCGCCGTCCACCACGAGCCGCGTCGGTTCCGACACCCCGGCAAGCGCCCGCGTCCACGCCTCCCGCGCCGCCTCCTTGTCCTGCGCGCCGAGCCAGGAGAGATGGGTGCGGTAGTGCGTGGCGACGGACTGTGGGCCGGTGGTGCCCTCCGCGAACCCGGACGCCAGCGACGCCAGTTCCCGTGTCAGCGTCGCCATCGACCAGCCGTCCACCAGGATGTGGTGCACCGTCCACAGCAGCCGGCCGCGGCCCCCGGCTCCCCTGAGCAGCGTGAAGCGGTGCAGGGGCGGGCGGCTGAGGTCGAAGCGGCGCAGCCGGTCCTCCCGCGTCAGACGGTCCAGCGTCTCGGCATCCGCGCCGGACAACTCACGCTCCTGCCACGGTAGTTCCACCGACCTGGGAACGACCTGGACCGCCTCGCCGGTACGGCGGGTCCGGAAGCAGGCCTTGAGGTTCGGGTGGCGTTCCAGGAGCATGGCCGCCGCCTCGCGCAGCGCCCCCGCATCGGCGTCGGTCAGGTTCTCGAAGTCGACCACCAGCTGAAGGGTGTAGAGGTCCGTTCCCGCACGGTCGTATTCCGCGAGGAACAGCAGACCCTGTTGCAGGGGCGTGAGCGGAAGGACTTCACTGATGGCGGATGGCCGATTCAAGCCGTGCTCCTCACGGAAGAGCTGGGTGGGCGGAAGTCGGGAACATTTCCGACCGCTTGACGATTTCCGATCGCACTGACGCTCAACTGACCGGTAACTGACGCCCCGCTGACACACTCGCCCGCCACTCTCCGCCGCGCCCTGTCAGCAGCCCGTCAGCACCTCGTCAGCGCCCGGCGACAGGCTTGGCGGCGAGGCTCATTCGTCGCCGAAGGCCAGGAGTGCCAGTGCCGGTTATATCCGCGTCGCATGAATTCGATGTCAGCGACCTCTTCGTGAATCTGCAACCCTTCTTCGGGCGCCGTCTCTTTCTCAAGGTCGAGGGATTCAACTTCGCCGGCTCGATCAAGCTGAAGGCGGCCCGCGAGATGGTCGCGCAGGCGGAGGCCGCGGGCGCGCTCGGACCCGGCTCGACCCTGGTGGAGTCCTCGTCCGGCAACATGGGCGTCGCCCTGGCCCTGCTCGCCGCGAGCCGCGGCTTCAGGTTCCTGTGCGTCACCGACTCCCGCTGCAACGCCGTGACCCGGCGCACCATGGAGTCCCTCGGCGCCGAGGTGCACGTCATCACCGAGCCGCACGAGACCGAGGGCTTCCTCGGCGCCCGGATCCGCCACGTCAAGGCGCTGCTGGCCGCCGACGACAAGACGGTCTGGCTCAACCAGTACCTCAGCCCCGGCAACTGGATGGCCCACTACCGCACCACCGCGCCGGCCATCGCCCGCCAGTTCCCCGACCTGAACGTGCTGTTCGTCGGCGCGGGCACCACGGGCACCCTGATGGGCTGCGCCCGCTACTTCCGTGAGCGGCGGCCCTCGGTGCGGGTGGTCGCCGTCGACAGCGTCGGCTCGGTCACCTTCGGCGCCCCCGCGGCCACCCGGCACATCCCCGGACTCGGCACCAGCGTGCGGCCCGCGCTGCTCGACGAGTCCCTGGTGGACGCCGTGGTCCATGTCCCGGAGGCGGCCACCGTGCGCACCTGCCGGGAGCTGATGCGGCACGGATTCTCCTTCGGCGGCTCCACCGGAACGGCCGTGACCGGGGCGTTGAGCTGGCTCTCCGAAAATTACGGCGACGCCGCCGCCGGTATCCGCGAGCAGGTGACCGCGGTGACCATTTCCCCGGACCTGGGCGAGCGCTATATGGAGACCGTCTACCACGACGAGTGGGTGGCGAATTCCCTGGGCCCGGAAATCCTCGCGGAGAACTCCGAAGCGGTATGGGCCGGGGCGGATTCACGCGCCGGCCTCGAAGCGGTTTCCGGCTGAACGGCACGAGTGGACGAATTGGTTGAGGGCGCTGAGAATGACGGAGAGCAAAGCGATGACGACAAACCGAGGCGCCGTCCTGCCGCTCACCGCGGCGCAGGCCGAGATCTGGTTCGACGAGCAGTTCGCCACCGGCCCGCTCGGCTACAACATGGCCGACTACATCGACCTGCGCGGCCCGCTCGACCCCGAGCTGCTCGGCCGGGCGCTCGGCCGCCTGGGCCATGAGGCCGAGGGGCTGCGCGTGCAGTTCGTCGAGGAGGACGGCGGCCCGGGGCAGATCATCCGCCCGCTCGCCCAACTCCCGCTGAAACGGCTCGACTTCAGCGACGACGCCGAGCCGCTCGCCGCCGCCGGGACGTGGATGCGCGCCGACCACGCCGAGCCCCTGAAGGTCACCGACTTCCCGCTCTTCCGCGGCGCCCTGATCCGGCTCGGCCCCGAACACCACCTGCTCTACCTGTGCATGCACCACATCCTGGCCGACGGGTTCAGCCGCGCCCTGCTCTACCCCAAGCTCGCCGCCCTCTACACCCGGCTCGCGGCCGGCGAGGACGAGCGCGCCCTCGACGCCGACGCCATCCCGCCCTTCCACCGCCTGCTGGACGCCGAGCGCGACTACCTCGACTCGGCCCACGTCGAGCGGGACCGCGCGCACTGGACCGCCCGCCTCACCGCCGGCGCCCGCGGCCCGGCCCCCGAACTCGTCTCGCTCTCGGCCCGGCAGCCCGCCCCCGGCCGCAGCGCGCTGCGCCACACCGCCCGCCTGTCCGTCGAGGCCACCGACGCCCTGCGCGCCCTCGCCCGCGACGGCAAGGTCACCATGCCGGTCGTCCTGGTCGCCGCGGCCGCCGCCTACACCCGGCGCGCCACCGGCGTCGACCGTCCCCTGCTCACCCTGCCGGTGACCGGCCGGGTCGGTGCCGCCAGCCGTGAGATCCCCGGCATGCTCGCCAACTACCTGCCGCTCGCGGTGCCGGTACGCCCCGACACCACCCGCGCCCAGCTGCTGCGCCAGGCCTGGGTGGAGGTGTCGGGCGCCCTCAAGCACCAGCGCTACCGCGGTGACCGCATCCGCCGTGACATCGGCCTGCGCAGCGACGACCGGCGCCCCTTCGGGCCGTTCATCAACGTCCTCAACCAGGACCCGGTGCTCGCCTTCGCCGACGCCTGCCACGGCACCGTCGTCAACCTGTCCACCGGCATCGTCAACGACCTCATCATCACCGTCCTGAACACCCCCGACGGCACGATGGAGATCCACCTCGACGGCAACCCGGAGCTGTACACCTCGGCGGAGCTCGCCACCCACCTGGCCCGCTTCGAGGCCTTCCTCGCCTCCCTCGCCGCCCTGCCCGCCGATCACTCCGTCGGCCGTATCGGCCTGGGCGCCGCCGGCGAACCCCGCGGGGTGCTCGGCACCTGGGACCGCTACACCGAACAGGTCACGTACGAAGGGCTCGTGGAGCGCGTGCGGGCGGTCGCGGCGGACTCGCCGGACGCCGTCGCCGTGTCCGACGGCACGGAGAGCGTCACCTACCGCGAACTGCTGACCCGCGCCGCCGGAGTCGCCGCCCGCCTGCGCACGTCGGGCATGGAGCCGGGCGCGGTGGTCGCGATGCTCGCCGAGCCCGGGGTGCCGTTCGTGGCGGGTGTGCTGGGGGTGCTGGGTGCGGGTGGCGCGTATCTGCCGCTGGACCCGGCCGCGCCCGCCGCCCGCAACGCCGGCCTGCTCCAGGACAGCGGCGCCCGCCACCTCCTCATCGGCGCCGCCTGCGCGACACCGTCCCCGGACGTGACCGCCCTCCCGCTCACCGAGGCCGCCGACGCCGCCTGCGACACCGGACTTCCCGCCGTCGGGACCGGGTTGGACCTGGCGTATGTGATGTTCACGTCGGGGTCGACGGGTCGCCCGAAGGGGGCGATGGTGCAGCGGTCGGGGATGGTCAATCACCTGTGGGCGAAGGTGGGGGATCTGGATCTGGTCGCGGGTGAGGCGGTGGTGCAGAACGCGCCGTTGACCTTCGATGTGTCGGTGTGGCAGATGCTGGCTCCGCTGCTGGTGGGTGGTCGGGTGCGGGTGTCGGGCACGGAGTTGGCGGCGGATCCGGGCGGGCTGTTCGCGATGGTGCGCGAGGAGCGGGTGGCGGTGCTGGAGGTGGTGCCGTCGCTGTTGCGGGCGGCGCTGGACGCGTGGGATCTGGACGACCGGGCGCCTGAGTTGCCGCAGCTGCGGTGGCTGATGGTGACGGGTGAGGCGCTGCCCGCCGATCTGTGTGAGCGGTGGCATGCCCGCTATCCGCACATCCCGTTGATGAATGCCTACGGTCCGACCGAGTGTTCGGACGATGTCACGCATGCGGTGATCCGGGCCGGTGACGAGCTCGGTGGCCGGGTGCCGATCGGCGGTGCGGTCCGTAACACGCGGCTGTATGTGCTGGGTGATGAGCTGCAGCCGGTGCCGGTGGGTGTGCCGGGTGAGTTGTACGTCGGTGGCGCGGGCGTCGGACGCGGGTATCTGGACGACCCGTCCCGCACCGCGGGCACCTTCATGGCCGACCCCTTCGGGCCCGCGGGCTCCCGCATGTACCGCACCGGTGACCGGGTGGTCCAACGCCCGGACGGGCAGCTGGAGTTCATCGAGCGGCGGGACCACCAGGTCAAGATCCGGGGCCGGCGTGTCGAGACCGGCGAGATCGAGGCCGTCATCCGCTCCCTGGAGAGCGTGGTGGACGCCGCCGTCGCCGTGCTGCCCGACGCGTCCGGCAATCCGCGGCTGGTCGGCTATCTGACCGGACCGGGCGTGGACGCCGGACAGGTGCGCGACGAACTGGCCCAGCTGCTGCCCGCGTACATGATCCCGTCCTCCTGGCTGGTCCTGGACGCCATGCCGCTCACCCCGAACGGCAAGCTCGACCGCAAGGCCCTGCCCCAGCCCGCGCTCGCCGGGCAGGAGTCGGTGCGCGGGCCGCGTACCGAGCGGGAGCGGGTGCTGTGCGGGATCTACGCGGACGTGCTCGGCACCCGGGACGTCGGCGTCGACGAGGACTTCTTCGCGCTCGGCGGCGACAGCATCCGCTCCATCCAGGTCGTGAGCCGCGCCCGCAAGGCGGGGCTGGCGCTGACCACGCGGGACGTCTTCGAGCACAAGACGGTTGCCGCGCTGGCCCGGACCGCGGGCGGCCTCGACACGCAGGCCGCGCGGGAGCCGGCGGGCGACGCGGCGGTGGGGCCGTACGAACTCACGCCGATCATGGGCCAGTTGCATGAGGACACCCGCAGTCTGACCGGCCCCGTCGTCAAGTACAGCCAGCACGTCGTCGTGCACGTCCCCGCCGCACTCGACGCCGATCTGCTCGACGCCGCCCTGCACGCCCTGGTCGACCACCACGACGCCCTGCGCACCCGCGCCACCGAACCGGCCCCCGGGCTGTGGCACATGGAGGTGCTGGGGCGCGGCGCACCGGCCGGGGTGCGGATGGTGGCGAGCGCGGAGGCGGGCGGCGTACGGGGCAAGGAGCTGCTCGCGTTCGCCGAGCGGCAGGCCGCCGCCGCCCGGGCCCGGCTCGATCCGGGTGCCGCGGTCATGCTCCAGGCCGTGCTGATCGCGCCCGCGCCCGGCGCCGACACCGCCCTGCTGGTGCTGTGCGGCCACCACCTCGTCGTGGACGGAGTGTCCTGGCGCATCCTGCTGCCCGACCTGGCCGCCGCCTGCGCGGCGCTCGCGGAGGGCCGCACCCCCGACCTCGACCCGGTCGGCACCTCGTACCGCGCCTGGTCGCGGCTGCTCACCGACCAGGCCCGCACCGAGGTGCGCGGCACCGAACTCGCCCTGTGGCAGCGGATCCTGGACGGCCCCGACCCCCTGGTCGGCACCCGGCGCCTCGACCCAGCCAAGGACGTGTACGGCACCCGACGCGCCCTCCGCCTCGAACTCGGCCCCGAGGTCACCGCCCCGCTGCTCACCGACGTCCCCGCGGCCTTCCACGCGGAGGTCAACGACGTCCTGCTGACCGCGCTCGCCCTGGCCGTCGCCGACTGGCGCCGCCGGCACGGGCACACCCACCACGCGCAGACCCTGATCGAGCTGGAGGGCCACGGCCGCGAACAGCTCGCCGACGACCTGGACCTGTCCCGCACCGTCGGCTGGTTCACCAGCGCCTTCCCGGTGCGCCTCGACCCCGGCGCCCTCGACTGGGACGAGGCGTGGGCCGGCGGTCCCGCCCTGTCCACCGCGCTGAAGCGGGTCAAGGAACAACTGCGCGCCCTGCCCGACCGAGGCGTCGGCCACGGCCTGCTGCGCTACCTCAACCCGCACGCCGCCCGCGTCCTCGCCCCGTACGAGCGCCCGCAGCTCGGCTTCAACTACATGGGCCGCTTCGACGCCCGCGAGAACCGGCTGTGGGAACCGGCGGGCGGCGACGGCGTCGTCGGCACCGGCGCCCACCCCGGCATGCCGCTGCCGCACCTCCTCGACGTCACCCCGGCGACCGAGGACCGCCACGACGGGCCCCACCTGATCGCCAACTGGGCCTGGGCCGGGCAGGCGGTGGACGAGGAGGACGCCCGGGACATCGCCGAGACCTGGTTCCGGGCCCTGGAGCTGCTGGTCCGGCACACCGCCACACCCGGCGCGGGCGGCCGTACCCCGTCCGACCTGCCGCTGGTGGACCTGACACAGGACGAGATCGAGGCGTACGAGACCGAGCTCGCGGACGCGGGCACGGCCCTCACGGACGTCCTGCCGCTCACCCCGCTCCAGCAGGGCCTGCTCTTCCACGCGGACTACGACCGCGAGGCGACGGACGTCTACACCCTCCAGATCGTCGCCGAACTGGAGGGAGACCTCGACCCCGCCGTCCTGCGCGCGGCAGGCCAGGCCCTCCTCGACCGGCACCCGAACCTGCGCGCCGCCTTCCGCGCCCGCGCCACCGGCGACCCCGTGCAGCTCGTCCCCGACCGCGCCGAACTGCCGTGGCGGGAGACCGATCTGCGCGACCTGCCCGAGCCGCAGCGCACGACCGAGCTCGACCGGATCACCGAGGCCGAACGCACCCGCCGCTTCGACCTGACCGCCCCGCCGCTGCTGCGGTTCGCGCTCGTCACCCACGGCGAGGGACGGCACCGCTTCATCTGGACCAGCCACCACATCCTGGTCGACGGCTGGTCGATGCCGCTGCTGGTGCGGGAACTGTTCGCCCTGTGCCGCACGGACGCGGACGCCACCCTGCTGCCCGACCCGGCCCCCTACCGCGCCTACCTCGCCTGGCTCTCCGGCCAGGACCGCGACGCGGCCCGCGCGGCCTGGCGTACGGCACTGGACGGCGTCGACGAGCCGACCCTGATCGTCCCGGCCGACCCCGACCGCGCCCCGGTGCTGCCCGACGCCGTACGGACCGAGGTTCCGCGCGAGCTGACCGCCGCCCTGTCCGGCTGGGCCCGCGCCCAGGGGCTCACCCTCAACACCGTCGTCCAGGCCTGCTGGGCGCTGCTCCTTGGCCGGCTCACCGGACGCCAGGACGTCGTCTTCGGCGCCGTCACCTCCGGACGCCCGGCCGAGGTGCCCGACGTCGAGTCGATGATCGGCATGTTCCTCACCACCGTGCCGGTCCGCGTCCGGCTGCACCCCGGCGCCACCCTCACCGAACTGCTGCACACCCTCCAGGACCAGCAGACCGCGCTCATGCCGCACGAGCACCTGGGCCTCGCCGACATCCACAAGGCGGCCGGACTGGCGGGCGAGGTCTTCGACACGGTCGTCCTCTTCGAGAACTTCCCCCTCGACGCGGCCGGCCCCGAACAAGGCGCCGACGGCACCCGTGTGCTGCGCACCGAGGCCAGGGACGCCCGCCACCACCCGCTGAGCATGGCGGTCTTCCCCGGTGACGCCCTGACCCTGCGGCTCGACTACGCGCCGGACCGTCTCACGCGCGCCGACGTCGAGCGCGTCGCCCTGATGTTCCAGCACCTGCTCCGCACCGTCGCCGAAGACCCCGCCCGGCCCCTCGCGCAGATCGACGTCACCGCCCCGGCCACGCTCACCGGCCCCGGCAGCACCGGCGAACTCGGCGGTCTCCTCGGCACCTGGGACCCCTCGATCCCCGAGGAGACCCTGGGCGTCGTGGAACGGGTACGCGCGGTGGCCGACCGCATCCCCGACGAGCGGGCGGTGACGGACGGCGCCGGATCCCTGACGTACCGGGAGCTGGTCGAGAAGTCCGGTGGCCTTTCGGTCCGTCTGACGGCGGCCGGGGTGACGACCGGCTCCGTGATCGCGATGCTCGCCGAGCCCGGGGTGCCGTTCGTGGCGGGAGTGCTGGGAGTGCTGGGTGCGGGTGGCGCGTATCTGCCGCTGGACCCGGCCGCGCCCGCCGCCCGCAACGCCGGCCTGCTGCGGGACAGCGGCGCCGGGTACCTGCTGGTGGGCTCGGCGTACGAGGCACAGGCCCGCGAGATCGCAGGTGCCGCCACCGTCCTCGTCCTGGAGGACGCCCTCACCGACCGCGCCCTGCCGCCCGCTGTCGGAGGTGGCCTCGATCTGGCGTATGTGATGTTCACGTCGGGGTCGACGGGTCGCCCGAAGGGGGCGATGGTGCAGCGGTCGGGGATGGTCAATCACCTGTGGGCGAAGGTGGGGGATCTGGATCTGGTCGCGGGTGAGGCGGTGGTGCAGAACGCGCCGTTGACCTTCGATGTGTCGGTGTGGCAGATGCTGGCTCCGCTGCTGGTGGGTGGTCGGGTGCGGGTGTCGGGCACGGAGTTGGCGGCGGATCCGGGCGGGCTGTTCGCGATGGTGCGCGAGGAGCGGGTGGCGGTGCTGGAGGTGGTGCCGTCGCTGTTGCGGGCGGCGCTGGACGCGTGGGATCTGGACGACCGGGCGCCTGAGTTGCCGCAGCTGCGGTGGCTGATGGTGACGGGTGAGGCGCTGCCCGCCGATCTGTGTGAGCGGTGGCATGCCCGCTATCCGCACATCCCGCTGATGAACGCCTACGGTCCGACCGAGTGTTCGGACGATGTCACGCATGCGGTGATCCGGGCCGGTGACG
This sequence comes from Streptomyces sp. NPDC111802, assembly GCF_055634335.1. Classification (NCBI taxonomy): domain Bacteria; kingdom Bacillati; phylum Actinomycetota; class Actinomycetes; order Kitasatosporales; family Streptomycetaceae; genus Streptomyces; species Streptomyces sp. NPDC111802. Next base: position 277,353 of record NZ_JBVKCZ010000004.1, on the reverse strand, counting down.
AGCTCGGTGGCCGGGTGCCGATCGGTGGCGCGGTCCGTAACACGCGGCTGTATGTGCTGGGTGATGAGCTGCAGCCGGTTCCGGTGGGTGTGCCGGGTGAGTTGTACGTCGGTGGCGCGGGCGTGGGACGCGGGTATCTGCACGACCCGTCCCGCACCGCGGGCACCTTCATGGCGGATCCGTTCGCCGGAGCCGGTGCGCGGATGTACCGGACCGGTGACCGAGTGGTCCAACGCCCGGACGGGCAGCTGGAGTTCATCGAGCGGCGGGACCACCAGGTCAAGATCCGGGGCCGACGCGTGGAACTCGGTGAGATCGAGGCCGCCGTCCGAGGGCTCGACCAGGTCACCGACGCGGCCGTGGCCGTCGTACCGGACGCGTCCGGCAATCCGCGGCTGGTCGGCTATCTGACCGGGCCGACCGTGGACGCCGGACAGGTGCGCGACGAACTGGCCCGGCTACTGCCCGCCTACATGATCCCCGCGACGTGGCTGGTCCTGGACGTCATGCCGCTCACCGCGAACGGCAAGCTCGATCGCAAGGCCCTGCCGCTTCCTGAGCGGACGGACGAGACACAGCCGGCGCGTGGCCCGCGCGACGAGCGGGAGGAGATCCTCTGCGGGATTCTCGCCGAGGTGCTCGGGATGCCGGCCGTCGGCATCGACGAGGACTTCTTCGCGCTCGGCGGGGACAGCATCCGCTCCATCCAGGTCGTCAGCCGCGCCCGTACGGCCGGTCTCGCCCTGACCACGCGGGACGTCTTCACGCACCGTACGGCCGCCGCGCTCGCCCGGGCCGCGGGCGGGGTCGAGGCAGAGCCCGCCCCGGAGCCCGAGGGTGAGCTGATCTCCCTGACCGACGAGGAACTCGCCGATCTTGAATTCGAGTTGAGTGAGGATCTGTCGTGACCGAGCCCAGAACCAGGCCCAGAATCAGCGAGGTACTTCCGCTCTCCCCGCTCCAGCAGGGCCTGCTCTTCCTGTCCTCGTACGACCGCACCGCCCCGGACCTGTACACCCTCCAGTTCGTCGCGGACATCGACGGCGACGCCACCGACGTGGAGCGCCGGCTGCGCACCGCCTCCGCCGCGCTGCTGCGCCGCCACCCCAACCTGCGGGCCTGCTTCCGCAACCGTAAGAACGGCGAGCCCGTGCAGGTCGTCCTGCACGAGGACGAGGTACGGCCGCAGTGGGCGGTGCACGACCTCACGCCGCTGCCGGAGCAGGAGCGGGAGCCGGAGGCGACGCGGATCGCGCGGGAGGACCGGCTGCGGCGGATCGATCCGGCCCGCCCGCCGTTGATGCGGTTCGCGCTGCTGCGGCTCGGCGAGCACCGCTGCCGGCTGGTGTGGTCCGTGCACCACATCCTGGTGGACGGCTGGTCGCTGCCGCTGGCCGTGCGCGAGCTGACGCTCCTCGCCGACGAGCGGGGCGCGGCCGAGCTGCCCGAGCCGGCCGCCTACCGAACCTTCCTGACCTGGCTGAACAGCCGCGACCGTAACGCCGCCCGCGCGGCCTGGGCAGGGCTGCTGGACGGTCTCGACGGCCCCGTGCGGGTCGTGCCGGACGCCGCGAGCGACGCCGAACTGCCGCAATCCGTACGGGACTTCCTGACCGCACCGCAGACGGCCGCCCTTGCCGCCTGGGCGCGCGGGCGCGGGCTGACGCTGAACTCCGTGGTGCAGGGCTGCTGGGCGGTGGTGCTGGGCCGGCTGACTGGCCGTGGGGACGTCGTCTTCGGCGCGGTCACCTCGGGGCGGCCCGCCGAGGTGCCGGGCGTCGAGTCGATGATCGGGCTGTTCGCCAACACCCTGCCGGTGCGCGCCGATGTGCGCCCCGGGCGGCGGGCGAGCGAGCTGTTCGAGGAGCTGGCCCGGCAGCAGCTGGCGATGATGCCGCACGAGCACCTGCCGCTCGCCGAGGTCCAGTCCGCCGGCGGCATCCAGGGCGAACTCTTCGACACCGTCCTCGCCTTCCAGAGCTACCCGCTGGACGAGGAGGGCCTGCGCCGGGAGACCGGCGGCGCGGTGAGCGCGGCACGGGTGCACTCGGCCACGCACTATCCGCTCCATCTCACGGTGCTGCCGGGGGAGCGGCTGGAGCTGGAACTGTCGTACAGCGCGGCGGTGCCGGGCGGTGAAGGCGTCCTCGGGCGGCTCGTGCGTGTCCTGCGCGAGGTCGCCGACGACCCGGACGTCCTCCTCGCCCACCTCGGCGGGCTCGACCCCGAGGAGGAGCGGCGGATCCTCACGGAGTGGAGCGGCGCCCCGGAATCCGGTCCGGTCCCGTCCCGCCGTACGACCGTCCCGGAGCTGTTCGCCGCACAGGCCGCGCGCACTCCCGACGCCGTGGCGGTGACCGCGGGCGCCGACAGCCTCACGTATCGCGAACTGGACGAGCGTGCCAACCGGCTCGCGCACCTCCTTGTCGCCCGGGGTGCCGGGCCGGAGTCGTTCGTGGCCGTCGCGCTGCCACGCGGCGCGGATCTGATCGTCGCCGTCCTCGCCGTGCTCAAGGCGGGCGCCGCCTATCTGCCCCTGGAACCCGCCCACCCGGCCGAGCGCGTCGCCCACACTCTGCGCGACGCCCGCCCCGTGCTGATGCTCACCAGCACGGACGCCGCCCCGCCCACGGCCCCCGACCTGGCGCGCGTCGAGCTCGACGCCGACGAGACCCGGGCCGACCTCGCCACCCGCCCGGCCACCGACCCGCGCGCCGCCGTGACCCCCGAGCACGCGGCGTACGTCATCTACACCTCCGGCTCCACCGGCCGCCCCAAGGGCGTGGTGGTCCCGCACCGGAACGTCGTACGGCTGCTCGACGCCACCGACGCCTGGTTCGGGTTCGGGCCCGACGACGTGTGGACGCTGTTCCACTCGATCGCGTTCGACTTCACCGTGTGGGAGCTGTGGGGTGCCCTGCTGTACGGCGGCCGCCTCGTCGTCGTGCCGTACGACGTCACCCGCTCGCCCGACGCCTTCCGAGAGCTGCTGGCCCGCGAACGGGTCACCGTCCTCAACCAGACACCGTCCGCCTTCTACCAGCTGATGCGCGCCGACGCCGAGGCACGGAGCGAACTCGCGCTGCGCCACGTGGTGTTCGGCGGCGAGGCGCTGGACATCGGCCGGCTCACCGACTGGTACGAGCGGCACGCCGACGACGCCCCCCGTCTGGTCAACATGTACGGCATCACCGAGACCACGGTGCATGTCTCCTACCAGGAGCTGGACAGCGCCACGGCCGCCGCCGGCGGGGGCAGCGTGATCGGGCGCGGCATCCCCGACCTGCGGGTGTACGTCCTGGACGGCACGCTGCGCCCCGTCCCGGCCGGCGTCCCCGGCGAGCTGTACGTCGCCGGTCCCGGACTCGCGCGCGGCTACCTGGGGCGCCCCGACCTGACCGCCGACCGCTTCGTGGCTTGCCCGTTCGGTCCGGCCGGCGGGCGCATGTACCGCACCGGCGACCTGGGACGGTGGCGGGCCGACGGCACCCTCGAATACCTGGGGCGCGCCGACCAGCAGGTACAGCTGCGCGGCTTCCGTATCGAGCTGGGCGAGATCGCCACCGTCCTCGGCCGGCACCCGCAGGTCGCCGAGGCGGCGGTCGTGGCCCGCGAGGACCGGCCGGGGGACCAGCGGCTGGTGGCGTACGTGGTCTCCGGCGCCGAACTCGGCGCCGAACTAAGAGAGTTCGCGAGCGCTCGGCTCCCCGACCACATGGTCCCGGCGGCCGTCGTACAGCTCCCCGCGCTCCCCCTGACCGCCAACGGCAAGCTCGACCGCCGCGCCCTGCCCGCGCCCGAGTACGCCACGTCCGACCGTGGCCCGCGCACCCGCGAGGAGGAGGCACTGTGCGCGATCTTCGCCGAGGTGCTGGGGCTCGAACGCGTCGGTGCCGACGACGACTTCTTCGCGCTCGGCGGGCACTCGCTGCTCGCGACCCGGATCATCAACCGCGTCCGCGCCGAACTCGGCGCAGAGCTGGGCGTGCGCGACCTCTTCGAGGCGCGGTCCGTCGCCGCGCTCGCCGCGCGCGTGCCGGCCGCCGAGCCCGGCAGGGCGCCGCTCACCGTCCGCCCCCGCCCCGACGTGCTGCCGCTGTCGTACGCCCAGCAGCGCCTGTGGTTCATCGAGCACCTCGGCGCCCCCGACGGCCTGTACAACATCCCGCTCGCGGTACGGCTCTCCGGCCCGCTGGACGCGGCGGCGCTGGGGGCGGCGCTGGGGGATGTCGTGGCTCGCCATGAGGCACTGCGGACGGTGTTTCCCTCGCGTGGCGCCGCGTCGTCCGCGTCCGCGGAGCAAGCCACCGGCGCCGGGATACCCCCCATCCTCGGCGCCGGTTCCCCGGGTGCCGTCGGTCCCGCAGAGCAGCACGTGCTCGCGCCGGCCGACGCCCCCGTCCCCCTGCCGGTGAGCACCGTCGAAGAGGCCGCACTGGCCGGGGCGCTGGCCGCCGAAGCGGCACGTGGCTTCGACCTGGAGCAAGAGATCCCGCTGCGCGCCCGCCTGTTCGCGCTCGGCCCGAACGAGCACGTCCTGCTGCTGGTCCTGCACCACATCGCCGCCGACCGCTGGTCCCTCGCCCCGCTCACCCGCGACCTGACCACCGCCTACGAGGCGCGTCGCGCCGGGCACCGGCCCGAACTGCCGCCGCTCACCGTGCAGTACGCCGACTACACCCTCTGGCAGCGCGAGCTGCTCGGCGACGAGAACGACCCCGGCAGCGAACTCGCCCGCCAGCTCGCCCACTGGACGAAGGCCCTGGAGGGACTGCCCGAGGAACTCCAGCTGCCCTTCGACCTCCCGCGCGGCACCCACTCCGGCCACCACGGCGGCCTCGTCCGGGCCGACGCCCCGCAGGAGGTCGTACGGAACCTGCGGACGCTCGCCGCCGAGTCGGGCGTCAGCGTGTTCATGGTGCTCCAGGCCGCGCTCGCCGCCCTGCTCACCCGGCTCGGCGCGGGCACCGACATCCCCCTCGGCACCCCGGTCGCGGGCCGCGCCGACGAACGGCTCGACGACCTGGTCGGCATGTTCGTCAACACCCTCGTACTGCGCACCGACACCGACGGCGACCCGGCGTTCCGCCAACTCATTGACCGGGTGAGGGAGTTCGACCTCGCCGCGTACCGCAACCAGGACGTGCCGTTCGAGAAGCTCGTCGAGGTGCTCAATCCCGAGCGGTCGATGTCCCGGCACCCCCTGTTCCAGGTCATGCTCGGCCACCAGCAGCAGGCGGACCTGCCGCGGGGCGGCGCGAGCGGCGGTCTTTCCGTGCGGCCGCAGGAGGTGCCCGGGGCCACGGCCAAGTGGGACCTGTTCTTCCAGCTCACCGAGGAGGGCACCGACGGGCTGTCGCTCGCCCTGGAGTACCGCACCGACCTCTTCGAGCCCGCCTCGGCCCGCCGGATCGCCGACGCCTATCTGCGGCTGCTGGGCGCCGCGCTCGCCGAGCCCGGCCTGCCCCTGTCCCGCCTGGACCTCATCGACCCGGCCGAGCGCGCCGAACTGCTGGAGCGGGGCACCCGCGACACCGGCACCGAACGGACCACCCTCACCGAGCTGGTGGCCCGCCGGGTCGCGGCAACTCCGGACGCGGTGGCGCTGCTCCACACCGACCGGGACGGGCGAGTCGTCGACACGACGTACGCCGACCTCGACGCGGCGGCCAACCGGCTCGCCCATCTGCTCACCGGGCGCGGCATCGGCCGGGGCGACCTGGTGGCCCTGTGCCTGGAGCGCGGGCCCGCCACGGTGACGGCCCTGCTGGCCATCGCCAGGACCGGCGCCGCCTATCTGCCGCTCGACCCCGCGTATCCGGCGGAGCGGACGCGGGGGATGCTCGCCGACAGCGGGGCACGGCTGCTGCTGACCCAGGAGTCCCTGGCGGACGGGCTGGACCCGGCCCAGGCCGAACTCGTCGTCCTCGACGCCCCCGGCGTCCGAGGCGCCCTGGTCCACCTCCCCGCCACCCCGCCCACCGTCAGCGCGCCCACCCCGGACGACCTCCTCTACGTCATCTACACCTCCGGCTCCACCGGCCGGCCCAAGGGTGTCGCCGTCACGCACCGCGCCGCCGTCCGACTCGTACAGGGCCTGCCCGAGCTGGAGTTCACCCCCGACGACACCTTCCTGTACTTCGCGCCGGTCGCCTTCGACGCGTCCACCTTCGAGATCTGGGGGCCGCTGACACAGGGCGCCCGGCTCGCGATCTGCCCGCCGGGGCCCGCCGACCCGGTGACGCTGGGGGAGTTCTGCGGCCGGGCAGGGGTGACCGTCGCCTTCCTCACCACCCAGTTCGTCAACGCGGTCGCCGACACCCGGCCCGACGCGCTCGCCCCGCTGCGGATCCTGCTCACCGGCGGCGAGGCGCACTCCCGGGACCACCTCGACCGGCTGCGCGCGGCGCTGCCGTACACCCGCGTGTACAACGTGTACGGGCCGACGGAGACCACCACCTTCGCCACCCTCCAGGACCTCGCCCACGCCGAGGACGCCCCGGTGGCCGTCCCCATCGGACTGCCCATCGGCGACACCCACGCCCATGTCCTGGACGAGGCGCTGCGGCCGGTGCCGCGCGGTGTCGTCGGCGAGCTGTATCTGGCGGGGCCGGGACTGGCGCTCGGATATCTGGGCCGGCCCGGCGCGAGCGCGGAGCGGTTCGTGGCCTGTCCGTTCGGCGAGCCGGGTGAGCGCATGTACCGCACGGGGGACCTGGTGCGCTGGGACGCCCGGGGCCGCATCGACTACGTCGCCCGCGCCGACCAGCAGGTGAAGATCCGCGGCTTCCGTATCGAACCGGGCGAGATCGAACGCCACTTGACGACCCACCCCGCCGTCGCGCGGGCCGCCGTCCTAGCCCCCGCAGGCGCAGGCGGACAGCGCCGGCTGGTCGCCTATGTCGTACCCGCGCCCGGCCGTCCGGCGCCCGAACCTGCTGACCTGCGTGCCCACTTGGCCCGCACCCTGCCCGGCTACATGGTGCCCGCTGCCTGCGTCTCCCTGCCCGAGCTGCCCCTCACCCCGAACGGAAAGCTCGACGTCCGGGCTCTGCCGTCCGCCGACGCCGCCCCCGCCGACCGTGTCGTACGCCCGCCGCGCACCGACGCGGAACGGGTGCTGTGCGCCGCCGTCGCCGAGGTGCTCGGCACGGGACCGGTCGGCCCGGACGACGGGTTCTTCGCCCTCGGCGGGGACAGCCTCAAGGCGATCCTGCTGGTCAACGCGGCGGCTCGAAGGGGGCTGCGGATCAGTCTCGCGGCGGTTTTCGAGCACCGGACGCTGTCGGCTATCGCCGGGAGTGGCGAGGCGGGTAGTCGTTCGGCTGCCGCGCCGTGGGGGTTGGGCGCGCAGTTCCCCGCGCCCCTGGGGGGCGTTGCCGAGCCGCGAGATCTCTTCGGGCCGGTGCTGCCCATCCGATCCACCGGCACCCGGCCCCCGCTGTTCTGCGTCCACGGCGGCCTCGGCTTCGGCATCCCCTTCGCGGCGCTCGCCGAGCATCTCGACGCCGACCAGCCCGTGTACGCCCTCCAAGCCCGCGGCCTCGCCGCCGACGCGCCACTGCCCGGCGATCTCGCCGAGGTCGCCGAGGAGTACGTGGCCCGGATCCGGGCCGTCCAGCCCAGCGGGCCGTACCACCTGCTCGGCTGGTCCTACGGCGGTGTCGTCGCCCACGAGATGGCGCTGCGGCTGCGCGCGGCCGGCGAGGAGGTGGCCTATCTGGCCAACCTGGACGCCTTTCCCGACGACGCGCGGGGCGCGGCGCCCACGGACGAGGAGTTCCTCGCCGACTTCCTCACCGAGGCGGGCGTCGGGACGGCCGGGCTCGACCGGCTCACCCCGTCCGGGGTCGCCGCGCACCTCGCGCGCGCCGGCGGCCCGCTCGCCGGCCTGGGCGAGGCCACCCTGGAGCGACTGCTGGGCGTCATGCGCAACAACCTCGAACTGTTCCAGCGGTTCACGCCCGGCCGCCTCGACGGCTGCCCGATGACGCTGTTCCTGGCCACCGGCGGCGGCCTCAGCCAGGAGGAGCGCGTACTGAAGACCAAGAGCTGGGAGCCGCATCTCACGGGCGCCGTCGACGTGTACGACGTCGACTGCGGTCACCAGCAGATGCTGGGCCCCGGCCCGGCGGCGGTCATCGGCCGTCGAGTCGAGCGCGACCTCGCGGCGTTGACGGCCGCCCGCTGAACCGCCGTACCCGAATGTCCGACCCGTCCGCACAGATCTGGAGAACCGTCATGGCCAACCCCTTCGACAACGAAGACGGCACCTTCCTCGTCCTCGTCAACGACGAGGGGCAGCACTCCCTGTGGCCGTCCTTCGCCGCCGTGCCCGAGGGCTGGCGGGTGGTGCTCGACGCGAGCGACCGCGCGACCGCCGTCGCGTACGTGGAGAGCAACTGGACCGACATGCGTCCGCTCAGCCTCCAGCGGCAGGCGGGCTGAGGTGTCCTCGTCCGACATCGCCATCCTCGCCGAGGGCCTGGGCAAGACGTACCGCTCCCACACGGCGCTGCACGGCATCGACCTGTCGGTGCCGGCCGGCACCGTCCTCGGGGTGCTCGGGCCCAACGGCGCGGGCAAGACGACCACCGTGCGGATCCTGGCCACCCTCGTCCGGCCGTCGGCCGGGCGGGCCACCGTCGCCGGGCACGACGTGGTGTCCGACAGCCGCGAGGTGCGCCGGCGCATCGGTCTGGCCGGGCAGTACGCGGCCGTCGACGAACTGCTCACCGGGCGCGAGAACATCGTGCTGCTCGCCCGGCTGCTGCGGTTCGGGCGGCGCGGGGCCGCCCGGCGCGCCACCGAGCTGCTGGAGCGCTTCGAGCTCACCGAGGCCGCCGACCGGCCCGTCGGCACCTACTCGGGTGGTATGCGCCGCCGACTCGACCTGGCCACCTGTGTCATCGGGGAGCCGGAGGTGCTGTTCCTCGACGAGCCGACCACGGGGCTCGACCCGACCAGCCGGGTCGTCCTGTGGGACGTGGTGCGCGACCTGGTCGCCGACGGCGTGACCATCCTGCTCACCACCCAGTACCTGGAGGAGGCCGACGAACTCGCCGACCGTATCGCCGTGATCGACGCGGGCCGCGTCATCGCCGAGGGCACCCCGCAGTCCCTCAAGCGGCAGGTCGGCAGCGAGCGCCTCGAGGTCACCGTGGCCCGCCCGGAGAGCCTCGGCGACGCGGCGGCCGCCCTCGCCACCCTCGGCGGCCGTCCCCCGGTCGTCGACGAGGCCGCCCTGCGCGTCTCGGTCCAGCTGGGCCCCGACGGCCTCGACGACGTGGCCCGCGCCGCCCTGGCGCTGCGCGAAAAGGGCGTACCCACCGCCGACTTCGAACTGCGCAAGCCCACGCTCGACGACGTCTTCTTCGACCTCACGGGCACGGGCCGGAAAGAGGAGACCCAGTGATGGCCACGGCAACCGCCACCCGCCCCCGGACATCAGGCGGCGCGTTCGCCGGGCACCTCGGTGACACCCTCGCCCTGGCCGGCCGGCACCTGACGCATCTGCGCCGCTCGCCCGGGCGGCTGATCCTCGTCACCATGAACCCGCTGGTGATGCTGATCGCCGTCGGCTATCTCTTCCGCAACTCCATGCAGGTGCCCGGAGGCGTCGCCTACGAGGACTTCATCATGGCCGGCATCGCCATCCAGGTCGGCCTGACCAGCGTCGGCCCCACGGCCATAGGCGTCGCCCTCGATCTGCGGCACGGTCTGGTGGACCGGTTCCGGTCGCTGCCGATCTCACCGGCCTCGGTGCTCGTCGGACGCACGCTGTCCGACCTGTTCGTCGGCGCGGTCAGCCTCACCGCGGTGTCCCTGGTGGGCCTCGCCGTCGGCTGGCGCCCGCACGAGGGCGTGCTGCGCACCGCCGCCGGATTCGGCGTGCTGCTCGCCTTCGTCTACGTGATGCTCTGGATCGGAATTCTGCTCGGCACCACCCAGAAGAACATCGAGGCCATCGACGGCACGGGCGCGCTCGTCCTCGTCGTGTTCAGTTTCCTTTCCAACGCCTACGTCTCGGTGAGCGGCCTGCCCGGCTGGCTGCGCCCGGTCGCCGAATGGAATCCGGTGACCTCCGTCATCACCACCTGCCGGCGCCTGTGGGGCAATGACCCGGCGGGCGCCGCCGGCAGCGGATTCCCCGCCGAGCACCCCGGCCTGGTCACCGCCATCACCCTGTCCGCGCTGCTGGTCGTGGCGGTTCTGGGCAGCGTACGGGGCTTTCGGCGGGCCGTCGGCCGGTGAGCCGGCGCGCGGCCGGCAACCGCCGTCAGCGGTCCATCAGTTGGACGTCAGTGGGCAGTCACCGGCGCTGACTACGTTTTTCCGCGAAGCAGACTTCACCCGCAATGACTTCACCCGCAATGACTTCACCATACCCGTAATAAACGGAGGGACAGCCATGACGACCGTCGCGCCCGAGCGCCTCACCCGAATCCGGGAAATCATCGCCGAGAACATCGACGTCGACCCCGAGCGCCTTTCCGACACGGCACTGTTCATCGACGAACTCGGCGCCGACTCGCTGAAGCTGATCGACGTCCTCAGCGCCCTGGAGATGGAGTACTCCATCGTCATCGACATGAACGAGCTGCCCAAGATGGTCAACGTGGAGGCCACCTACCAGGTGACCGCCACCGCCGCCGGTTGGTGAGGGGAACCCACATGTCCACCGCAACCGCACGCCGCCGGGTCGTCCTCACCGGCTTCGGAGTGATCTCCAGCATCGGCACGGGAGTCGAGGAGTACACGGCGGGGCTGCGGGCCGGCCGCTCCGGCGCGCGGCCCATCACCCGGTTCGACACCGAGGGCTTCGGCCAGAACATCGCCTGCGAGGTCCCCGACTTCGAGCCCGAGCGCTGGATCCACCACGTCCCCCTGGACGACATGGGCCGCGCCGGCCAGTACGCCGTCGCCGCCGCGCGGATGGCCGTCGACGACGCCGGGCTCACCGAGGACGACCTCGGCGAGCGGCAGGCCGTCATCACCGTAGGCACCACCGACGGCGAGTCCCACGACATCGCCCTGCTGCTGGAGCAGGAGCTGGCTGCCGGTGACCCGGAGGCGATGGACCCGGTGCTGTCCCGCCGTATCAACGCGGGCCGTCTGTCCACCGTCATCGCCCGCGAGCTGCGTATGCCGAACGTGGAGGCCACCACGGTCACCACGGCCTGCGCGGCCGGCAACTACTCCATCGGCTACGGCCTGGACGCGATCCGGTCCGGCGAGGTCGACCTCGCGCTGTGCGGCGGCGCGGACGCCGTGTGCCGCAAGGCGTTCGCCCTGTTCAAGCGGTTCGGGGCGCTCACCCCTGACGTGGTGCGGCCCTTCGACAAGGACCGCCAGGGCATCCTCACCGGCGAGGGCGCCGGCATCCTTGTCCTGGAGAGCCTGGAGTCGGCCCTCGCCCGCGGCGCCCGGATCCACGCCGAGGTCCTCGGCTACGGCCTCTCCTGCGACGCCGCGCACCCCACCGCGCCCAACCGCGACGGCATCGCCCGCGGTATCCGCCTCGCCCTGGACGACGCCGGCGTCAAGCGGGAGGAGGTCGACTTCATCTCCGCGCACGGCACCGGCACCAAGGCCAACGACAAGACCGAGTCGGCCGCCATCGTCGACGTGTACGGCGACAGCCCGCCGCGCACCGTCGCCGTGAAGTCGATGCTCGGCCACTCGATGGGCGCGGCCAGCGCGCTCGGCGCCATCGCCTGCGGCCTCGCCATCGAGCACGGGTTCATCCCGCCCACCATCAACCACCGCGAGACCGACCCGGACTGCCCGCTCGACGTCGTGCCCAACCAGGCCGTCGAGGCGGACGTACGGATCGTGCAGAACAACTCCAGCGCCTTCGCCGGCAACAACGCCGTTCTGATACTCGGCACATACGGGGAGTGAGACGACCATGAGCACCGCAACAGCCAGGCCGGGGCCCACGCTGCCACCCGGCACACCCGTGATCACCGGCTGGTCGGCGGTCTCGCCGCACGGCATCGGCCGCGCGGAGTTCGCCGCCGGGGTGCGCGCCGGCGCCAAGACGGCAGTGAAGGCGGACGCGGGCCTCGGTCCGCTGCCGTCGTCCGACGTGTGCACGGTGCCCGGCTTCGACATCCAGGCGGTGCTCGGCCCGCGCGGCACCGCCAAGATGGACCGGCTCACCGCGCTGGCCCTGGTCGCCTCCGACGGACTGCTCCTGGACGCCGAGGGCAACCGTGCCGTGGAGACCGACGAGCTGACCGGCGTCGTCCTCGGCATCACCATGGGCAGCCTGGAGAACGTCACCGGCTTCCTGCGCCAGTCGTACACCAACGCGCGCCCCTTCTACGTCGACGCGGGCCGCATCCCCTTCGGCAGCCTCAACCACGCGGCCGGCGCCACCGCCATCCGGCACGACCTCAAGGGCCCCAACACCACGGTCGCGGGCGGCAGGGTCAGCGGACTGCTCGCCCTCAACTACGCGCGCCGCCTGATGTCCCAGGGCCGGGCGACGAAGTACCTGGTGGGCTCCGCCGAGGAGTTCTCCGCCGCGCACGCCTGGTTCGAGCACACCGCCGCCGCACCCGGCGACACCTCGCCGCTGCTCGGCGAGGGCTGCGGACTGTTCCTGATCGAGCACGCTCAGACCGCTCAGCGCCCGCCGCTGGCCGCCGTACTGAGCGTCGAGACCCGCGTCGACATCGACGACGACCCGCACGCCGCCGTCACCGCCTGCGCCCGCCGCGCCCTTCAGCGGGCCGGCGTCGACGCCGCCGACGTCTGGGCGGCCGTGCCGTGCGCCGCGCCCACCGCCGCCGGACGCGCCGAGCACGAGGCCCTCGCCGCGCTCGTGCCCGCCGAGGCGCTCTCCCGGGTGCCGTCGATGGAGCTGCTCGGTGACGCCGGCGCCGCCTGCGCGTCCTTCCAGATCGCCGCGGTCCTCGCGGTCGCCGAGGCCGACCCGGACGCCCGGGGCCGTATCGCCCTGGTCTCGGCCGTCGACCGGGACGGCGCCGTGGCCGCCGCGGTCCTGAGACTGACGGGAGAGCAGCAGTGATCGCGCTGGTCAGCGGCGGTTCCCGGGGCATCGGCAGGGCGATCGTGCTGCGCCTGGCCCGGGCCGGATACGACGTCGCCTTCTGCTACCGCTCCAACGAGGACGCCGCCGAGCAACTCGCCAAGGAGGCGGCCGAGTCCGGCACCCGGGTCACCGCCACCCGCTGCGACGTGGCCGACGCGGACGACGTACGCGACTGGTACGCCCGCACCGAACGCGAGCTCGGCCCCGTCGACGCGGCCGTCACCTCGGCCGGCATCACCCGGGACCGGCCGCTGGTGCTGATGCCCGAGGACGACTGGAACCAGGTGCTGCGCACCAACCTCGACGGCGTCTACCACGTGTGCCGGGCCGCCGCCTTCTCCATGAGCAAGCGCAAGACGGGCGCCATCGTCAACCTGTCCTCGGTCGCCGGGATCCACGGCAATCTGGGCCAGGCCAACTACGCCGCCTCCAAGGCCGGGATCATCGGCTTCACCAAGTCCCTCGCCAAGGAGTGCGGGCCGCGCGGCATCCGCGCCAACGTGGTCGCGCCGGGCCTCATCGAGACGGACATGGTCGGCGACATGCCCGAGGCGACGCTGCACAAGCAGCTGAAGAACGTGGCGCTCGGCCGCCTCGGGCGTCCCGAGGAGGTGGCCGACCTGGTCTCCTTCCTGGTCTCCGAACGGGCCGCGTACATCACCGGCTCGGTCTTCGAGATCCACGGCGGCGGCACCTTCTGATGAACGGCGGAACACGACCCCAGCGTGGCGGCGTTCAGGACCTCGACGGCCGGCACTTCGACGCGATCGTCGTCGGCAGCGGTATCGGCGGCCTCGTCGGCGCCGGGTATCTGGCCGCCGACGGCCGCCGGGTCCTCGTCCTCGAACAGCACGACGTGGCGGGCGGCAACGCCCATGTCTTCCGACGGCGCCGCAAGTACGAGTTCGACGTCGGCACCCACTACCTCGGCGACTGCGGCGAGGACGGACTGCTCCCCGCGATCCTCAACGGGCTCGGCGTGCGCGACCGGGTTCGCTTCCGGCCCATGGACAACGAGGGCGGCTTCGACCGGATCATCACGCCCACGGCCACCGTGGACGTCCCCGCCGGCTGGGAGCCGTACCGCGCACGCCTCAAGCGGGCCCTGCCCGCCGAGGCCGACCGGATCGACCGGTTCATCGACCTCGCCACCGCCGTGGCAGGCGCGAGCCGGGCCGGGCTGATGGGCGAGTCGATGGTCGACCTGTTCCGCAGATCCCCGCAGACGATGCGCTGGACCCGCCGCACCCTCGGCCAGGCGCTCGACCACTGCGAGCTGTCCCCGAAGGGCCGCACCCTGCTCGCCGCCCAGGCCGGTAATTACGGCGCCATGCCCGACGGGATCGGTTTCGCCGAGCACGTCAACATCATGGACCACTACCTGCGCGGCGCGTACTACCCCGAGGGCGGCGGACAGACCCTCGTCGCCGCGTTCGTCGAAGCCCTGGAGTCCCACGGCGGAGAGCTGCGCACCCGCTGCGAGGTGCGCCGCATCCTGATCGACGGCGGGCGCGCCACCGGTGTCGAACTCGCCGACGGCCAGCGGGTGTTCGCGCCCCTCGTCGTCTCCAACGCCGACTACCGCCGCACCGTCCTCGACCTGTGCGGCGGCGAGGCGGCCTTCCCCGCCGATCTGGTCGCCCGCACCCGCGAGGCGACCATGCGCAGCGCGGTCGTCGCCGTGTACGTCGCCCTCGACACCGAGCTGGACGGCCTGCCCAACGCCAACATCTGGTGGCACGACAGCGACGACATGGAGCGCGCCCACGCGGCCGTGCTCGACCGCTACGAGCGCGACGGCGTCTACGACCGGGTGCCCCAACTCGCCTTCTCCTTCGCCTCCTTGAAGGGCTCCGGATCCCTCGCCGTGTGCCCGCCCGGCCACAGCAACTTCCAGCTGATGACGGGCTGCCCGCCCGGCTACGACTTCTGGGGCGTGCGCGGCGGACCGGTCGACGGCGAGCCCTACCGCCGCAACCCCGCCTACCTGGCGCGCAAACGCGAGCTGACCGAGCTGATCCTGGACGCCGCGGAGAAGGTGCTGGGCCCGTTCCGGGACCGCATCACCCACGTCGAGACGGCGACCCCGCTCACCAACGAGCGCTACATCCGCGCCAGCGGCGGCACCCCGTACGGCATGGCCGGCTGGGGCTCCGAGGGCCGGCGCCCGGATGTGCGCACCGACGTCGAGGGCCTGTACGTCGTCGGCCAGAACGTCCGCTACGGCAGCGGGGTCGGCGGGGTCGCGACCGGCGGCATGGCCGTGGCGTCCCAGATCCTCGGCCGCCCGCTGCTGGCCGAGGTGTACGCCGGCACGGTCCTCGGCGATCCCTCCCGGCTGCCCGAACGCGCCCCGGACTGGGACCCGTTGCTGGTGTCCCGGGGGCGGGCACGGCAGGGCGCGAAGGGACTCGCGCGCATCGGCTGACCCCGGCCCCGGACCGGGGTTCGGCCCCGGCCCCCGGACCCGGACTCGGATCCCGTACGACCTTCCCACTCTTCTCAGGAGCAGCATTCCCATGAATCAGGTCCCTCCCTTCGCCGTGGTCTCCGGCGCCCAGGTGCACGAGGTGCTCGACGGCCACGAGAAAGAGGTCGTCGCGGCGGTCGAGGCCGCCTACCGGCTGCACGGCGAGGGACAGACGGTCAACCCCGACTCGTACTTCCTGCGCTTCCCGGACCGCCCCTCGTCCCGGATCATCGCCCTGCCCGCCTCGGTCAAGGGCGAGGTGGGCGTGCACGGCATCAAGTGGATCTCCAGCTTCCCGGAGAACGTCGCCGCGGGCATCCCGCGCGCCTCGGCCGTGCTGATCCTCAACGACGCCGAGACCGGCTACCCCTTCGCCTGTCTGGAGAGCTCCATCATCAGCGCCGCCCGCACCGCGGCCTCGGCGGCGCTCGCGGCCGACCGGCTCAGCGCGGCGCGCGGCGGGAAGCCCACCCGGGTAGGCTTCATCGGCGTCGGCCTGATCGCCCGCTATCTGCACACCTACCTCGCCGCCACCGGGTTCGACTTCGACTCGATCGGGGTGCACGACCTGTCCGCCGAGCACGCGGAGGGCTTCTCGGGCTACCTGAGGCGCGCGGAGGGCGACGACGTCGAGATCACCGTCCACGACAAGGCCGAGGACCTGATCCGCGCATGCGACCTGGTCGTCTTCGCCACCGTCGCGGGCGAACCGCATGTCACCGACCCGCAGTGGTTCACTCACAACCCGCTGGTGCTGCACGTCTCGCTGCGCGACCTGTCGCCCGAGATCGTCCTCGGCTCGTGGAACGCCGTCGACGACATCGAGCACTGCATGAAGGCCAACACCTCACCACACCTCGCCGAACAGCGCGTCGGCCACCGGGACTTCGTCGCCGGGACGCTGTACGACGTGCTCACCGGAAGCATCACCCCGCCGTCCGACCGCCCGGTGATCTTCTCGCCGTTCGGCCTCGGCGTGCTCGACCTGGCCGTCGCCAAGTACGTCCACGACCGGGTCGCGGAAGCGGGCCAACTGCACACCGTGCCCGGCTTCTTCCACGAACTGAAGCGGTACGGCTGACACCTCGCTGACAGCGCGCTGACGCCACGGACCCGTGGCCGAGGCGCGCCTTGTCCCGTTCTCCCACCCCCGAACAGAATCGGAGCCATGAGATCTTTCGCCAGTCTGGCCGATTTCTCCGCCGCCACCGGTGAACACCTGGGCTACAGCGATTGGCTGGAGGTCACCCAGGGCAAGGTGGACCAGTTCGCCCAGGCCACCGGCGACCTGCAGTGGATCCATGTGGACCCCGAGCGGGCGGCGAGCGGCCCGTTCGGCGGGACCATCCTGCACGGCTACATGACCCTCGCGCTGCTGCCGGAGATGATGCGCGCGATCTTCGACATCGAGAACATCGAGATGGGCGTCAACTTCGGCCTGGACAAGGTCCGTTTCCCGCGCCCCATCCCGGTCGGCGCCCGCGTCCGTGGCGGCGCCAAGCTCACCGGCGTGCGCGAGACACCCGCCGGCCACCTCGCCGCCGTACGCATGACGGTGCAGGTGGAGGTCGACGGACAGCCGCAGTCGGCCTGTGTGGCGGACACGCTCTCCCTCTTCATCGCCCCTGATCCCGCGGGCGGGTAGAAGAACCGGGTAGAAGAACCACCCCTTTCCGGCCGCCCAAGAGGGGAGTTTTTCCCACCGCGGCAGCACCCCGACCGTCGCCACAATGAGGGCACGGGCGCTTCGGCCCACGTACCGCACAGGCAGCAGAGAGGAGCGAGTCGTATGGACCGCACGATGCAGCTCGGGGTGAACCGCCCGCCGGACGGGATCAGGGGATTCTCGGTCGCGGCAGGGCTAGTTGGACTGCGGCGGGCGATGACCCTGTGCTGGATGTCCATGGCGGCCTTCGGCCGGTCCCTGGCGGTCTCCGGCGCGATCTGGCTGGTGGGACCCGGCCTCGGTGTGGTGCCGCGCGCCATGGAGGGCGTGCGCAACCTGGCCGCCCAGCAGCGCGCACTGGCGCTGCGCTGGTCGGGCGTGGAGATCCCCGGCCCGCCCGGCCCGCTGCCGCCGGTGCCCGAGGGCGCCTCCGGGGCGGCCGCCCGCTACCGGTGGATCATGAGCGACCCGCAGACCCGGCGGGAGTGGGTCTGGGTGCTCGTCGACCCGCTGGCCGGCGCGTTCTTCGCGTTCTTCCCGCTCGCGCTGATCCTCAGCGGCGTGTGGGGCGTCTTCCTCGCCTTCTTCGGTGTCCCGCTGTCCGTCGAGTGGGACGGGCTCTGGTACCAGTTCATCCCGATCGAGGGCCAGGCCACCGCCGTGCTCGCCGGTGTCCTCGGCGTCCTCCAGCTGCCGCTGGCCCTGTGGTCGGCGCCGCGCGCCGTACGCCGGCACGCCCTCTACACGCGCTCGATGCTCGCCCCGAGCGAGAGCGAGATGATGGCCGGCCGTATCCAGCACCTGACCGCCACCCGCTCCGACGCCGTCGACACACAGATGGCCGAGATCCGCCGGATCGAACGCGACCTGCACGACGGCGCCCAGGCCCGCCTGGTGGCGATGGGCATGACCCTGGACGCCGCCGAACACCTCCTGGAGACCAACCCCGAGGCCGTCCGCGCCCTCCTCATCGAGGCGCGCGAGTCCTCCTCCAAGGCGCTGGAGGAACTGCGCAACCTGGTCCGCGGCATCCACCCGCCGGTCCTCGCCGACCGTGGACTCGCCGATGCCGTACGGGCGTTGGCCATGGTCTGCCCGGTCCGCACCGAGGTTCACGTCGACCTGCCGGGCCGGCCGGAGATGCCGGTCGAATCGGCGGCCTACTTCGCGATCTCGGAGATCCTCACCAACGTCGCCAAGCACTCCGGCGCCGACCGGGCCTGGATCGACATCCGTTACGATCGCGGGATGCTGCGCATCACCGTCACGGACGACGGCCACGGCGGCGCGGACGCCTCGCGCGGCAGCGGACTGCGGGGCATCGAGCGCCGGCTTGCCACCTTCGACGGGGTGCTGGCCGTGAACAGCCCCGTGAACGGACCGACCATGGTGACGATGGAGCTTCCGTGCGTATTGCCCTCGCCGAAGACCACTTCCTCCTGAGGGACGGACTCATCCGCCTGCTCGGCGCCCACGGCCACGAGGTCGTCGCCGCCGTGGACAACGGTACGGAACTGCTGGACGCGCTCATCAGGGAGCAGCCGGACGTCGCGGTCGTCGACGTCCGGCTGCCGCCGACGTTCACCGACGAGGGCCTGCGCGCGGTGCTGGCGGCCCGCGAACGGATGCCGGAGCTGCCGGTGCTGCTCCTCTCCCAGTACGTCGAGCCGCTCTACGCCCGGGAGTTGCTGACCAGCGGCGGCCGGGGCGTCGGCTACATGCTGAAGGACCGGGTCACCAACGGCGGCCAGTTCCTGGACTCCATCCGCCGGGTGGCCGAGGGCGGCACGGCGATGGACCCCGAGGTGATCTCCAAGCTCCTGGTCCGCAAGGAGCGCGACGAGGCCGTGGGCAGCCTCTCCGGACGCGAGCGCGAGGTGCTGGAGTGGGTGGCGCAGGGGCGCTCCAACGCCGGTATCGCCCAAGGGCTGTTCATCTCGGAGAAGGCCGTCGCCAAGCACATCAGCAACATCTTCACCAAGCTGGGCCTGCTGCCGGGGGATGCCGACAACCGGCGGGTACTGGCGGTGCTGGCGTATCTGGACCAGTGACGAGCCCTGCGTACGTTGGCCAGAACATCACGATGAACCGTCACCCTGCCGAGGTGCAGGGCGGTTCGACTCGCCGCCCGTCGGGCAACCCGCCGTCGGCTACCCGGACTTGTGGCGCTGGTAGTGGCGGGCGACCCGCATCCGGTTGCCGCAGCGGGCCGCCGAGCACCAGCGGCGGCGCGGGTTGGTGGGCAGAAAGAGCATCACGCAGTCGTCGGCCTCGCACTTACGGATCTTTCCCACCGCCGGATCGGCCAGCAGCTCGGCGGCGGCCTCGGCCAGCCCGGCGGCCAGCCGCAGACCGGGTGAGCCCGCGCGCCGCCGCGTGACGGCCACGGCCGTCCCGTCCCACACCAGCTCACTGATCGCGGGCGCGGCACGCTGCGCCTCGTTGAGCGCCTCCATGTCCTCGGCCGGGGGCCGCTCACCCCGGCGTACGTGGTCGAGGGCGCGCGCGGTGTGCTCTCGTACGGCGAGCACGGCGTCCAGCTCCGCGGCGGTGACCTCCCGCGGCACGTCGTCCGGGATCCGCTCTGCCTCAAGAGCCCACCAGGCCCGCAGGCCGTCCGGCGTGGTGAGCAGGTCACCGGTGGTCGGGTGGGTGTTGACCAGGTCCAGCGCCAGGGGCTCGCCGGTCAGCGGTGCGGGGTCAGTCATACGGCTAATGGTACAGGGAAGGGTTGACACGTTAGTCGCCGACGGAGCACTATCTAATGCATAAGCGACCACTCAGGGAATTAGGGAGAGGCAGGTCATGCTCACCGCACCCACACCCACCCGCCACCGCCACCTCGACGTCGACGGCGTCCGCGTCTTCTACCGGGAGTCCGTCCCCGACCGCGCCGACGCACCCGTACTGCTGCTCCTGCACGGCTTCCCGTCCGGCTCCCACCAGTTCCGTGGCCTCATCGACGCCCTCGGCTCGCGGTACCGGCTGATCGCCCCCGACCACGCCGGCTTCGGCCACACCCTGGCCCCCGAAGGCTTCACGTACACGTTCGACAGGCTCGCCGACATCACCGAGGGCTTCGTCCGGGGCCTGGGCCTCGACCGGTTCGTGATGTACGTCTTCGACTTCGGCGCCCCCATCGGCCTGCGCGTCGCCGAGCGCCACCCGGAGTGGATCGCGGGGCTGGTGGTCCAGAACGGCAACGCCTACGAGGAGGGCCTCTCGGACATGGCCCTCGGCCTGATCGGCCTCACCCCCGAGACCCCCGGCGTCGACGAGACCATCGCCGGCGTACTCACCCTCGCCGGCACCCGCAGCCAGTACGAGACCGGCGTCCCCGACCCCGACCTGATCGCCCCGGACGGCTGGACCCTCGACCAGCACTTCCTTGACCAGCCGGGCCGCAAGGAGGCCCAGCGCTCACTCATCCTCGACTACCGCTCCAACTTCGCGCGCTACCCCGACTGGCAGGCATGGCTGCGCCGCCACACCCCGCCCACCCTGATCACCTGGGGCCGTCACGACCCCTTCTTCACCGAGCCCGGCGCCCGCGCCTACCTGCGCGACCTGCCGGACGCCGAACTCCACCTCCTCGACACCGGCCACTTCGCCCTGGACACCCATCTGCCGGAGATCGCCCCGCTGATCGCTGACTTCCTCGACCGCGCCTGGAAGTAACCGGACCTGCGCGCTCCGCACCAGGGGTGGGAAAATCGATACGACCCTCTGTGGCGCGGGATCCATGTGGCGCCGGCGCGGAGAGCCAACATCGATGGACCTGTACCTGGACCTGGACCTGGACATGGACCTGGACACTGTCGCCGACGAGCTGTACAGGCTGCGGCCGGAGGAGTTCACCGCCACCCGCGCCGCCCGCATCGCCGCGGCCCGCACGGCCGGCGACCGAGCCCTCGCGGACCGCATCGGCAAGCTACGGCGCCCGAGCCTGTCGGCCTGGGCCAGCAACCTCCTGGTCCACGAACGGGGGAGCGAGGTCGAACCGTTGCTCCGCCTCGGCGAGGGCCTGAGACAGGCCCACCGCGACCTGGACGCCGAGCAGCTGCGAGAGCTGAGCCGCCGCCAGCGGGTCCTGATCAACACGTTGTCCCGCCAGGCCGGCCAGCTGGCCGCACAGGCGGGCCACCCGATCACGGAAGCCGCCCGCCACGAGGTGGAGAACACCCTGCGCGCCGTCCTCGCGGATCCCGAGGCGGCCAAGCAATGGGCGAGCGGCAGACTGGTCAAACCCCTCACCGCCGACACGGGCTTCCCCACCACGCCCGAAGCCGCCCCCGCGACACCACGCCCCACCGCAACCCCCCGCCCGGCACGCCCCGCCTCCAAGGCCACCAAGGCAGCCACCAAGGCCGCCACCGCGGAACACCGCCGACGGCTCACCCGGGCCCGCAAGGAGGCGGACGAGGCCGCGCGGGAACTCCGGACCCGGGAGAAGGAGGCGGCCACAGCGAGCCGCGAGGCCTTCGCGGCCAAGAAGCACTGGGACGAAGCTCAGCAGCGCGTCAGCGACCTGACCACCGAACTCCAACACGCCAAGGAGCAGCAACAGCAGGCACGTTCCGCGGAACAGTCGGCCCGGGAGCACGCACGCGCGAGCGACCGCAGGCTCAGGGAGACGAGGCGCAGGGCGGAGGCGGCAGCGGCGGTGGTGGAGCGACTCAGCACACAGGAGCCGTGACACGCGAAGCGCGGACGCCCTCCCGAGACGCCCTCCCGAGACGCCCTCCCGAGACGCCCTCCCGAGGGGCCGTCCCTAGGGCCCCCGCGCCGCAGATCCCTACCGGCTCCCCAGCGTTCCGATCCGCCCGAAGCCCGCCCCGCTCTTCGGGCACACCCAGATCGCCGTATCGCCGGCGACGGTAGCCGTGAGCGGATGGGTGTCCGGATGCTCCGGACAGTGCGGCCACACAGCCGACACACCCTCCGACCACAACGCCTCGACAGCCCACTCCTGAACCTGATCCGCGAGGTTGGCAACACGCTCCGCCGGGCTGACGCCCAAGGACGGGTCGATGCCCTGCCCACTCCCATCGGGCGCATACATCATGAGCCCCAACTCGGCGTCCTCCTCCAGCCGCGGCCGTACGGCGCACTGCGCACGCAGGTCGCGCAGAACCGCGTCCAGGACGTGCGCGATTTCCTCGTCCGACATCCCCTGCCCACCCCCACCCATCACCGGATCGCCGTCCCAGCCTATGGGGTGGAACGGGATGCTTCCCGGCATGAACGGATCGGGCCCGCGAGCCGTATCCTTACCCGATCGAGGTGCGCATTCGGCTGAATTCCTCGGTCTTCATGGGGTTTGTGCACACGGTCGTGAGTACAGCGGCCACCGGGGGATGAGGGGCAACCATGACGACGGCGAGTAACGCGGTGCGCAGCGGCACCGTGCTTCCGGTGTACGCGGCGCGCTGGGCGATGTGGACGTTCGTCATCGTCAACGTGGTGATCGTCGAGGCGTTGTTCCTCAGCGCCGGTTCGGGCAAGAACGGTGTGCTGACGGTCGCCAAGTTCTTCGGACTGCACGCGGCCCTGCTGATGCTGTTCCAACTGCTGCTGGTGGCCCGGCTGCCGTGGCTGGACCGCCGTATCGGAATGGACCGCCTCACGGTGTGGCACCGCTGGGTCGGCTTCACCCTGCTGTGGACCGTCCTCACCCACGCCACCCTGGTGGTGCTCGGCTACGCGACGCTCGACGACACCTCCATGGGAAAGACCTTCGTCGCGCTGAGCGGGGTGCCGGCCTCCCTGCTGGGCATGCTCGCCGCGGCCGTCATCGTCGTGATCGCCGCGATCTCCACCCGTTCCCTGCGGCGCCGGCTGCGGTACGAGGTCTGGCACGGTCTGCACCTGCTGCTCTACGTCGCCCTGGGCCTGGCGTTCGTCCACCAGTTGCAGGAGACGACGACGTTCACGTCCTCCGCGTTCGCCACGGCCTACTGGTGGATCCTGTGGCTGTTCGCCTTCGGCGCGCTGGTGACCGGGCGGCTCGCCATGCCGCTGTGGCGCAACGCCTACCACCGCTTCCGCGTCGCGGCCGTGGTGCCGGAGTCGGACAACGTCGTCTCCGTGTATGTCACCGGCCGACACCTCGGCAAACTCCCCGCCCGGGCGGGCCAGTTCTGCATCTGGCGGTTCCCCGGACACCACCACTGGTGGCTGGCCAACCCCTTCTCCCTGTCGGCGGCGCCCGACGGACAGGGACTGCGCCTGACGGCGAAGGCGGTTGGCAGCACCAGCGCCGGCCTGCGGAACGTCCCGGTCGGTTCTCGTGCCTTCGTCGAGGGACCGTACGGGGCGTTCACCTCGCTGCACCGCAGCCGGCCCGGCGCCCTGCTGATCGCCGGCGGCGTGGGGATCACACCCGTGCGCGCCATGCTGGAGGAGCAGACGACCGGCGACGTCGTCGTGCTGTACCGGGTTCGCAGCGAGGCCGACGCCGTGCTGCTGAACGAGGTGCGCCACCTGGTGGCGCTACGGGGCGGACGATTGCACCTGCTCACCGGCCGAACGGCCGAGGGCGGCACCCCACCCTTCGCCCCGGAGAGCCTGCACCGGCTGGTCCCCGACATCACCGAACGCGACGTGTACGTCTGCGGCCCGCCCGCCATGACCACGGCCGTACTCTCCGGCCTACGCGACCTGCGGGTCCCGGCACGACAGGTGCACGCGGAGAGGTTCGGCCTGGCCTGATCCCTGGCCTGACCCGTCGCCGTCACAGGCGGCCCGCGGACGCCGGTACTGCGCGACTCTGCGTCACACGCCACAACCGGCGGGGAAGCTCGCCCTCGGCGAAGGCATGGACCTCGTCCAGACTCCAGCCGTCGGCGAGAGACTCAACCAGCTCCCGGCCGAAGAAGTGCACAGCGAAACCGCCGTGCTCGAAGATGTCGTCACCGTGACCGACACCTGTCCCGTAGTGGGCGTCACCGGTATGCCGCACCGTGTAGACGAACACCCCACCCGGCCGCAACACACGCCGCACCTCGCCCACCAGGCGGTGGATCTCCTCGGTGGACAGGGCCATGCACAGCAGCATGTGCGCGAAGACCGCGTCCACGGACGTCTCCGGCAGGGGCAGCGGCTCGCGCACATCGTGAACCAAGGTGGTCACCCGCTCGCCAACGCCCCGCGAACGGGCCGCGTCACGCAGTTGCTCCAGCCCGACGGGACTGAAATCCGTGGCCTGGACCCGGAACCCCTGCTGCGCGAAGTAGAGCGCATCCCGCCCATGCCCGGCCCCCAACTCCAACACGTCGTCGGCACCGGCGTCCCGGAAGACGGCGGCGGCATGAACGGCGGCGGAGGAGGGCTGCTCCCCGTACATGTGCGGGTGGGCGCGGTAGGTCCGCTGCCATTGAGCACGCTGACCTTCCGCGAGCCCGTCCTCGTCGTCGCTCATCCCCGCTCCTCCTGACGCTCCACCGCCTCCGTAAGCAGAAGTGGATCACAGCAAGGGCCGGCCCGAGAGGTTCAGGCCTCCGCCCCGGCCGGACACTCGCGAGGTGCGTGACACATGCCCACCGCCCTGCGCTGTTCGAACGGGAGGTCGAAAACGACCGGCCCAACTCCGAGGAGGTTCTGTTCACTTGCGCATTCACAGACGCACCGCCGTCGCGGTCGCAACGGCACTGATCGGCTCGCTGACCCTGATCGGGGCGGGGACGGTGACTGCCACGGCCGAGGAGACGAGCGTGGCGCTGCCCAGCTCCTCGTTCCGGGACATCGTCGTCGACGGAGTGCACGACCAGGTGTTCGTCAGCGACCCGAGTGGCGGCAGCATCGTCGTCACCGACTACGCGGGCGCGGTCGTCCGGCAGATCACCGCCGAGGAGGGGGCCGCCGGCCTCGTGCTCTCGGCGGACTCCAGCAAGCTGTACGTGGCCCTGTCGACGGCTGGCGCTATCGCCGAGATCGACACCGCCACCCTCACCGAGACCAACCGCTACCCGACCGGCGCGGACACCTCGCCCCAGAGCCTGGCGATGGCGGGCGGCAAGCTGTGGTTCGGCTACACGGTCGGCAGCAGCGGCGGCATCGGCTCGCTCGACGTGGCCTCTCCGGCCCCGACGGCGACGCTCGTCCCGAGCGGCCGGTACTGGTACTACGCCCCGGCCCTGGCATCGTCCCCCGCCGACCCGAACACGCT
Source organism: Streptomyces sp. NPDC111802 (assembly GCF_055634335.1). Lineage (NCBI taxonomy): Bacteria > Bacillati > Actinomycetota > Actinomycetes > Kitasatosporales > Streptomycetaceae > Streptomyces > Streptomyces sp. NPDC111802. The sequence continues at coordinate 251,987 of NZ_JBVKCZ010000004.1, read as the reverse complement.
GGTCGCGGGCGAGGAGGCCGTCAGCCCGGCCACCCTCGCGGTGTACGACACGGCGACCGGCACCCTGCAGAGGCGCACCGAGCGCAGCTTCACCTCGTCGCCGTCGATCTCGTACCTCAACGACTTCGCGGTGACGGCCGACGGCCAGAACATCGTCGTAGCCGCGAACAACCCGTACGACCACCAGATCGTCCGCGTGTCCGACCTGTCGTCGAACGGCTCCTACTCGAGCTGGCAGTTCCCGAACGCGGTGGCCGTGGCGACCGACGGAACGGTGGCGACGGGCGCGGACGGCGACTTCGTGAAGACCTACCGCCCGGGCTCCACCTGGCCGTCGCTGCACGAGTACGCCGTGAACGACCTCCAGCGCGACGGCCTCGCCTGGGCCCCGGACGAGAACCGCCTCTTCGCGATCACGGGCTTCTCCTACGGCAGCGCCCCCACCCTCCACGTCCTCCCGGACGCGGGCAAGCTGGACACCACACTCAGCCTCCAGGCCCCCGCGACCTCCCGCAAGGGCAAGGACCTGACCATCACCGGCTGGCTGCAGGCAGCGGAGCCCTTCCCCGCGGGCACGACGGTGGAAGTGATCCGCACGGACGCGGAACACCCGACCGGCACCCCGGTCGGCACCTTCCCCATCTCCACGGCGACGGGCGAGTTCACCTTCACGGAAAGCCCGCGCGAGACGGGTGACATCACCTACACCGTCACGTACAAGGGCGACGGCCAACACATCCCCGCAACGACCCGGACGACGGTGACGATCACCAAGTAGCCCCGCCACGTTCCTGCCAGACCTGGATGCTGAATGCCAATGGCCACCAACGAAAGCTCGTAGGTGGCCATTTGGCCATTGGGCCATTCGGCCGACAGCCCGGCGGAATTCGAACCTGCGACACCCGCTACAGCACAGAGGTCGGGGCGTCTGGCCGGCGACCTGCGGCTTGTCTGATCGGACTCACGGGAACGGATGCGCCTGTGTTGACCGGAGACAGCCCGCGGGTAGCTGTCGAGCCCACCCCTAGGCAGCCTTGGTCCGCGCCGCACGCGTGCCCGGGGCGGGCTCCGGTGCGTCCTCGGGCCAGAACAGCTCCTCTTCCCCGAAGTCCGGGGCCTGGAAGGGCGTGGTCGTCGGAGGAGGCGATACCGCGGTGGAACGGCGCGGTTGCCCTTCCGGGGCGGAGAACAGCGAGGTCGAGTCGATGAGAGGTCTGCCTTTCGTTACAGGTCCCTGAGGGGGCCTGGCGTGCCGTGACCGGGCACAGCGGTTCTACAGCTTGGTCATCTTGGCGTACGGGCTCAAGATCCGCATTTGCGCCGAGCCGAAATCCACGAGCGCCGCGATGCCGTCCTCGATGCCGATGACCCGGCCGAGGCCGTACATGTCATGGGTGACCTGGTCGCCCACGGCGAAGTGCTTGGGAACGGGTGCGACCGGGGCCTTGAAGGGGCTGGTAGGCAGGTGACGCTTCGGTGCCGCAGGTTTAGTCATGGCTAAGTATGAGCCTACGTGCGGCCTGCTCGCTGTGGCCGTCGGCACAAACCCGGACGGGAGCAACCGCTTCACGCCGCTGACCTGGCATTTCCCGATCTGTTGAGACCCCAGGTCAATCCTCCTGCACTTGCTGGTCAAGATCGGAAAGAGAACAGCTGTGAATGAGCCGCCCCGCACAGGAACAGATCTGGTCTTCACCCAGCACCACCACTTCCAGATCACGGACCCACAGGGCCCCCTGGCCGGCGACCTCGACGCCCCCGACAGCAGCACCCCCAACGGCCTGCTATCCGCCTCCGGCGGCGCCATCGAGGTGACAACCGGGATCCACACCGGCAGCGTTTTGTTTCCTCGTCTTGCCTGGTCAGGCACGGTGCCCCGGGCAGGATTCGAACCTGCGACACCCGCTTTAGGAGTTTTCCCGGGGCGGGGCTGTGACCTGCGGAAACGTCGGCTACCGGGCGTCTGGCCTGGGCAAACACCCCTCCGTAGTTCTCACGTCTTCACGGGGTGTCCCGGCCTCATGTGTGCTGAATCCGTGCGCATCGTCTCTCGCGCTGGGATCAGTCCTGGCAACCGGCTGGCGATTTCAGCGCACTGAACCCGTGGAGGGTGCAATACAGGAACTCGGGCATGTGTGTGATCAACAGATGGTGGCCGCCGGTGGTGCCCGAGGCGGTCCGGGCCCAGGCACCGAGGGGGAGCGAGTGATCACGAACCGGGAGGGAAGGGGCTTAACGCTCTCTCAGGCGATCACATGCCCAACAACGTGACGACGCCGTGCGCAGGGCGACAGTCATGCCAGCCGGTGAACGATGTCGGAAAGCCGTATGCGGGAGAACCGCACGTATGGTTCGAAGCGGCGGGGACTGGACAGGGAGCGGCAGCCACCGCGCCAGTCCCCGATGCTAAGAGGCTCGGTTTTGGGCAAGCGCCGGGTTCTGGGTGGGGGTGTCGGTCGGGGCCGGGACGTCCTTCCCGGCGTTCTCCGGCGCGCCGAACCAGGCCACCGCGACCGCGCCCGAGACCGCCAGGACGAAGCCGGTCACCGCCAGCCAGGCGAAGCCGGGGCGTGACGCGTCCCCCAGCCACCAGACGCCGATCATGCCGGGCAGCACGGTCTCGCCGACCACCAGCGCCGCCGTCGCCCCGTTCACCGAGCCGATCTGCAGCGCGACGGTGTGCAGGTACATGCCGCCGATTCCGGCGACCAGAATGGCGTACAGGGCCGGGTCGGTGAGCAGCGTGGCCAGGTCGAACGGATCGATCCCGTTCAGCACTCGCACGCCCACGCCCAGCGCGCCGAAGCCGAGACCGGAGAGCAGACCGGCCAGGATCGCGGCCCGGGCGCCGAGCAGCCGGACCAGGACCGTGCCGCCCGCCATCAGCAGCAGTGAGATCGTGAGGAGCCACCAGTGGGTGGTGATCGGCGTGTGCCCGCTGCCCTCAGAGCCCGCCGCGCTCGCGAGCAGCACCAGCGCCGAGCAGACGACTGCGATCGAGGTCCACTCCGCCCGGGTCAGCCGGATGCCGAGCAGCTTGACGCTCAGGACGGCCGTGATGACGAGGTTGGCGCTGATGACCGTCTGGGAGAGGAACAGCGGCAGCAGGCGGGCGGCGAGCGCGCCGAGTCCGAAGCCGACGAAGTCCAGGACCGTGCCGACGATGAATTCCCAGGTCATCGCGGCCTGGGCAGTGGAGGAGAGACTGGGGCCGCCATGCGCGGTGACCTGTCCGGTGGTATGCCCGGCGGCGGCCGCCTCGCGGCGGGCCGACTTGCGGGAGCCGACGGCCTGGAGGACGGAGCCCGTGCCGTAACAGATCGAGGCCGCAACGGCGGTCAGGAGTCCTATGAGCACCGAGCGCTCCGTTCAGGGGGGTGGTTCCTGGCTGTTCTCCCTGCCAGACGAGGGATCGACCGCCCGCGTTGCGTGAACCGGGTCTGCGTCGAGATGGACGTGAAGAAGGCCGTCCGGTATCCCGCAGGGGACGCGCGATCAAGCGGAGATGCCCGCTGCGTGTTCGGTCGCAGCAGGCCACGGGCTGCGACCGCCAGCAGCGGAGACACCACCACTGCGGCCAAACAGGACCATCGGCTGGTGCCGCCCCTGAACGCCGGATCCGTTGGATGCGGACTCTCCGAACGGGCTTGAGGTTGGTGTTTGCCATGCTGATGGCCAATGCCACGGCTACGACGAACAGCGCGCCCACCCGAGAGAGGTAAACGCGCTGGTCAGACCCTGTGCCCCCGGCAGGATTCGAACCTGCGACACCCGCTTTAGGAGAGCGGTGCTCTATCCCCTGAGCTACGAAGGCGGGGGCTTGTAGAAAACCTTGTTGAAAACCCAGGCTGCGGATCTTCGACGAGGAGTACAAGCCCGCTGGTCAAACGTAGTGCGACGCGCTCTGCACTGTCATCTGAGCAGACAGGGCGACGTACCAACGGCTGACCAGGGACAGCCTAGCGGATGCGCGCCAGCGACTGTCCTCTGTATAGGGGCAGGAGAGCGGAGAGGCGAGCTGGAGTGCCTCTGATCTGCAGCTTCTGTGACCTGCAGCGAATGATTGGTGGGCGTTGTGGGGGCAGAGGTCAAGGGTGATTGGACCGTTCTGCTCCATGCGTCAGCTTGTGGGGCCACTGGGCGCTGTCTCGCTGGCGTCTGGCACGGCGCGTCGTCCCTTGTTCCGGGAGGCCGGGGAGGCCGCGGAGGCCGCGGAGGGCCGACTGGTCCGGCTGCCTCCGCTACCCCGCGTGTCCGTACATGATCGGTACGGTGGTACCGGGACGACGAGGGGCGGTGTGTCCGTGGGTGAGGAAGCGGAGATCGGGACGGCGAAGGAGGCTGCCGACCACGAGCTCATCCTGGCGTTCGGGCGGCTGCAGGGGGCGGCGAACCGGCTGGAGTACATCCTCGGCCGGGCGCTGGAGGTGGAGTGCGGCATCAGCCATCTGGTCTTCGAGGTGCTGCTGATCCTCGGGCGCGCGGGCGAGCCGGGGCTTCCGATGCGTGCCATCGCCCAGGAACAGGTGTTGACCACGGGCGGTGCCACCCGGCTGGTGGATCGCATGGAGGCGGCGGGTTTCGTGACGCGTGCGGACTCCCCCGACGACCGGCGCGGAAAGCTGGTGCGGCTGACGCCGCTGGGCGAGGAGACGGTCGTGCGCGCGTCCCGGGTGCACCTGGAGAACATCAAGCGGTACCTCGTGAATCCCTTGCCCGAGGCGGATCGGAAGCGGTTCGCGGAGGATCTTCGGATCCTCAGCCACACGGCCCGGGATCTGCTGCCCCGGCTGCCCTGACCTGCGGACCAGCGGCAACGCTGGTGCAATGACGCGGTCAGCCAGACTCGTGTGCCTCACCTCACACGCATCTTGAAATATCTGACGCGTCAGTTACTGTTCTGTCAGGTGAATCGTTCGCAACCCGCGGGCGCACATCCCTGCCGAGGTCCTCGATGAAGCTCGTCTACGTCTTCGACGCCTACTGCGGCTGGTCGCACGGGTTCTCCGGAACACTGAGCGAGGTCGCCGCCCGTCACCCCGAACTGCCGGTCGAGGTCGTCTCCGGCGGCCTGTTCACCGGATCGCGCCGGGTACCGATCCGCCAGTTCGGCTACGTCCAGGGCGCGAACGCCAAGATCGCCGAGCTGACCGGCGCCGAGTTCGGCGAGGCGTATGAGCGGCTGATCGCCGACGGCTCCTTCGTGATGGACTCCGAGGCCGCCGCGCGCGGTGTCGCCGCCCTGCGCCAGGTCGCTCCCGCTCGCGTGGCGGAGCTGGCCGCGGCCCTGCAGGCCGCCTTCTACGTCGACGGACGCAGCCTGTCCGAGGCGGCCACCTACCGGAAGGTCGCCCAGGCCGCCGGGCTCGACGCGGATACGGTCGTCGCCGCCTTCGAAGGACCCGACGCACAGACCGCGGCCCACGCCGACTTCCGCCGCGCGGTCCAGCTCGGCGTTACCGGGTTCCCCACTCTGCTCGCCGTCGACGGCGACTCCGTCACCCCGCTGGCCTACGGCCAAGCCACCGCCGACGAGGTCGACGCACGCTTCGCCGTCCACTGATCTTCCCCTGCCCCCACCCCATCCCTTGCGTAAAGGAGCCCTCGCATGAGCACCCTGTCCTTCAAGGTCCTCGACCTCGACTTCCCGGCCGGCAGCAAGAACAAGACCGCCACCCTCGTCACCGGCGAGAACGAGGCCCTCCTGGTCGACGTCGCCTTCACCCGCGCCGACGGCCACCGCCTCGCCGCCGAGATCCTCGACTCCGGCAAGACGCTGACCACCGTCTTCGTCAGTCACGCCGACCCCGACTTCTACTTCGGCGCCGAAGTCATCGCCGACGCCTTCCCCGACGCGGCCTTCGTGGCCACCCCGATCGTCATCGAACACATCCAGCACTCCTACGAGGGCAAGCTCAAGGCATGGGCCACGCTCGGCCCGAACCTGCCCACCCGCCTGGTCGACCTCACCCCGCTGACCGGCGACCTCACCCTGGAGGGCCGCCGCTTCGAGCTCAAGGGCGGCCCGGCCGCGCTGCCCGACCGCCACTATCTGTGGCAGGCCGAGCAGCGTGCCCTCCTCGGCGGCGTCCTGCTCTTCCAGCAGGAGCACGTCTGGGTCGCCGACACCCCCACCCCCGGCGACCGTGCCGCGTGGATCGACCTGCTGGACGAGATGGCCGCGCTCGACCCGCGGCTCGTCGTGCCGGGCCACCGTCTGCCCGGTACGGCGGCGGACGCGTCCGCCATCTCCGCGACCCGCGAGTACCTCCTCGCCTTCGAGGAGGAGCTCGGCAAGGCGTCCGACGGCGCCACGCTGACCGAGGTGCTGGTCAAGCGCTACCCCGACAACGGCATGCTGATCGCCGCCCAGATCGGCGCGAAGGTCGCCAAGGGCGAAATGAAGTGGGGCTGACCATGGCCGAGTTCGCGACCTCCACCGCACCCGCCGACGTCGTGCGCCGTCAGTACCTCGCCTCCGCGGCAGGTGACCTTGAGGCCCTTCGGGCCACCCTCGCCCCCGACGTGGAGTGGACGGAGATGGCCGGCTTCCCCCTCGCCGGCACCTACCGCACCCCCGACGGCGTCACCGCCGGCGTGATGGAGAAGCTCGGCCAGGACTGGGACGGCTGGACCGCCCACGACGACACCTACGTCGTCGACGGCGAGAACGTCGTCGTCCTCGCCCGCTACACCGCAACCAACAAGGCGACCGGGAAGCCGATCGCCGTCCGCGTCGCCCACCACTTCGTCGTACGCGCAGGACGCATCGTCCGCTTCGAACAGTTCGTCGACACGGCGCTCGTCCGCGACGCCATGACCCTCTGACGCACGACCCAGCACCCAGAGAGCATGAGAAGCACGTGTCCGCTGCCGACAACAAGGCGCTTGTCATCGCGTTCTACGAGCAGGCGTTCAACGGGAAGGGGCCGTGGCTTGACTGCCGTCTGGACCCACGTACGACACCATCGTTCACCGTCTTCCGGGTGAAGCATTGAGTGTGCGAGGAAGCCTTCGAGCCGACAAGAACGTGCCCGGCTTCACGTCTCTACGGGTCACTTCCAGAAGGCCGACTGACATGATCCCAGAACGCGCCCTGACCTGCGGCGTTCGCCCCGGTTGTCGGTGAGCGATGGTGCGGCTCGGTGATCTTCGGAACGTCGGCTCAGGCTCGCTTGACCTCAAGTTAAGTTGAGATTTTACGTTGTGATCGCGGGGCCCCACTCAGAGGCGCCCCGCGATCACTCCCAGCCGTTCCCCGAAAACGAGGTACACCCATGTCGCACGCCTCCCAGGCCCCGCTCAAGATCGGCGTTCTTATCGGCAGCGTCCGGCCCGGCCGGTTCGCCGACAAGGTGGCTCGGTGGTTCGTGGCCGAGATCGGGCGTCGGGGTGACATGGAGACGCATGTCATCGATCTGTCCGAGCCCGCCCTCGCCGACGAGCTCAAGCTGACCCTGGAGCGGTCCGACGTGACGGGTGACGCGCCAAGGCTTGCCCAGCGCATCGGTGGGCTCGACGGGTTCGTCGTCGTCACTCCCGAGTACAACCACGGGTACCCGGCCGCCCTGAAGCTGGCCATCGACTACGTCTACCGGGAGTGGCGGGCCAAGCCGGTCGGCTTTGTCTCCTACGGCGGCATGGCCGGCGGCCAGCGCGCCGTCGAGCAGTTGCGTCAGGTCTTCGCCGAGCTGCATGCCGTCACCCTGCGCGACACCGTCAGCTTTCACATGGCCTGGGAGCAGTTCGACGACGAGGGGCGCCCGCACGACCAGGACGGCACCACCAAGGCCGCCGATGTCCTGCTCGACCAGCTCACCTGGTGGGGGCTGACCCTCCGCGAGGGCCGCGCCGCCAGGCCGTACGACGGCTAGTTCCCTGCCCGCCAGGCCGTGCGACGTCTAGTGCCGTGCCCGGCAGGCCTTACGACGGCTGATGCCGTGCCGGCAGGCCGTACCGACGGCTTATGCCGTGCCGCCAGGCGGCCGTACGACGGCTGAACCTCCAGGCACTCAGGCCACCGACACCCGAGCAAACCGCCCCGCCACCCGAAGCTCCCCCTCCACCCGTCCAGCCGTCTCCATCAGCTCCGGCAGCACCTCCCGCACGCACTCCTCCACCGACCGTCGTGCCGCGTGCATGGCCACGTTCAGCGCGGCGACCACGCGGCCCGTTCGGTCCCGTACCGGTACCGCCACCGAGCGCAGGCCCGCCTCCAACTCCTCGTCGACCAGGGCGTATCCGCGGGTGCGGACCTCCTTCAGGGCGGCGGCCAGGGCCGAGGGGTTCGTGATTGTTTGGGGGGTGAGTGGGCGCAGTTCGACTGTCGGGGCGGTTGACTGGCGTTCGTCCGACGGGCGGTCCGCCAGCAGTACCCGCCCCAGCGATGTCGCATACGCCGGCAGCCGCGTGCCGACCGTGATGTTGACGCTCATCACCCGGCTCGTGGCGGCCCGGGCGATGTACTGGACCTCCTCTGCCGACGGTGTCAGCACCGCCAGGGACGCCGACTCGTGGACGCGGTCGGCGAGTTCGGCCAGGTGCGGGGTCGCGATCTGGGCCAGGGACGTGCGGGACAGGGGCGGGTAGCCGAGGGAGAGTACGCGGGGGGTCAGGGTGAAGGACCGGTTCCCCGACGGGCGTACCAGGCCCAGATGTTCGTATGTGATGAGCGCACGTCGGGCCGTCGCCCGGGCCAGCCCGGTCGCGTTCGCCACGTCCGTGAGTGTCAGTTCCGCCCGGCCCTCGCCGAAGGCGGTCAGTACGGTCAGTCCGCGCGCCAGTGACTCGACGAACTCCCTGCCCAGTTCCTGCTTGGAGGCGCCCGTCCAGGTCGCGAGGCCCGCCGGGACCGGGCCGGGGCGCGGCTGCGGGGCCTCGCGCAGTGCGCGTTCCATCTCGGTGACCGCCGTCCGCAGCCGGGGGAGGAGCGTGTCGCGCAGGTCCGCGGCCGTGTGCCGGCTCGTATGGCTCACCACGCTCACCACGCAGGCGATACGGCCGCCCGCCCGGGGGTCCTTCACCGGTACGGCCAGCGCGACCAGCCCCGGCTCGATCAACTGGTCGTCCAACGCCCAGCCGTCCTCCCGCGCCCGCGCCGCCCGGCGTTCGAAGTCCTCGTCGGAGGACGGGTGCACCTGCCAGGGTGCGGCCGGAAAGCCCCGGTCCTCGGGGTCCTTCGCCCGGCGCTCACGCCACGCCTGCCACTCCGGCTCCGTCCACTCCGTCGCGAACAGCGGGCCCGGCGCCGTGCGTTCGGCCGGGAGCAGGTCGCCGATGCGGAAGCTGAGGGACATCGCGCGGCGGCGGGTCGCCTGGTGAATGAAGCGGATGCCGTCACGGTCGGCGACCGCGAGCGACACCGACTCGTCCAACTCGTCGGCGAGCGCGTCCGCGTGCGCGGAGAGCAGGGCGGGCAGGCCGAGTGCGGCCAGGTAGGCGTTGCCCAGTTCCATGACGCGCGGCGCCAGGGCGATGTCACGGCCGTCGAGGCGGACGTATCCCATGCGGGCGAGCGTGGACGTGATCCGGTCCACCGTCGAGCGTGCCAGCCCGGTGCCCCGCTCCAGCCCACTCGCGCTCAGCGTCCCGCCGGCCTCCGTCAGTCGCCGCAGCACCGCGACACCCCGGATCAGCGGAGTGACCGCCTCCAACGGCAGGGCTCGGTCGTCGTCCAGGGTCGTCTTCGCGGGCATCGGCTCTCCGTACGGCGTTCGCGGCAGCCCTAACCGTAATCCGACCCCCGCGCACATACGGCAACCACCGCTTACTCGCGCGTACGGCGATCTCCGGCTCCCGCCCGCGTACGGCAATCTCCGGTTCACGCCCGGGTACGACACCCCGACCCGCCCCCACCCGCCCCCACCCGCACCCCCTACCCCCGAGTCACCCGCACCCGATACCCCCCCGTCAGATCCACCCCCACCACCGCCACCCGCACCCCCCGCTTCTCGTCGCGGAACTCCTCCCCGGGTGCGAACGTCGCGTCGGACAGCTCGGCGTGGACGTTCGCGCTGCGCGTGCACCCGCCGCTGTTCTCGTGGGAGTCGTGGACCTTCACCGGCCCCATCCCGGTGTCCACATCCGCGTCGACCCGGTAGATCAGGACGCCGGGGCGGCACACGGCCTCGTCGTTGCCCTCGCGGGTGCGTAGTTCGAGGGCGTATCCGGTGCGGCGGCCCAGGGGGACGAACACCAGCTTCGGGCCGCCCTCACGGGCCAGCGGGGTCAGGACGTACTCGGTCGTGCCCGGGGTGGCGGCGCAGCGTATCTGCGCGGCGTCCAGCCAGCCCAGCTTCCACTTGTGCCAGCCGAGCAGGTCGTTGTTGGCCCCCCAGTCCTCGCTCATGATGTCCCAGTGGCCGACCGCGCTGCCGCCCTCGGCGGTGTACAGGTCGGGCAGGCCGAAGACGTGGCCGTTCTCGTGGGGGAGGACCCGGTAACCGGTGCGGTGGTAGGTGCCGGAGCCGTCGTCCTGGCGGGAGTAGACGAAGGAGGCGTTGGCCACCGAGACCCCGTCGGCGACCGGGGCGTCGGTGTTGCCCGCGAAGGTCACTGACAGGACCGTGTCCAGGGCCGACGGGCCGGCGTTGGGTGTCACCAGCACGTTCAGGAAGTCGTACGACCGGAAGTCCACCTTCGGATCGGCCGCGACCACGATGTCCTGGACCAGCTCCCGGTAGCCGGGGTCGAACGGCGCGCCGCGCTCTATGCCGTACGCCCGGAAGGACTTGGGCATGCGCAGCCAGCCGGGGACCGGGGTCTCGGGGCGGTAGTCGAGGCGGCCGTAGGAGCTGGTGCGGAACCAGTCCTGGGTCTGCGGGAAGAACTCGGAGAAACGGTCGAGGGCGCGGCCGGGGCCGGGGGCGTCGGGGAAGTCGACCATGACGGTGAGGGCGCGCACGGTTCCGGTGGAGCGGGAGTAGCCGCGCACCGTCGGTACGCCCTCGGACATCTGGACCGTCGGCCGGCCGCTGATCATGCAGGGGCGCAGGGCGGAGGGGTGCTCCGGCGAGATCGGGCCCGCGCCGGCCACCGTCGAGGATCCCGCCGTGAGGTGCCCGGTGCCTGCCGAGGTGCTGACCGCCAGGGTCAGGGCGGTCACGGAGGCGAGGGCGGCCACACGGCGGGTGCGTATCCGACGGCTCGGCTGCATGCATGGGCCCTTCAGTCCATGGCAGCCGCCCGACTGCGTGCTGCTCCCTCTCGATCACCCTGTGTCGAGGGGTGCGCGGGCGCGCGTTGGAAGAGACCGAACGTGGGTTCTTGGGTCCGGGTGTTTGTGATTCAGGTCACATGAAATCTTTCCCGGGGCGGGAAATAACCGGGGAGCCCTTCCCCGTTTAGCCATGTGTCCAAGCGAAACGGGGACACCTTCCCCGGATCGCCCACTCACCGGAAATCGAGGAGTACACCGTGCAGACCGCGACCCCCGTAGCGCGCAAGGCGACGCGGCCGCGCGCCGACGCCCTGCGCAACCGGGAGCGGATCGTCACCGCCGCCCAGGAGATGTTCGTCGAGTTCGGCCCCGACGTGCCGCTCGACGAGATCGCCCGCCGGGCCGGCGTCGGCAACGCCACGGTGTACCGCAACTTCCCCGACCGCGACGCACTGGTCCGCGAGGTCGTCTGCACGGTCATGGACCGTACGGCGGCGGCGGCCGAGCTCGCGCTCGCGCAGACCGGGGATGCCTTCGAGGCCTTGGAGCGCTTCGTGCACACCGCCGCCGACGAGCGGATCAGCGCGCTGTGCCCGATGGTCCAGAGCACGTTCGACAAGCACCACCCGGATCTGGAGGCCTCGCGGGAGCGGGTCGAGCAGTTGATCGGGGCGATCATGGACCGCGCCAAGGCGGCCGGCCAGCTCCGCTCCGACGTGGACGTCGGCGACCTCATGATCGCCGCGGCCCAGCTCAGCCGCCCCCCTGCCGGAACCGGGTGCGACATGGCCGACCGCTATGTCCACCGTCATCTTCAGCTGTTCCTGGACGGACTGCGGGCACCGGCCCGCTCGGTCCTGCCGGGCACGGCGTTGACCATGGAGGACCTGCGCCAGGCCTGACCGGTTAGTTCAGAGCGCCACAGCAGTCACCACACCGCATCTCACCGCATTTCACCGAGACTCACCGAGTCTCACGGAATCTCGCCTCATCTCGCTGAATCTCACCGGCCGTCACAGCCGACGAGCCGTCCCCTTTCCTTTCACTTTTTCCGTCACGAAGTCCCGAAGTGGGTACCGCAATGTCTGAAACGGCCGCAAAGGCTCCCGGCAGCGCCCTCGGCGCCGTCGATCCCAACCGCTGGAAAGCGCTCGCGTTCATCGCGATAGCCCAGCTGATGGTCGTGCTCGACGCGACCATCGTGAACATCGCACTGCCCTCCGCCCAGCAGGACCTGGGCATCTCCGACGGCAACCGGCAGTGGGTCGTCACGGCCTACGCCCTCGCCTTCGGTGGTCTGCTGCTGTTCGGCGGCCGTATCGCCGACCTGTGGGGACGCAAGCGCGCCTTCGTCATCGGTCTGGGCGGCTTCGCCGCGGCCTCCGCGCTGGGCGGGGCGGCCACCAACGAGGCCATGATGTTCGGCGCCCGTGCCCTCCAGGGTGCGTTCGGCGCGCTGCTCGCCCCGGCCGCGCTCTCGCTGCTCGCGGTGATGTTCACCGACGCCAAGGAGCGCGCGAAGGCGTTCGGCATCTACGGCGCCATCGCCGGTGGTGGCGGTGCCGTCGGTCTGATCCTCGGCGGTTTCCTCACCGAGTACCTGGACTGGCGCTGGACGTTCTTCGTCAACATCCCGTTCGCCGTGCTCGCCGCGGCCGGTGCCTGGCTGGTCATCCGTGAGCCCGAGGGCAGCCGCAACCGCTCCGCGCTCGACATCCCGGGCGTCATCCTTTCCACCCTCGGTCTGGTCGCGCTGGTCTACGGCTTCACCCGTGCCGAGTCCAGCGGCTGGGCCGACTCGGTGACGGTCGGCATGTTCGTCGCCTCCGCCGTGCTGCTGCTGGCCTTCGTCCTCGTCGAGGCCAGGGTCAAGGCACCGCTGCTGCCGCTGCGCGTGGTCACCGAGCGCAACCGCGGCGGTGTCTACCTCTCGCTCGGCCTCGCGATCATCGCGATGTTCGGTCTGTTCCTGTTCCTGACCTACTACCTGCAGATCGTGAAGGGCTACTCGCCGGTGAAGACCGGCTTCGCCTTCCTGCCGATGATCGCGGGCATGATCACGGGCTCCACCCAGATCGGCACCCGACTGATGACCAGGGTCGCGCCGCGACTGCTGATGGGCCCCGGCTTCCTGGTCGCCGCCCTCGGCATGCTGCTGCTGACGCAGCTGGAGATCGGCTCCTCGTACGCCGCGCTCCTGCTGCCCGCGATGCTGCTGCTCGGCCTCGGCATGGGTACGGCGTTCATGCCGGCGATGTCACTCGCCACGCAGGGCGTCAAGCCGCAGGACGCCGGTGTCGCCTCCGCGATGGTCAACACCTCGCAGCAGGTGGGCGGCGCGATCGGTACGGCCCTGCTGAACACGATCGCCGCCTCGGCGACCACGTCCTACATCGCCGACCACATCGCCGGCGCGACCAGCCGGTCCCAGCAGCAGCTGGTCCAGCTGGAGGGCATGGTGCAGGGCTACACCAACGCGATCTGGTTCGCCGTCGGCATCCTGGTCGTGGCCGCGGCCATCGCCCTGACCTTCGTCAACGCCGGCCGTCCGGGCGGCACGACGGTGGCCTCCTCCGAGGAGGGCGCCGAGAACGAGGTCGCGGTGCCGGTCGTCGCGCACTGAGACCGGCGACGACCGTCCGGTCGTACCCCTTGGGACCGGGCGTACGTACGGGGATGGGGACGCTCCGTACGTAACGCCTCGAAGGACCTGCCCCGGCTCGCTGAATGAGCGGTTCAGCGGAGCCAGGGCAGGTCCGCACCCGCTTCACTCGGCTGCAGGCCCTCGGCGACGATCTGCATGATCTCGCCGAGGGCTTTCTGCTGCTCCGGCGTGAGCCGGTCGAACATCGCCTGACGAACGGCCTCCACATGGCCGGGTGCCGCCTCCCGCAGCATCTCCATGCCCGCGTCCGTCAGCACCGCGAACTGGCCCCGCTTGTCGTCGGGACAGTCCTCGCGCCGCACCCAGCCGCTCTTCTCCAGCCGGGCGATGGCGTGCGAGAGACGGGAGCGGGTGATCTTCGCGAGCATCGCCAGCTCGGTCATCCGCAGTCGGCGCTGCGGGGACTCGGCGAGCTTGACCAGGAGGCCGTAGTAGATGTGCGGCATGCCCGCGTCCCGCTGGAGCTGGCGGTCCATGTGGTCCCAGAGCAGGGTGGTCGCCTCGATGTAGGAGCGCCAGACCTGCTGCTCCTCGACGGTCAGCCAACGCGTTTCCTGCGGGGGTGCGGACGCGTCGGGTGCGGGTGGCGCGGAGGTCGATGCCGTATTCATGTACTCCACTGTACGAGAGCTCTCCTTGAAGTTTTAACTACCTGGGCGTACGGTTCTCTGGCAGAGGAAGCTTTAGATTTGAAGCAACCGCTGAAGCGACCGTACTGAAGTCGCCGCATCTAAGCAGCCGCATCGAAGCAAACACATCGACCTGGTTGCAGCGAAGCAACTGAGTCTCCGGAGGGAGTCGCCGTCATGTCCGCCGTCACGCAGGAGCGCATGCCTGCTCTCTATCTCAGCCACGGCGCCCCGCCGCTCGCGGACGACCCGGTCTGGCCCGGCGAGCTCGCGGCCTGGTCTGCCGCTCTGCCGCGCCCCAAGGCGATCCTCATGGTCTCCGCCCACTGGGAGGAGGCCCCCCTGGCGATCGCTGCCACCGAGCCCGTCCCTCTCGTCTACGACTTCTGGGGATTCCCCGAGCACTACTACCAGGTGACCTATCCGGCCCCCGGCGCCCCCGAGCTCGCCGAGTCCGTACGGAAGCTGCTGCGCGCCCCGGGCATGCCCGTGCAGGACATCCCGGACCGCGGCCTCGACCACGGTGCCTACGTCCCGCTCGTCGAGATGTACCCCGCGGCCGACATCCCCGTCCTGCAGATCTCCATGCCGACCCTGGACCCCGTGAGGCTCATGGAGATCGGCCGCAAGCTGGCGCCGCTGCGCGACGAGGGCGTGCTGATCGTCGGCTCCGGCTTCTTCACCCACAACCTGGCCGCCCTGCGCCAGGAGGGCGTCCCCGCCTGGTCCGCGGAGTTCGACGACTGGGGGCGGCGGGCGCTGGAGGGCGGCGACTGGGACGCCCTGCTGGACTTCCTCCACAAGTCCCCGGCCGGCCGCTACGCCCACCCGCGCACCGAGCACTTCGCCCCGCTGTTCGTGACGATGGGCGCCGCGGACGCGGCCGGTGAGCAGACGGGCCAGGCGGGCCAGAAGTCCGTGATCGACGGGTTCTGGATGGGGCTGGCGAAGCGGTCCGTGCAGTTCGGCTGAGGCCCGTGACGGGCTTGGCTGAAGCCCTTCCCGTGCCTGGCTGAGACCTTTGCCGGGCTTGGCCGAGGCCCTTCCCGTGCCTACAACTCCTTCTCGTACCAGGCCACGTCCCAGTACCGGCCGAACTTGCGGCCGACCTCGCGATACGTGCCGATGTGCCGGAAGCCGAAGCGCTCGTGCAGGCGGGTGGACGCCTCGTTCGGCTGGGCGATGCCCGCGTAGGCGCGGTGCAGGTCCTCCTCGGCCAGGGCCTCGAACAGGGCCTTGTAGAGGAGGGTGCCGATGCCGCGCCGGCCGGCGTCCGGCGCGAGGTAGACGGTGACCTCCACGGAGGTGCCGTAGGCGGGCTTGGCCCGGAAAGGGCCGGATGTGGCATAGCCCAGAATCCGCTGTGAGTTCCCTTCGGGCCCGGCCTCCACGGCAACCATCAGCCGGTGCGGGCCGTCTTCAGGGTGGGAGACCAGCCAAGAGCGGCGCTCTTCCGGCGTGAAGGCCGCGGTGTCGAATGTGATGGCCGTCTCGCGTACATAGTGGTTGTAGATGTCGGTGAGGGCTTCGAGGTCTCCTTCGACTCCGGACCTGACCTGCACCTCTGTACGTTCCGACGACATCGGGCCTCCTCGTATGGCCGGGCAGGGTACTGCAAGATCAGAAAAATAGCGGGGTGGGTTGGGAATTCTGTCCTGATTCCAGTCGTTGTTTCCATCGGATGCAGGGCACTCGACAAGAGTCCCAAGCGTTCAAGAAGCAGCGTTAAGAAGCACCCGCCCGCCCACTTCGCAAGGGAGCACGCATGGCAACCCGTGCCGTCGCCCGTCGTCAGTCCGCCACCGGCGAGGCCGTCGACGCGGCACGCAGTGTTCGCGCCCATGGTGGCGAGATCGCGGACCGCGACCTGGTCGGCATGTACCTCGACGAGATCGCGCGCACGCCGCTACTCGACGCCGCCAAAGAGGTCGAGCTTTCGCAGATCATCGAGGCGGGTGTGTTCGCAAGGCAGGTCCTCGACGGATACGAGGAGGCCAAGGCGGACGCCACCCGTGAGGAACTGGAAGCGTTGGTCGCCGACGGCGAGCGGGCCAAGGACATCTTCATCCGTTCCAACCTCCGCCTGGTCGTGGCGGTGGCCCGGCGCTACCCGCGCAGCGGTCTCCCCCTCCTCGACCTGATCCAGGAGGGCAACGCCGGCCTGGTGCGCGCGGTCGAGAAGTTCGACTACCGCAAGGGCTTCAAGTTCTCGACGTACGCGACCTGGTGGATCCGTCAGGCGATCACCCGCTCGATAGCGGACCAGTCCCGCACCATCCGCCTCCCCGTCCACCTCGTGGAGGAGCTGGGCCGCATCCGCCGCGTCCAGCGCGAGTTCAACCGGGAGCACGGCCGCGACCCGGAGCCCGCGGAGATCGCCGCGGAGCTCGGTTCGAACGCGGAGCGTGTGACGGACGTCCTGGACTGGGCCCGCGACCCGGTCTCCCTGAACATGGCGGTGGACGACGAGGGCGAGACCCAGTTCGGCGACCTGCTGGAGGACACCTCCGCGGTCTCCCCGGAGCAGTCCGTCCTCACCCTCCTGCGCAGCGAGGAGCTGGACGACCTGATCGGCCGCCTCGACCAGCGCACGGCGTCCATCATCAAGATGCGGTACGGCATCGAGGACGGCCGAGAGCGCACGCTGACCGAGGTCGGCAAGGAGCACGGCCTGACCCGCGAGCGCATCCGCCAGATCGAGAAGCACGCCCTGCTGGAGCTGAAGAAGATGGCCCGCAGCACCGGCTTCGACGCGGCCGCGTAGTCCTCCGCCCGAGTCCTCCGTGCGAGTCCTCCGTCCGCAAGGGCGGGGGCGTACGCCGGGTGGCCAAAGACCGCGCAAACATGGCGATGTAACGCCGCTTCAATTCACAGGGACCGGGAAAAAGACCTCCAGGCAAGGGAGTTCGGCCCCCCGACACCCCCACCACACATACCAACGGACCAAGTCCCGACGCACTCCCCCCGGCGCCGGGACTTCCCCCGAGTCGGGCTTCGGCGCCTATCCCCCCTGGGTGCCGGAGCCCGGCTCATTTTCTGCGGCGGGCCGACCGGACGGGTGGGCCACCCCGTACCTGAACCACGGGGTCGCCCACCCGGATGGCAGATTGTGCCACATGGGCATAGCCTGCCGAGCGTGAGCAGCCCCATCTCCCCCTCACTGACGGAACGCCGCAAGGCGGCGACCCGCATGGAGATCGCCCGCGCGGCGGCCGCCCTCTTCGTGCGACAGGGCCTTCGGGCCACCCGGGCCGAGGACATCGCCCAGGCGGCAGGCATCGCCCCGCGCACGTTCTACCGCTACTTCGCCACCAAGGAGGAGGCGGTGGCCCCCCTCTACGCGGCCGGCGCCGCCCGCTGGACCCAGGCCGTCCGCAACGCCCCCGCCGACCTCTCCCTCCCCGAGGCCCTGGAACACGCGGCCCACCACACCCTCACCCCCGGCGCAGGTGTCTCGGCGGCGTCCTGGGACTGGGTCCGCACCCTGGTCCGCCTTGCCACATCGAGCCCGGCCCTGCGAAGGGTGTGGGCCGAGGTCTGCCACGAGTCGGAGGAGAAGCTGGCGGAGGTCCTGGCCCACAGAAGCCGGGACAACGTTGCAGACAACGTTGCCGAACCCCCTTCTCCGGCCCTCGACTTCGCCGCCGCGGTGGCAGCAGCCTCGGTACGAGTAGCAGTGGAAACATGGGCATCCGGCACCGCCCCCGCAGAGGGCCCGGACGGCCCGGCGGCCCTGGCGATGCGCAACTTGGCGGCGCTGAGGACGTTCCCATGGGATGAGATCGCCCCGTCCTGAACCCACAGCCGAAACGCACCCACAGCAACTCAGCGCAGCGGGCCCCCGCGGGCATCCCGCCCCCCACTCACCCCGCGGCGGCCCGACTCAACCGCCCGCCCAACTCCCGTACACACTCCACGAGTTCCACCGGCTCCCGCACAGTGAACTCAAACCCGAGCAACACCAACCGCACCGCCAACCACTCCACCGCGTCCCCCACGGTGGCCCGCAGCCGACAGCACTCCGCACCCATCGGCTCCGGCACCCCCAACCACCGGGGAACCCGCGCCGCGACAGCCTCGGCGGACGCCGCGAACGTCACCTCGAAGTCGTACGACGCCTGATGCCGCTGCATGGAACGCCGTAGGTACTCCGCGGCGTTCCCCGTAGGCAACTCCCGCGGAGCGAACCGCGCCCCGGTCGCGAACGGCTCGCTCACCCGGTCCACCCGGAACGTGCGCCAGTCGGCGCGATCGAGGTCGTATGCGACGAGGTACCAGCGGCGCCCGGTCGAGACGAGCCGGTACGGCTCCGCCAGGCGCCGCGACTCGGTGCCGTCCGCGGCGCGATAGGCGAACCGCAACCGCTCCCGCCCCGCCACACTCGACGCCATCACGGTCAGCGTCTCGGGCGCGATGCTCGCCCCGTCCCCACTGGTCAACGGCGTGGTCGCGGCCTGCAGCGTGGTCACCCGGTGCCGCAACCGCGACGGCAGCACCTGCTCCAGCTTCGCCAGCGCCCGCACCGACGCCTCCTCCACCCCCTCGACCGCATGCCCGGCCCCGGCCCGCAGCCCGACCGCGATGGCCACGGCCTCCTCGTCGTCCAGTACGAGCGGCGGCATCGCCTTGCCCGCGACGAGCCGATAGCCGCCCTCCGCCCCCATGGTCGCCTGCACCGGATACCCCAGCTCCCGCAGCCGGTCGATGTCACGCCGCACCGTCCGTCGGGACACCCCGAGCCGGTCGGCGAGCTCACCGCCGGGCCATTCGCGGGGCGTCTGGAGAAGGGAGAGGAGTGTCAGAAGCCGTGCCGGAGTGTCCCTCGTCATGAATCCGAGGATGCCGCAGTACTAGGACACGATCTGACCTAATGAAGGAATACCTTCAAGCCATGACCTCAACCGGGACAGAACCAGCACTCGTGATCCACCCCAGCGCACCGGGCGACCGCCGTCGATGGTTCGCCCTGGCGATCGTCATGACCGCGGCCTTCATGGACCTCGTCGACGTCACGATCGTCAACATCGCCATCCCGTCGATCCAGCGGGACGCCGGCGCGTCCTTCAGTCAGATCCAGTGGATCACCGCCGGCTATGCCCTGGCCTTCGCCGCCGGCCTGATCACCGGCGGTCGTCTCGGTGACATACATGGCCGAAAGCGGCTGTTCCTGATCGGTATCGGCGGCTTCACCCTGGCCTCGGCCCTGTGCGGCTTCGCCGCGAACCCGGAGATGCTGGTGGCCTCCCGCATCCTGCAGGGCGCGATGGCGGCGCTGATGGTCCCGCAGGTGCTGTCGATCGTGCACGCGACGTTCCCGGCGCACGAACGCGGCAAGGTCTTCGGCCTGTTCGGCGCGGTCGTCGGACTTGGCGCGGTCACCGGTCCACTGCTCGGCGCACTGCTGACGGAGTGGAACCTCTTCGGTCTCGAATGGCGCCCGATCTTCCTGATCAACCTGCCCGTCGGCATCGCGGGTCTGATCCTCGGCAGCCGCTTCATCACGGAGTCCAAGGCCCCGAAGGCACTGAAGCTGGACCTGGTCGGCGTCGCGCTCGTCACCCTCGGCCTGCTGATGCTGCTGTACCCGCTCACCCGTGGCCGTGAGCTGGGCTGGCCGCTGCGGGGGTATGTGTCGATGGCGGGCGCACTCGTCGTCCTCGGGGTGCTGGTGGCGTATGAGCGTCGCAAGGCCGCCCGCGACGGCTCCCCGCTCGTCGAACTGTCGCTGTTCAAGGTGAAGAGCTTCGCGGCCGGCATCGCGGTGCAGACCGTCTTCGGTATTGCGCTCGGCATCTTCTTCCTGGTGTGGACGCTGTACATGCAGTTCGGCCTGGGCTGGAGCCCGCTGAAGGCGGGCCTGACCGGGATCCCGTTCTCGATCGCGGTCTCGACGGCGGCCGGCATGTCCGTGCAGGCGCTGGTCCCGCGCTTCGGCCGCAAGGTGCTCCAGGCGGGTGCGCTGGTGATGGCGATCGGCGTTCTGCTCTACATCTGGGAGGCCGGCCGCTACGGCCTTTCCATCGCCCCCTGGCAGATGGCCCTGCCCCTGGTCGTGATGGGCGTCGGCATGGGCCTGATCGTGGCCCCGCTGACGGACGCGATCCTGTCGGAGGTGCCGCGCGAGCACGCGGGTTCGGCGTCGGGCCTCATCAACACTGTCCAGCAGATGGGCAACGCGCTCGGCCTCGGCCTGGTCTCGGTGGTCTTCTTCGGGGTCGTCGACGACAGGCTGACGGAGTCCGCGCAGGCCCCGCAGGGCCCGCAGGCGGCCGCGGCCTTCGCGGACGGCTTCCAGCACGCGCTGGGCTGGGTGGCCGCGGTGATGGGCGCGATCTTCCTGCTGATGTTCGCGCTGCCGAAGCGGCCGGCACTGCACGTCGAGGGAGCTGCCGAGGCGTCCGGGTCCGAGGCGGGCCCGGGGCCGGAGCCGGAGAAGGAGCCCGCGCTGGTGGGCTGAGAGCGGGGGGAGAGAGACGGTGGCCCGGCACTTCGTTGCCGGGCTTTTCGTCGTTCCCGCACGTCCAGTCGTACCCACTCATGCCCACTCATGCCCACTCACGCCCAGGTCGGACGCCATTCATGCCCGATTGGGTCCGGACCTGTTTACTTCCTGGAAATCCGGGCGTACTCTCCCTGTCGAAACCACAAGTTCGGGCACAGTTCGGAGGCGAACGGACATGTACGCACCGGAGCGGCAGCAGGAGATTCTCCGGCTGGCCCGTGACGGGGGCCGGGTGGACGTCCTGTCGCTGGCCGAGGAGTTCCAGGTCACGGCGGAGACGATCCGCCGGGACCTGAAGGCCCTCGACCGCGCCGGGCTGGTGCGCCGGGTGCACGGTGGCGCGATCCCGGCCGGGCGACTGGACTTCGAGCCGGACCTCGCCGAGCGGGAGGGCACCGCGGCTGACGAGAAGGACCGCATCGCGAAGGCGGCCCTCGCCGAGCTGCCCACCGAGGGCACGATGATCGTCGACGCCGGTACGACGGTGGCCCGGCTGGCCGCCGCGCTGCCGCTGGAGGCGTCCCTGACCGTCGTCACCCACAGCCTGCCCATCGCGGCCCGTCTCGCGGATCACCCCGGCATCCAGCTCCACCTCGTCGGGGGGCGCGTACGGCACCGTACGCGCGCCGCCGTGGACGCCTGGGCGCTGCGTGCGTACGGCGAGATCCGTGCCGACGTCCTGTTCGTCGCGGCCAACGGCTTCTCCGTCGAGCACGGTCTGACCACCCCCGACCTCGCCGAGGCCGCGGTGAAGCGCGCGGCGGTGGCCGCGGCCCGCCGTGTGGTGATGCTCGCCGACTCCGCCAAGCACGGCCAGGAGCACTTCGCCCGCTTCGGCGACCTGAGCGATGTGGACCTGCTGATCACCGACAGCGGGCTGAGCCAAGAAGACGCCACCGCCATCGAGCGCGGCGGCACGGAAGTAGTGCGCGCATGATCCTCACCGTCACCCCGAACCCGTCCCTGGACCGCACCTACGAGGTCCCCTCCCTCGACCGGGGCGAGGTCATCCGCGCCACCGGCGAGCGCATGGACCCGGGCGGCAAGGGCGTGAACGTCTCGCGCGCGGTCGCGGCCGCCGGACAGCGCACGGTCGCGGTCCTGCCCCTGGGTGGTGCGCCCGGCGCACTGGTCGCCGACCTGCTCGACGCGCAGGGAATCGAGGTCGCACCGGTCCCGGTCACCGGCGCCACCCGCTCCAACATCGCGCTCGCGGAGTCGGACGGCGTACTCACGAAGATCAACGCGCCGGGACCCGAACTGTCGACGGCCGAGCAGGAACTGCTCCTGGAGACGGTGCGCGAGCAGTCGCGCGACGCGGACTGGATCGCCTGCTGCGGCAGCCTCCCGCGCGGGCTCGCCCCGTCCTGGTACGCCGATGTCGTCGCGCGGGCGCACGACGGGGGCGCGCGGATCGCGCTGGACACCTCCGGGCGCGCTCTCCTCGAAGCGCTGCGGGCCCGGCCCGACGTGGTGAAGCCGAACGCCGAGGAGCTCGCGGCGGCGGTCGGGCGCTCCCTGGCCACCGTGGGCGACGCGTTGAAGGCCGCCGAGGAGTTGCGCGCGATGGGCGCACACGCGGTACTCGCGAGCCTGGGCGCCGACGGGCAGCTGCTCGTGGACGACGCGGGCGCCTGGTTCGGCAGCGCGCGCGTGGACACCGTACGCAGCAATGTCGGCGCCGGTGACTCCTCGCTCGCCGGCTTCCTGATCGCCGGCGGCAGCGGTCCGGAGGCGCTCGCCTCGGCGGTCGCCCATGGCGCGGCGGCCGTGCGGCTGCCCGGCAGCGTGATGCCGTCCCCGGCCGACCTGGACCGGGCGGCGGTGACGGTCACGGCCGAGGTGCCGATGGACCGCGTACTGAAGGAGCCGGCGTCATGACCAATGTCGTGGTTGTCACATTTCTTGCCGATCGGTCCCGTCGGCGGCGAAGCTCGCCCTTAGCCACGGCCATCGACGGACGGCAGCGCCTTCTGAGCCGCTCTGCCGCCCGGCGGGGGCGGGTCTTCCCCGAGCCCGCCTCCGCCACCCCCGCGACCCCCCACCACAGCCCCGCCACCCCCCATGGCACCCCCGTCCCCTTCACCGCCCACCAGACTCCCCGGGCGATACGCGTGCGAAGGAGCCCGCGATGAGCGACATGATCACCGCGGACCTGGTCGATCTCGACCTGTCCGCCGACACCAAGGAAGCGGCGGCGCGCGCCCTCGCCGAACGCATGGTGGCCCTGGGCCGGGTGACCGACCTGGAGGGCTTCCTCGCCGACGTGGCCGCCCGCGAGGCACAGATGCCCACCGGCCTCGACGGCGGCATCGGCATCCCGCACTGCCGCAGCGAGCACGTCACCGAGCCGACGCTCGCCTTCGGGCGCAGCGCCGCCGGTATCGACTTCGGCGCGACGGACGGCCCGGCCGACCTGATCTTCCTGATCGCCGCTCCGGCGGGCGCGGACGACGCCCATCTGACGATCCTGTCGTCGCTGGCCCGGCAGCTGATGAACACCGAGTTCACGGACGCGCTGCGGTCCGTGGGCGACGCGGCGTCGGCGGCGGCGCTGATCCGCGGCGAGGAGCCCCCGGCGGCCGAGTCCTCCGACGCCGGGACCTCCCAGGACTCCGTGGCGTCGTCGGTGGCGGCCTCCGCCGACGCCGCCACGGGCACCACCCCCGCGGCTACGGCCACCGAGCGCCCCTTCCGCATCGTCGCCGTCACCTCCTGCCCGACCGGCATCGCCCACACGTACATGGCGGCCGAGTCGCTGGAGAACGCGGGCCGCGAGGCGGGCGTCGAACTCGTCGTCGAGACACAGGGCTCGGCCGGGTTCACCCGGCTCGACCCGGCCGTCATCGCGGCGGCGGACGGCGTGATCTTCGCCCACGACGTGGCCGTACGGGAGAAGGACCGGTTCGCCGGCAAGCCGACCGTGGACACCGGCGTGAAGGCGGGCATCAACCGCCCCGCCGAACTCATCGCCGAGGTGCGCGAGAAGGCGGCCCGCGGTGAGGTCACGGCGGCCGCCCGGCCCGGCACCCCCGTCGAGCGCACGGGCGAGCCCGGCGAGGGCTACGGCACCAAGCTGCGCAAGTGGCTGATGTCCGGCGTGAGCTACATGGTCCCGTTCGTCGCGGCCGGCGGTCTGCTGATCGCGCTGGGCTTCGCGATCGGCGGCTACCAGATCAACGAGGCCAAGTCGGTCACCGAGCACTTCGACTGGGGCCAGGTCGACAGCTGGGGCG
Source organism: Streptomyces sp. NPDC111802 (assembly GCF_055634335.1). Classification (NCBI taxonomy): domain Bacteria; kingdom Bacillati; phylum Actinomycetota; class Actinomycetes; order Kitasatosporales; family Streptomycetaceae; genus Streptomyces; species Streptomyces sp. NPDC111802. Next base: position 227,797 of record NZ_JBVKCZ010000004.1, on the reverse strand, counting down.
CACTGCTGTTCCAGATCGGCGCGGCCGCGTTCGGCTTCCTCGTCCCGGTCCTCGCCGGGTACATCGCGTACGGCATGGCGGACCGGCCAGGGCTCGTGCCCGGCTTCGTCGGCGGCGCGATCTCCGTGACGATCGGCGCCGGGTTCCTCGGTGGTCTGGTCGCCGGTCTGATCGCCGGTGGTGTGGTCCTCGGTATCCAGCGGATCAACATCCCGCCGGTCATGCGCGGCATCATGCCGGTGGTGGTGATCCCGCTGGTCTCCTCGGCGGTCGTCGGCTTCCTGATGTTCGTGGTGATCGGCAAGCCGATCTCCGAGGCGCAGAAGGGCCTCACCGACTGGCTGAACAGCCTCTCCGGCACCAACGCCGTCCTGCTCGGCGTCCTGCTCGGCCTGATGATGTGCTTCGACCTCGGCGGCCCGGTCAACAAGGTGGCCTACACCTTCGCCACGGCCGGCATCTCGGTCGCGGCGCCCAGCGACTCCGCGATGAAGATCATGGCCGCCGTGATGGCCGCCGGTATGGTCCCGCCGCTGGGCATGGCCCTGGCCACCACCATCCGCAAGAAGCTGTTCACCACCGCCGAGCGCGAGAACGGCAAGGCGGCCTGGGTCCTCGGTGCCTCCTTCATCTCCGAGGGCGCGATCCCGTTCGCCGCGGCCGACCCGCTGCGCGTGATCCCCGCCTCCATGGCGGGTGGCGCGGTCACCGGCGCGCTGACCATGGCCTTCGGCTCGACCCTGCGCGCCCCGCACGGCGGCATCTGGGTCACCTTCCTGATCGGCAAGCCGTTCCTGTACCTGCTGGCCATCGCGGCCGGTACAGCGGTCACGGCGGGCCTGGTCATCCTGCTGAAGGGCATGCGCAAGACGGCGCCGGAGGGCGTCGCGGACTCCGTGTCCCCGGCGGCGAAGGCGGCCGAGGCGAAGCAGCCGGTCGCCGCGTAAGGCTCCCGCTTGTCCCTTTGGGGCGCTGTGAGTTGTTCACGGCACCTGCGAGATACGTCACGGTCCGGGCCCAAAGGCCCGGACCGTGTTGTCTACTGGAGCGCATGCCTGAGAACGTCTCGATCCTCCAGCTGCTGGGTCCGGTCGTCCTCGCCCTGGCGGCCGCGCTGTGGGTGATCGGACTGGCCCGCATCCTGCGCCGCACCCGCCCCCAGGCGACCTCATGGCATGCGGACCCGAAGCTCCCCGGCCTCCCGCACCAGCGGCAGACCGCCCCCGCGCTGGAGGCCGTCGAACTCACCCCGGCGGAACGGGATGCTTTCGCGGGCCTCATGCGACAGCTCAACGACGGCCGCTGAAAGGCCGCGTGTTACGGCACCTGGGCCGCCCGCCGCTCCATCGCGTCACGCGCCGCGTCCTCGCTGGTGTACACCTCGCACATGTGCCGCCCGTCCGGCGTCGCCGTGTGCTCGACCTCCCACAGGGAGACCTCCTCGCCGTCGCGCAGCAGGAAGGCATGCTCGTAGAGCGAGAAGCACAGCCCGGCGCGGCTCGCACGGCCTGGGCGCCCGAAGGCCTGCGTGATCTGGTGCGCGCACGCCGTGGTCAGCAGCGCGGCCGTCTCCGTGCCCGGCCGGTCGGCGTTCTCCGCCCGGCGCAGCAGCCGGCGCGCGTGGTCCGCCGAGTCGTCCGGCACATACGCGTGCCGGGGCGCGGGGATCGGCGACAGCTGCACCGTCACCGGCAGTTCGAAGTCCGGCGCGTCCTGCGGCAGCGGCAGCCGCGCGGTCGCGGCGCGCAGCTCCTCCTCGTCCGCGTACACCTCGTGCTGCGGGTCGCGGCCCCGCGCGGTGTTGTGGACGAGCTCCCACAGCGTCAGCGCCGACCCGTCGGCCAGCAGCCAGGTGTGCCGGTACGTCTCGCGGTGCAGCCCCGCGCTGTGGTGCGCGGAGTGCAGCGAGCTGTCGTGAGCCAGCGCACAGTCGAGCCGCCGTATCGCCTCGTCGGGCAACTCGAAGGAGTTCAGGGCGCGGCCGAGGAGTCGCGCGAGATGCTCCTCCGGAGACTCCGGCGACTCGGGTGGTTCGTACGCTGCCGTCTCGTACGGAACGCTCAAGGTTTCTCCCGGCGTTGCTGCATGTCACCTTGTGGGTGCATACCGTAGCCCCTCAGTCGGACATCATGTCCGGGAACCGAGAAAACGTACGTCCGGTAAAACGCGCGGGCCGCGCGAGAAGTTCCCGCGCGGCCCGGTGAACTGTCAAGAATCCCTGTTCGGACGGCACTTCAGGGGCGAGGAGTGGATCAGGCGGCGCTGCCCGCGACCCATTCGCTCCACGTCATGTTCCAGCCGCTGAGCCCGTTGTCCGGCGTCACGTTCTTGTCGGGGGAGTTCTTGACGATCACCACGTCGCCGATGAGCGAGTTGTCGAAGAACCACTTGGAGGGCGTGGCCCCCTGTCCGCCCTTCACGTCCTGAAGGCCGACGCACCCATGGCTGGTGCCCTGGCTGCCGAAGGGCGGATTGCCCTTGTTGTACCAGTAGTTGCCGTGGATGAAGGTCCCCGACGTCGTCAGCCGCATCGCGTTGGGCACGTCCTTGATGTCGTACGCGTCGGCGAGGTTGACCGTGCGACTGTCCATGTGCAGCTTCTTGTACTTCTCGGAGATCACCATCTGCCCGTTGTAGGTGGAGAACTCCGAGCTGCCCGCCGAGATCGGCACCGACTTGATCGTCGCGCCGTCCCGCACGACCGTCATCGTCTGTGTGTTGACGTCGACGGTCGAGACCTGCGAGCGCCCGATGGTGAAGGTGACCGTCTTCTTCTGCACGCCGTAGACGCCGTTCGCGCCCTCCACGCCGTCCAGGTCGATCTTCATGGTGACCTTGGAGCCGGCCTTCCAGTACTCCTCGGGCCGGAAGTCGAGCCGCTGTGTGCCGAACCAGTGCCCGGCCACCTTCTGGCCACTGCTGGAGGTGACCGAGATGTGCGACTGCACGGCCTTCTTGTCGCTGATCGCCTTGTCGAAGTTGAACGACACCGGCATGCCGACGCCGACCGTGGTGCCGTCGTCGGGCGTGTACGTCCCTATGAAGCTGTTGCTCGAACTGACGGTGGTGAAGGTGGAGTCGGCGGCCGTGCTGCGCCCGTCCCCGTCCTTCGCGGTGGCCGATACCTGGTACTTCGTCCCCCGCTCCAGCTGCTCCGCGGGCTTCCAGGTGCCCCCGTCGGCCGACAGGGAGCCCGGCACGGCCTTCCCGCTGTCCGCCACCGTCATCTTCACCTCGGTCAGCTTGCCGTCGCTGACCTTCACACCGGTCGAGTTGATCGACGCCCCGGTCGAGCCGTTCTTCGCCGAGATCACGATCTTCGCGGCGGACTTCCCGGGTGAGTCCTCGCCGCCCTTGCCGTCGTTGTCGGCGTTGGCGCCCCCACCGCAGGCGGTGAGCGTCAGAGCGCCGATCATCAGGGCGGCACAGGCCCCCAGCGTGCGCCGCGCTGCTATGTCCGGCGTTGTCAAGATCTGCTCCATCTTCATGCGATCTGCGGGATACGTTTCGTTCCACGGAGGAAGAGGCCCCCGCCACTGGAGCGGGTTCCCCGCGTTCGCGGTGAATGCCATCACGTGACAGAACCGCGACAATCCCTCGCGCGCAGTGGCGGGAGAGCTGCGGGCGGGGAAGGGGCGGGCGGGGAAGGGACGGGGAAGGGGGGTGAGCCGTCCGTCAGCTCTCGCCGCCGTTGCTCCCGTACAACTCCCCGTACGACGGCCACACCCCACCCGCCCCGTCCACCGACTCCGCCGCCCGCACGGCCCGTACGATCGCCCGCGTCACCGCGTCCGCGCCCGCCGCGAGAATCTCGTTCAGCGCGAGCGGATTCCCCGCGTCGAGCGGGCGCTCCCCGGTGGCCAGCGCGAACACGGTGTCCCCGTCGTTGAGCAGATGCACCGGCCGCACGGCCCGCGCGATGCCGTCGTGCGCGGTGCCGGCCAGCTTCTGCGCCTGCGCCTTCGACAGGTCCGCGTCGGTGGCGACCACGGCGAGCGTGGTGTTCAACGGGGGCGGCGCGTTGCGCGCAGCGGTCTCGGCGAGTCGCCGGCCCGCGGCCTGGTGCACCTTCTCCTGCGGGTACTCCACCCGCCCTTGCAGCAACTCCCCGTACAGCACCCCCGTTTCCGGATCCACGGCCGACCCCGCCGCGTTGGCCACCACCAGCGCGGCCACCGTGATCCCCGAGTCCAGCACCCTGCTCGCGGTGCCGATCCCGCCCTTGACCGGCCCGACGGTGGCTCCGGTGCCGGCGCCCACGCAGCCCTGCCGCACCGACGCGCCGGCCTCGCTCGCCGCGGCCGCCTCGACCGCCGCCCGCCCGGTGCCCGCGTCCGGCCGTGCCCGGAAGTCGCCGCCCCGCCCCAGATCGAAGACACAGGCGGCGGGCACCACCGGCACGACATGCGCCGGATCCACCCCCACGCGCACCCCGCGCCGCTGCTCCTCCAGCCAGGCCATCACCCCGGACGCCGCGTCGAGCCCGTACGCGCTGCCGCCGGTCAGCACGATCGCCTCGACCTTCTGCACGAGGTTGCGCGGATCGAGCGCGTCCGTCTCCTTGGTGCCGGGACCACCGCCGCGCACGTCCACGGCGGCGACGGCCCCGCCCTCGGGCGCGAGGACGACCGTGGTGCCGGTGAGCCAACCGTCCCCGGTGCGCGTCGCGTGTCCCACCCGCAGCCCGGCGACATCTGTCAGAGCGTCAACTGTCATGGGGCCAGTCTCGTCCAGCCGCGCCCACCGAGTCGGGCACCGGGCCGGGTCGATCAGGCCATCGGCGCCGGCACCGCCGTCCCGCGCTCCCGGGCTCTCATACGCGCCGCAAGCGTCTCCCCGGTCGCCACCGCGCACGCCGTGACCAGGCCGGCCGTGAACACCGCCCACTCACCCAGGAAGGTGCAGCAGATCACCAGCAGGGCCGTGGCCGGCAGCACTGTCTGCTGGGCGATGCCCACCTTGAAGTAACGCGAGTGCAGCGCCCAGACGGTGAGCAGATAGAGCGCCGTCGGCAGGGTCACCGCGGCCGACGCGGCCAGCGTCGAGATGTGCGCCTTGCCGATGGCCTGCTCGACCGCCACCTCCAGACCGGCGCCGATCGCGGCCGCCGAGGCGAAGACCACGTAGTGGCCGTAACCCCACAGGAACGCCTGCTTGTTGGAGCGCAGATGGCCGTGGATCGGCACCACGAAGTAGATCCACCAGGCGGCGAAGATGATCAGCAGTCCGCCCGCGGCGATCGGCAGCAGCTCGCCCAGCGCGTCGTTCTCGTCGATGCCGGTCTTGACGGCCACCGTGGCCGCCGCGATGGTCTCGCCGAGCACGATGATCGTGAACAGCCCGTACCGCTCGGCGATGTGGTGCGGGTGCCAGGACGTGGGGTGGTCCTTCTCCGCGTACGGCGGCACGCACATCTCGAGGACGGCCATCACCAGGAACAGCCAGGGTCTGGCGTTCTCGGGCAGGAGCACCAGGCCCACCCAGCCGATCTGGCACAGCAGCACACCGCCGGCGTACCGCAGGGCCATCGTCCGTTCCGGGCCGTCGCTCGATCTGGCCGCTTGCAGCCACTGCGTCACCATGGCGAGCCGCATGATCACATAGCCCAGCAGCACCGCCAGGTACTCGTGGTCCTCGAACGCCTGGGAGACCCCGGCCGCCAGGACCAGCACACCGGCGATCTGGATCAGGGTGACGACCCGGTAGAGGATGTCGTCGTTGTCGTAGGCGGAGGCGAACCAGGTGAAGTTCATCCACGCCCACCAGATGGCGAAGAAGACCATCGCGTAGTCGAGGATCCCCTGGCCCGGGTGGCCCTCGGCGATCGCGTGCACCAGCTGGATGCCCGCCTGGGCGATGGCCACGACGAAACACAGGTCGAAGAAGAGTTCCAGCGGAGTGGCGACCCGGTGCGTCTCACCCCGTCCACGGGCGGTGAGCCTGCGCAGTGGGCGACGGCCTCCGGGCGGGCGAGGGGAGTCCGGCGCGGGAGTGGAACTGGACGTCATGGGGTCAAGCACAGCAGATGGAGCGGGGAATTTCTCCCGCAGGGAATCACCCGCGAGGCAGCGGCGGGGGCCGTCGTCGCGGGGGCCGTACCCTGGACGCATGAGCACCACCCCCGCCCCCGACGCCCCCGAGCCGCGTGAGCCCAAGGCCGCGCTGGTCTTCGACGACCCGCTGGACCAGCAGTCCTCGGACGACACGGACCGCGGGTGGGGCGAGCGGCCGGGCGGCTCCGGCGACAGCGCGGCCGACCTGAAGCGCTTCCTCGACGAGAAGCCGCCCCACCACCTCTGAGCCGCTACCGCTCGTCGTGCCCCGAACCGCGCTGGGCGACCAGCGCGTCGCGGATCTCCTTGAGTACCTCCAGCTCGGTCACCTCGATGACCTCCTGCGTGCCCTCCTTCGCCTTGCGGCGGGCCTCCATCCGGGCCAGGTACTTCGCCATGGGCAGCACCATCAGGAAGTAGACGACGGCAGCGGTGATCACGAAGCTGAGCGCGGCGCCGAGCACCGAGCCCCACAGGATCTGGATCCCCTGCTCGCCCTCGCACGTCGAGCTCAGGCACGAACTGTAGTGATCGAGGTTCTTGGTGCCGATCGCTCCGACCAGGGGACTGATGATCCCCTTCACCACCGCGTTCACGATGTTGGTGAAGGCTGCACCGATCACCACCGCCACGGCCAGATCGACGACGTTTCCGCGCATCAGGAAGGCCTTGAAGCCCTGCCAGACGCTCGGTTCCTTGTTCTCGCTCACTTCGGAGCCACCCCTCGCACACACACGTTGTGGAACAGACCGCTCCGCAACCTACGTCAGCGCTCGGCCGTTCTGTCCAATCGGTCCCCCGCATCGAACGACTTGACAGCGGGTCGCGCTTGATCCGGCTCAGCACAGCGTCACCACCAGCCGCGCCGTGGCGCTCGCGCCCGCGAGACGTGTCGCCGTGGCGCGCGGCACGGACAGCACCACCAGCGCCCCGCTGTCGGCAGCGGTGTCCAGCGGCTCGGGCACCCTTGTCACCCGCGCCCCGCTCGCGACCACCTGGGCGTCCCCGCCCGTCGCGGTCTCCTCGGCGGCGATCACATCGACCCGGTCGCCGGGCCGCAACAGCCGTACGGTGGCGCCGTCGGCGATCCGCACCGGCGCGGACACCCGCCCGACGACCCGGTGTTGGCGCACCGGCTCCGCCACCGGATGCCCGCGCGCCGGGTCGGCCTCCCGCGGGCCCGCAGCGACGAGCGCCGCCGCGGTCACGGCGAGCCCGGCCGCCACGGCCCGCCTCCGGTGCCGGCCGAGCCGGCGTGGTCGGTACCGCCCGCCGCGCACCCGCACCGGGGCGAAGTGCGGTACCTCGCAGGTGGCCGGGGCGTCCGTGCCCGGCGGTAGCGGAGCGAGGGGAGCGGAGGAGGAAGGGAACGACGGAGCAACGGACATGGGGACCACCACCAGCGACGACGGACGACGGAACTGCTTGCGAGCCCACGATGAGGCATCGCGCCGAAGCCCGTCGGAGCCCGTGGACTACCGATCGGTTGTGGACAAGTCCCCCACCCGAACGAGGAGTTCCGCCCGTCCAGCGGCCGTCTCCCCAGCGGCCGTCTCCCCAGGGGTGCGAGCCCTTACGGCAGCTCGAACCCCGGATCCATCCCGCCCAGCGCCGTGGTGCAGAGGCAGTCCCGCTCCTCGTTCGCCGGCAGCCCCGCCACCGCGTCGAACAGAACCCCCCGCAACCGGTCCACATTCGCCGCGAACACCCGCAGCACCTCGTCATGGGAGACGCCCTCGCCGGTCTCGGCGCCCGCGTCGAGGTCGGTGACCAGGGTCAACGACGTGTAGCAGAGCTCCAGTTCACGGGCGAGCGCCGCCTCGGGGTGGCCGGTCATGCCCACCACCGACCAGCCCTGCGCCTGGTGCCACAACGATTCGGCACGGGTCGAGAATCGGGGTCCCTCGATCACGACCAGGGAGCCGCCGTCCACCGGCTCCCAGTCCCGCCCGCGCGCCGCCTTCAGCGCGGCCGCCCGCCCGGTGGGGCAGTAGGGGTCGGCCAGCGAGACGTGCACCACGTTCGGCACGGTGCCGTCGGGCAGCGGCAGCCCGTCGAAGTACGTCCCCACCCGGGACTTCGTCCGGTCGACCAGTTGGTCCGGCACCAGCAGCGTGCCCGGCCCGTACTCGGGGCGCAGGCCGCCCACCGCGCACGGGCCGAGGACCTGGCGTACACCGAGCGAGCGCAGTGCCCACAGGTTGGCGCGGTAGTTGATCCGGTGCGGCGGCAGATGGTGGCCGCGGCCGTGCCGGGGCAGGAAGGCGACCCGCCGGCCGGCGATCTCGCCGAGGAAGAGGGAGTCGCTGGGCGGCCCGTACGGGGTGTCCACCTGTATCTCGGTCACATCGTCGAGGAAGGAGTAGAAACCGGAGCCGCCGATCACGCCGAGTTCGACGTTCGCCTTGTTCGCCATGTCCGCACCCTAACCGCACCCGCAAACGCCGAGGATCCTGTCGTCGGACGACGACAGGATCCCGTAAGAAGTGGTGGCCTCTACGCGGCGGAGCTGCTGGACGAGGTGCCGGTGCTCGACGTCTTCGAGTCCGAGGAGGACGAGGAAGAGGAAGAGGACGACGAGTCGGACGAGGAGGACGTCGACTTGGACGACGACGCCGGCGAGCTGCTCGACGAGGAGCCGCGGCTGTCGTTGCGGTAGAAGCCGGAGCCCTTGAAGACGATGCCGACCGCGGAGAACACCTTCTTGAGGCGGCCCTGGCAGTTGGGGCACTCGGTCAGGGCGTCGTCGGTGAACTTCTGCACCGCCTCGAGGCCCTCGCCGCACTCGGTGCACTGGTACTGGTAGGTGGGCACTGTCTTCCTCCTGGCACTCTCACTCGATGAGTGCTAACGACGGTCCATAGTGACGTATTCCAGCCGATCAGTCCACTGCTACCTGCACGCGGTGACCGACGCCACGTGCGACCGTACGGCTGCCGGCGCGCGGGACCAGCCGTGAGCGCAGCGCCACCAGGGTCGCGAGGGCGAGCAGCGTGCCGCCCATCGGCACCAGGAACCCGGCGCCGCCCCACAGGCGGTCCTCCAGCTGTCCGGCGACCGTCACGGCGGCGGCCTGGCCGAGCGCCACCGCACCCGTGAGCCAGGTGAACGCCTCGGTGCGGGCACCGGCCGGGACGAGACCCTCGACCAGCGTGTACCCGGTGATCAGCGCGGGCGCGATGCACATGCCGACGAGCAGTCCGAGGCCCGCGAGGACGAGCACCGAGTGCGCGGCCCACAGCCCGGACGCGGTCAGCGCGAGGGCGGCGTAACCGACGAGGAGGCGGCGCTGCGGGGCGACCTTCCACGCGATGGCTCCGCAGGTGATGCCGGAGAGCATGTTGCCCGCGGCGAAGGTGCCGTACAGGACGCCGTTGAGGCCCGGCTCGCCGATCGACTCGGTGAAGGCGGTCAGCGAGACCTGCATGCCGCCGAAGACGGAACCGATGCCGAGGAAGGCCACGATCAGCACGCGCACGCCGGGGATCCGCAGCGCGGGAGCGTGCTCCACGCGCGCGTGCCCGTCGACGGCGACCGAGGGCTGGGTGCTCTTCTGCGCGGCGAACAGCAGGCCGCCGAGCAGGGTGAGCGCGGCCTCCGCCACCAGGCCCGCGGCCGGGTCGACGGTGGTGCACAGGGCGGTGGCCAGCAGCGGGCCGACGACGAAGGTCAGCTCGTCGGTGACCGACTCGAAGGCCGCAGCCGTCGTCATCAGGGGCGAGCCCTGGAGCTTCACGCCCCAGCGGGCCCGCACCATGGGCCCGATCTGCGGGACCGAGGCGCCGGTCGGCACGGCCGCCACGAACAGCGCCCACAGGGGCGCCTGCGCCAGCGCGAGCGCCGTCAGCGTCAGACCCGACAGGACGTGCACGAGGACGCCGGGGATCAGGACGGCGCGCTGGCCGTAGCGGTCGGCCAGGCGGCCGCTGTAGGGCGCGAACAGTGCCATGGAGACGCCGGTGACGGCCGCGGCGGCGCCCGCCGCACCGTACGAACCGGTGGTGTGCTGCACCAGCAGCACGATGGAGATGGTCAGCATCGCGAATGGCTGGCGTGCCGCGAAGCCGGGGAGCAGGAACGTCCAGGCGCCGCGGGTGCGCAGCAGCTGTCCGTATCCGGGGCGGGCGGAGGCCGACGAGTCCTTCGACTCCTTCGACGGCTCGTGGGTGACCGTGGATGCCACGGCCCGTGCCTTTCTGCCGCCTGGTAGCGCGGCCCCTTCGGGTGGGGGGCGGCGCCGAGAGCTGTCCTCTTGCGCTGAACTGCGGTAGATACCGGCGCCCACTTTGAGGAAGGACGTCCCGGCCGCCATACGGTCGCGCCAGCTCTGCGTCAGGCAGAGTTGGTTCGATCTGGGTTACGCCTGCATAGTACAGGGAGAGCGGTTGTTGATCCTGTGAAAATGAGCACCATGCAGTGCCCCACCTGTGAATAGACCTACAGCAGGATCAGCTGGACCTACAGCAGGATCAGCGATCAACTCGTCCCGTTCGTCCCCAGCCAGCCGGCCAGCTTGCCCCCCGCGCCCACCGCGCGCAGCCGGCGCTCGGCGGCGTCCCGCACCGGATCCGTGGCGACCACGAGCAGCTCGTCCCCGCGCCGCAGCACCGTCGTGGGCAGCGGAACGAACGATTTTCCGTCCCGGACGACGAGGGTCACGGCGGCCCCCGCGGGCAGCCGCAGCTCGTTGATCTCCACGCCGTGCATCTTGGAGCCCTCGGGGATCGCGAAGGACAGCAGGTGCCCGCGCAGCCGCTCCAGCGGCGCCGACTCGATGCCGAGGTCGGCGGGCTCGGGACTTTGGCCGAGGTCCAGCTTGCGGCCGAGCCACGGCAGCGTCGGCCCCTGGATCAGGGTGTAGACGACGACAAGGACGAAGACGATGTTGAAGATGCGCCGGCTGTCCTCGACCCCGCCCACCATGGGAATCGTCGCCAGGATGATCGGCACGGCGCCGCGCAGCCCGGCCCAGGACATCAGCGCCTGCTCCCGCCAGGGGACCCGGAAGGGCGTGAGGCACAGCACGACGCTCAGCGGACGCGCCACCATGGTCAGCACCAGCCCGATGACCAGCGCGGGCAGGATGTCGTCGCCCAGCTCGTGCGGTGTGACCAGCAGGCCGAGCAGGACGAACATGCCGATCTGGGCGATCCAGCCGACCCCGTCGGCGAACCCGCGCGTGGCGGGCCAGTGCGGCAGCTTCGCGTTGCCCAGCACCATCGAGGCGAGATACACGGCGAGGAAGCCGCTGCCGTGCGCCATCGCGCCCGCCGCGTAGGCGGTGACGGCGATGGCCATGACGGCGATCGGATAGAGGCCGGAGGCCGGCAGCGCCACGTGTCTGAGGCCCCAGGAGCCCAGCAGGCCCACCGCGATGCCGATGGCGGCGCCGATGGCCAGCTCCAGGGCTATCTCGCCCACCAGCACGTACCAGTGCTCGATCGGCCCGTGCTCGGAGAAGGCGACCACCAGGATGACCACGGGGGCGTCGTTGAAGCCGGACTCCGCCTCCAGGGTGCCCGTCACGCGCGAGGGGAGCGGGATCTTGCGCAGTACGGAGAACACCGCCGCGGCGTCCGTGGAGGAGACGACCGCCCCGATGATGAGCGCCTGCCGCCAGTCCAGCCCGACCAGGTGGTGCGCGGCCGTCGCCGTGACCCCGACGCTCACCGTGACCCCGAGCAGGGCCAGCGCGGAGGCGGCCGGCAGGGCCGGCTTGATCTCCCGCCACTTCGTGCCCAGACCACCTTCGGCCAGGATCACGACCAGCGCCGCATAGCCGATGACCTGCGTCAGCTCGGCGTCGTCGAAGCGGATGCCGCCGATCCCGTCCTGGCCCATGAGCACGCCGATGCCCAGGTACACGAGCAGGCTGGGGAGCCCGCTGCGCGAGGAGATCCGGACCGCTGCGACGGCGACGAGCAGGACGAGCGAGCAGACGAGCAGGAGCTGGTTGAGGTCGTGGACAGTCAGCGGCCGTTCCCTTCCCTGGCTTACACGCACACGCGCGTGAGCTCACGTACATAGGACACGAAGTGGCGGTTCTCCGCACCCAACTACTTCGTTACCTTACCTAACTCTTGACGATTTCTTGACGCAGAGGGAGGCATGATCGAACGTCAGTCCGTGCTGGTTCCCTACTCCGCGTCAAGTCCGACCAAGCCCTGCGCCTATGGTTGCTCCAGCACTCCAGGACCGCCTGCCGCTCGCGTTAGGACAGCAAGGACAGCGATGCCCCCCAACACCACCGCCTCCACGGGTCAGCAGCCCGGCAAGTCCGGCAGGAAGAAGGGGCGCAGAGCCCGCCTGCTCGTCCTCGTGCTGGTGCTGGCCGTAGTGGCGGGCGTGGCCGGCGGGGCGTACTGGTCCATCAGCACCGTGCGCGCCTCGTTCCCGCAGACCAAGGGATCGCTCACGCTCGAAGGCCTGTCCGGGCCGGTCGACGTGAAGCGCGACGACTACGGCATCCCGCAGATCTACGCCTCCTCCGACGCGGACCTGTTCATGGCGCAGGGCTACGTCCAGGCCCAGGACCGGTTCTGGGAGATGGACGTACGCCGTCACATGACCTCCGGCCGTCTGTCGGAGATGTTCGGCAAGAGCCAGGTCGACAACGACGAGTTCCTGCGCACCCTCGGCTGGGAACGGACCGCGCAGCAGGAGTACGACAAGACGCTGTCGGCCTCCACCAAGAAGTACCTCCAGGCCTACGCCAAGGGCGTCAACGCCTACCTGGACGGCAAGGACAGCAAGGACATCTCCCTGGAGTACGCGGCCCTCGGCTTCACCAACGACTACAAGCCGGAGAAGTGGACCCCGGTCGACTCGGTCGCCTGGCTCAAGGCGATGGCCTGGGACCTGCGCGGCAACATGCAGGACGAGATCGACCGCGCCCTGATGACCAGCCGCCTCGGCCCCAAGGAGATCGCCGACCTGTACCCGGAGTACCCGTACAGCCGGAACAAGACGATCGTCCAGGCAGGTCAGTACGACGACGTCACCAAGACGTTCGCCTCGACGGGCTCCTCGGCCACCGCCGGCTCGTCCGCGGACGGCACCACGGGCGCGGGCTCCTCCTCCGGCTCCACCGGCCTGCAGGGCCAGCTGGCGGGCCTCCAGAACGTCCTGGACGACCTGCCCACGGCCGTCGGTGTGAACGGCAACGGCATCGGCTCCAACTCCTGGGTGGTCGCCGGGAAGCACACCATCACCGGCAAGCCCCTGCTGGCCAACGACCCGCACCTGTCGGCCGCGCTGCCGTCCGTCTGGTACCAGATGGGCCTGCACTGCCGCTCGGTCTCCAGCGCCTGCCAGTACGACGTCAGCGGTTACACCTTCGCGGGCATGCCCGGCGTGGTCATCGGCCACAACCGGAACATCGCCTGGGGCATGACCAACTCCGGCGTCGACGTCACCGACCTCTACCTGGAGAAGCTCTCCGGCGACGGCTACATGTACGACGGCAAGACGGTGCCCTTCACCACGCGCGAGGAGACGATCAAGGTCGCCGGCGGCACCGCCAAGAAGATCGTCGTCCGCGAGACCAACAACGGCCCTCTGCTGTCCGACCGCAGCGACGAGCTCGTCAAGGTCGGCCGCAAGGCCACCGTCGACACCGCCGCCCCCGACCGCGGCGACGGCTACGGCATCGCGCTGCGCTGGACCGCGCTGGACCCGGGCACCACCATGGACGCCGTCTTCGCCATGGACAAGGCGAAGGACTGGAACGACTTCCGCGCCGCGGGCGCCCTGTTCGACGTGCCCTCGCAGAACCTGATCTACGCCGACACCGAGAACCACATCGGCTACACACTGCCCGGAAAGATCCCCACGCGCGCGCAGGGCTACGACGGCTCCGTCCCGGCGCCCGGCTGGGACCGCAAGTCCCGCTGGACGGGCTACATCGACGACGACGAGCTGCCGTACGAGTACGACCCGGCCGGCGGCTACATCGTCACCGCCAACCAGGCCGTGATCGACCAGGCCAAGTACCCCTACACGCTCACCACGGACTGGGGCTACGGCGCCCGCAGCCAGCGCATCACCGATCTGATCCAGTCGAAGATCGACGACGGCGGCAAGATCTCCACCGACGACATGCGCCAGATGCAGCTCGACAACAGCAGCGAGATCGCCAAGCTGCTCGTGCCCAAGCTGCTGAAGATCGACATCGACGACAAGAACGTCCGGGACGCCCAGGAGCTCCTGCAGGGCTGGGACTACACCCAGGACGCCGACTCCGCGGCGGCCGCCTACTTCAACTCGGTCTGGCGCAACATCCTCAAGCTCGCCTTCGGCAACAAGCTGCCCAAGGAGCTGCGGGTCAAGGGCCAGTGCCTGCTGGTCGACCCGGTCAACACCACCGGGCCCGCGGACGAGACCGAGAAGGTGCGCGAGTGCGGTGAGCGCGACGCCGACCAGGCGCAGCCGGACGGCGGCGACCGCTGGTTCGAGGTCGTACGCAGCCTCATGGACGACGAGAACAGCGACTGGTGGACGACCCCCGACTCGGGCGCCCGCGAGGGCGCGGACCGCAACCGCGACGACCTGTTCAAGCGCGCCATGATCGACGCCCGCTGGGAGCTGACCGCCAAGCTCGGCAAGGACATCGACACCTGGAGCTGGGGCCGGCTGCACCGCCTGTTCCTGAAGAACCAGACCCTCGGCACCGACGGCCCCGGGTTCCTCCAGTACGCCCTCAACCGCGGCCCCTGGAAGCTCAGCGGCGGCGAGGCGACGGTCAACGCCAGCGGCTGGAACGCGGCCGGCGGCTACAGCGTCGTCTGGGTGCCGTCGATGCGCATGGTGGTCAACCTCGGCGACCTCGACAAGTCCAAGTGGATCAACCTCACCGGCGCCTCCGGGCACGCCTACAACGCCCACTACACCGACCAGACGGACAAGTGGGCCGACGGCGAGCTGCTCGACTGGTCCTTCACCGAGAAGGCGGTCGACGACGGTACGAGCGACACACTCGTGCTCAAGCCGTGACCCAGGGCTCCTGAACGGAAAGCGGCCTCCACACGCGCGTGGAGGCCGCTTTTCGCGTTCGAGCCGCCCGCGTCAGCCGAACCGCCGCACCCCCGACGGCGTCACCACCGCGTGCACCGGACGGTCGTGCGGCTCCTCGGAGACCCGCTCGACGACCTCGGAGTCGTACAGGAGCACCACGAGCGCGGGCCGGGCACCCGCGCGCTCCAGACGGGCGAGGACACGGTCGTACGACCCCCCGCCGCGCCCCAGGCGCAGTCCGCGCGCGTCGACCGCCAGACCGGGCAGGAGCACGACGTCGGCGCCGGTCACGGCGTCCGGGCCGAGGCGCTCGCCGGCCGGCTCGAAGAGGGCCATCCGCCCGCCGTGTTGGACACGGGCCAGGGAGTCCTTCCCCGTGTACGCGCCCCAGTCGAGGTCGTTGTCGGGCAGAAGGGCGGGCAGCAGGACCTCCACGCCCCGCGCGCGCAGCGCGTCGAGCAGCGCGAGCGTGCCCGGTTCGCTCCCCACGGAGACGTACGCCGCCACCACGCGCGCGTGCGCCAGCTCGGGCAGCTCCAGGGCCCGTACGGCCAGCGCGGCCGCCGTTTCCCGCAGGTCACCGTCCGGCAACCTGTTCCTCACCGCGAGGAGTTCTCGCCGCAACGTTCGCTTGTCAGGCTCGGCCGCGCGTCCGGCGTGACTCATGGGTCGCTCCCGTTCCCTTCCCAATGCGCTCATATGAGAGCCAATTAACCGGAGCCTCAGATTCCCTACAAAGGCACCGGATAAGGTGGCGGGCATGACTCAGTCCCACCCTCGGATCAGCAAGGCTGTCATCCCCGCAGCGGGTCTCGGCACCCGCTTCCTGCCGGCCACCAAAGCCACTCCCAAGGAGATGCTGCCGGTCGTCGACAAGCCGGCGATCCAGTACGTGGTCGAAGAGGCCGTGTCCGCCGGCCTCGACGACGTCCTCATGATCACCGGTCGCAACAAGCGACCGCTGGAGGACCACTTCGACCGCAACTACGAGCTGGAGTCCGCCCTTCAGAAGAAGGGTGACGCCGGCCGGCTCGCGAAGGTGCAGGAGTCCAGCGACCTGGCCACCATGCACTACGTCCGCCAGGGCGACCCCAAGGGCCTCGGCCACGCCGTCCTGTGCGCGGCCCCCCACGTGGGCCACGAGCCCTTCGCCGTCCTCCTCGGCGACGACCTGATCGACCCGCGCGACCCGCTGCTCAAGCGGATGGTCGAGGTGCAGGAGCAGCGCGGCGGCAGCGTCGTCGCGCTGATGGAGGTCGCGCCCGAGCAGATCCACCTCTACGGCTGTGCGGCCGTCGACCCCACCGAGGACGCTGACGTGGTCAAGGTGCACGACCTCGTCGAGAAGCCGGCCGCGGCGGACGCCCCGTCGAACTACGCGATCATCGGCCGCTACGTCCTCGACCCGCACATCTTCGACATACTGCGCAAGACCGAGCCGGGTCGCGGCGGCGAGATCCAGCTCACCGACGCCCTCCAACAGCTCTCGCAGGACGAGAAGGTCGGCGGCCCGGTGCACGGCGTCGTCTTCAAGGGCCGCCGCTATGACACCGGCGACCGCGGCGACTATCTGCGTGCCATTGTCAGACTCGCATGCGAACGTGAAGACCTGGGCCCGGACTTCCGGACCTGGCTTCGCAGTTACGTAGCCGAGGAGATGTAGCGAGTTGAGCACCGCCGCGCCCCGCCCCGCCGCCCAGGACCACCTCTGGTCGGTGGACGAACACCTGGAGGACATCCTCACGACCGTCCGCCCCCTCGAACCCATCGAGCTGCAACTGCTCGACGCCCAGGGCTGCGTCCTGGTCGACGACGTCACGGTGCAGGTCTCCCTGCCGCCGTTCGACAACAGCTCCATGGACGGGTACGCGGTGCGGGTCGCGGATGTCGCGGGCGCGAGCGAGGAGTTCCCGGCGGTCCTGGAGGTCGTCGGGGACGTCGCGGCGGGCCAGGCCGAGCCCCTCCATGTGGGCCCCGGCCAGGCCGCCCGCATCATGACCGGCGCCCCGCTGCCGCCCGGCGCCGAGACCGTCGTTCCGGTGGAGTGGACCGACGGAGGGCTCGGCGAGGGCCCGGTGACCGGGATGCGCGCCCGCAGCCTCGCCCCCGAGGGCGCGCACGGCCAGGTGCACATCCACCGGCCGGCCGAGGCACGCGCGCATGTGCGCGCGAAGGGCAGCGACGTGAAGGCCGGCGACCGGGCGCTGGAAGCCGGCACGGTCCTCGGCCCGTCACAGATCGCCCTGCTCGCCGCGATCGGCCGCGGCACCGTACGCGTACGCCCGCGCCCGCGCGTGGTCGTGCTCTCCACCGGCAGCGAACTCGTCCAGCCCGACGAGCAGCTGGCCGAGGGCCAGATCTACGACTCCAACAGCTTCACCCTGACCGCGGCCGCCCGCGACGCCGGCGCCATCGCCTACCGCGTGGGCGCCGTCGCCGACGACGCCGAGACGCTCCGGTCCACCATCGAGGACCAGCTCGTGCGCGCCGACCTCATGGTCACCACGGGCGGCGTGAGCGTCGGGGCGTACGACGTCGTCAAGGAGGCGCTGTCGCACGTCGCCGACGAGGACGAGGCGGGCGGCGGCATCGACTTCCGCAAGCTCGCCATGCAGCCCGGCAAGCCCCAGGGCTTCGGCTCCATCGGCCCCGACCACACCCCGCTGCTCGCCCTGCCGGGCAACCCGGTGTCGTCGTACGTCTCCTTCGAACTGTTCGTGCGCCCCGCGATCCGCGCCCTGATGGGCCTGGAGGACGTCCACCGGCCGCGCACGACCGCGACCCTCACCGCGGACAAGGCGCTGACCTCGCCGAAGGGACGCAGACAGTTCCTGCGCGGGACCTACGCCGACGGCGCGGTGCGGCCGGTCGGCGGCGCCGGATCACACCTCATCGCCGCCCTCGCGCACGCGGACTCGCTGATCGTCGTCCCCGAGGACGTGGAGAGCGTCGAGCCCGGCACCGAGGTCGAGGTGGTCCTGCTCGGCTGAGGGGCCCCGGTTGGCGGTACCGTGTCGCGCACAGCAGGCCCTCGCGCCGCACCGCGACGGGCCCGGACCGGGAGCGCCACACCAGCATGAGCACGCAGGATCCATCCCCCCAGGACCGACTCACGCACATCGACGACGCGGGCGCGGCCCGCATGGTCGACGTGTCCGGCAAGGACGTGACCGCGCGCACGGCCCGTGCCGGCGGACGTGTCCTCGTCTCACCCCGCGTGATCGAGCTGCTGCGCGGCGAGGGGGTCCCCAAGGGTGACGCCCTGGCCACCGCGCGCATCGCGGGCATCATGGGTGCCAAGCGCACCCCGGATCTGATCCCCCTGTGCCACCCGCTCGCGGTGTCCGGTGTGAAACTGGATCTGTCGGTCGCGGACGACGCCGTGGAGATCCAGGCCACCGTGAAGACCACGGACCGCACGGGCGTCGAGATGGAGGCCCTCACCGCGGTCACCGTCGCCGCGCTCACCGTGATCGACATGGTGAAGGCGGTCGACAAGGGAGCGGTCATCACGGACGTACGGGTCGAGGAGAAGACGGGCGGCAAGTCGGGCGACTGGAGCCGGGCATGACGTATCGCGCGCTGGTGGTCACCGCCTCCAACCGGGCCGCCGCCGGGGTCTACGAGGACAAGGGCGGCCCGCTGATCGCCCACGGCCTCAAGGGCTTCGGCTTCGCGGTCGACGGACCGCAGGTCGTCCCCGACGGCGACCCCGTGACGGCCGCCCTGCGCGCCGGCGTCGAGGCCGGCTACGACGTCATCGTCACCACGGGCGGCACCGGCATCTCGCCCACCGACCGCACCCCCGAGGCGACCCGCGAGGTGATCGACCACGAGGTGCCGGGCATCGCGGAGGCCATCCGGGCGTTCGGCAGGGGGAAGGTGCCGACCGCCGCGCTCTCCCGGGGCCTCGCCGGAGTGGCGGGGAGCACCCTGATCGTGAACCTGCCCGGTTCCAGTGGCGGGGTGAAGGACGGACTGGCCGTCCTGGAACCCCTCCTGATCCACGCCGTCGACCAGATCCGAGGCGGCGACCACCCCAGACCCAGCAGCGGGGGTGCGAGCTGAACACCCCATCCTGGCCCGTCGTGCTGGGGGACGGCGATGTCGTCCTCCGGCCGATAAAGATGCGCGACCAGCGGGCCTGGCGCGAGGTCAACCGACGCAACCGGGACTGGCTGCGCCCGTGGGAGGCGACGATCCCGCCCCCCACGCCCAGCGGGCCGATCGCGCACCGGCCGACCTACCGTCAGATGGTCCGGCATCTGCGCTCCGAGGCGCACGCGGGCCGGATGCTGCCGTTCGTCATCGAGTACCAGGGGCGGTTGGTCGGGCAATTGACGGTGGCCGGTATCACCTGGGGCTCGATGTGTTCGGGGCATGTCGGTTACTGGGTGGACGAGGCGGTGGCGGGCCGCGGGGTGATGCCGACGGCCGTGGCGCTCGTCGTGGACCACTGTTTCCGGACCGTTGGTCTGCACCGCATCGAGGTCTGCATTCGCCCCGAGAACAGACCCAGCCGCCGGGTCGTGGAGAAACTCGGATTCCGCGAGGAGGGGCTGCGTCCGCGATATCTCCACATCGACGGAGCCTGGCGCGACCATCTCGTGTTCGCGCTCACCGCGGAAGAGGTCCCGGAAGGGGTGCTCGCCCGCTGGCAGCGGACACGCTCGGAGAAGACGCAGCGCTCGAACCCGCAGAACACCCGGCAGAACTCGCAGGGGAATCCCGCGTAGCGCGGAAGCGGCCACGGAGACAGCCGGGGATGCGGCGGGGGAAGCGGTCTCGTAAATTGAATAAGTGTTCGAAATTGATCGACGGATGACCGGCTCAGGGCATTAAATTCGCTCCCCGAGCGGGCTGCTGATCGCATCGGTCACAAAAAAAGTTCGAAATATCAGCCAGATCGTGCGACACACCGGCTCAATTGGCAGATGGCCTCATGCAAACCCCTCTACCGTGTGAGGCGTGAGCAGCAGCGGCCTCATCTACGCAGTCATTGTCGGGGCCTGGGCCGCCTACTTGGTGCCGATGTGGCTCCGTAGGCAGGACGAGCTGAACGAGGCCCGTCCGACGGAACGCTTCAGCACAGCCATCCGGTTGCTGTCCGGACGGGCGGGGATGGAGCGCCGGTACGCCAAGGACCTGCGCGCGCGCTCCACCGAGGAGGGGGAGCCCAGCGCCGATCACCCGGGCGACGTCACCGAGTCGGTGGACGTCCGGGCCTTCGCCGTACCTCCGACCCGTCCGCAGACCCAGGCCACCGCCCAGTCGACGGCCCAGGCGCAGGCATCCGGGCGCCCGGAGCCGGCCCGTGAACCCGCCCGCGAACCGGTCGCCAAGCCGGCGTCCGAGCGCGTCGGCGCATCCACGGCCGAACCGGGCGCCGGCCAGGCGGGCCAGGCGCGCAAGCGGGTGCCCGCGGCCCGGCGTCCGCCTTCGGGGGAGGCAGCCGCAGCGCGGGCCCGGCGCACGAAGGTACTCGCGCGCCGCAGGCGTACGACCGTCGTTCTCTTCCTCGCCTTCACACTCGGGGCGATCGTCGCCGCCGTCGGCGGGCTCGCGTTCCTCTGGGCGCCCGGCATTCCCGCCGTGATGCTCAGCGGATACATCGCGCATCTGCGCACCCAGGAGCGCCGCCGCTTCGCCTACCAGATGGACCGCCGCCGTGCCGAGGCCGCAGCCCAGCGGCTGCGCGAGCATGCGCGGCAGTCACGCCGACGTGGCAGCGCCGACGCCGGGCCCGGTGCCGGCGAGCCCGACGCGGGGCCCGAACCAGGCACCGATCCCGGGCTGTCCGCCCTCGCCGCGGACCGGCGTGCCCTCGTCGAGCAGACCGATCACGCCGAGTGGGTCGACCAGCAGCGCGAGCGCCGGCGGCGGCCGGGCCACGGGGACAGCTGGGACCCGGTCCCGGTGCCCCTGCCGACCTACGTCACCGCACCGGTCGCTCCGCGTGCCTCCGCCGACGTGGACCTCGGGGCGCCGGACGCCTGGAGCTCGGCCCGGTCGAGCTCCGTCGCCCGGGACCGGGAGGCGGGCGCCGAGGCGGCCCCCGCCGGGCGGGACGCGGACGCCGGCGAGACGGCTCGCGGGGAGGGCAAGGCCGACGGGAGCGGACGGGGCGACGCCCTCCCGCACGCCCGGTCGCGTTCGCGCGGGGGGACCCCCTCCGCCGCTTCCGCCCGCCGGGCCCGCGAGCGCGGTCGTACCCCGCTGTTCGACCAGTACGAGGACGGCGACCGGCCCCGAGCGGCGAACGAGTAGCGGCCGCGACCAGGGAACCCGCCCCCGGCGGGTCCGGTCGGCCCGGCCGGGAACGGATTTCCAAGCAGACCGATCGGGGTGCTAAAGTTTCACTCGTTGCAAGGGCCTGTGGCGCAGTCCGGTAGCGCACCTCGTTCGCATCGAGGGGGCCAGGGGTTCAAATCCCCTCAGGTCCACCGCAACAACTCTTCAGAGAGATCTGGCGAGTTGGAAAGATCCCGTCCGATCGGTTGATCGGGCGGGATCTTTGCTGTTCCCAAGGGGCCACGGGTTGAGGGGGACTGTGGAAAGGACCGCCGCACGGTTACCGGCGAGACGCGTGACGCCGCTGCGCAACGCGGCCTTCCGCCGGTTCGGGACCGCCAGCCTCATCTCCGCCACCGGCTCCGCGATGGCGCCCCTTGCACTCGCCTACTCCGTGATCGAACAAGGCGGGGGAGCCGGGGCCCTCGGTGTGGTGCTCGCCACGAACTCCGTTCCGACCATCGTCTTCCTCCTCGTCGGCGGAGTGCTTGCGGACCGGGTGTCCCGCAGCCGGCTGCTCTTCCTCGGCAACCTGCTGGCGGCCGCGGCCCAAGGGGCGCTGGCCGTGACCGTCGCCACCGGGCACGCGACGACCACCTCCATCGCGGTCTGCGGCTTCCTCGCGGGGACGGCCCTGGCCTTCACCGTGCCCGCCACCCAGGGGGCCGTCGCCCAGATCGTGCCCGCGGAGCAGCTACAGCAGGCCAACGCCCTGCTCAGACTGCCGAGCAACGCGGTCAAGGTGCTCGGACCGGCCGCCGGCGGAGTCGTCGTCGCGGTGAGCGGCCCGGCCTGGGCGCTGGCCTGGGACGCGCTCACCTTCGCCGTGGCCGCCTTCCTGCTGCTCGGGCTGCGCCTGGACGCGCCCGTCACCGTCGGCAGCGCGCTCGGTGATCTGCGGGAGGGCTGGACCGGCTTCTGGTCGCGGACCTGGCTGTGGACCTATACGGCGAGCGGCACCGTCCTCGTCGCCGCGTGGCTCGCGGGGTTCCAGCTGCTCGGGCCCGTCGTCGCGGCGGAGCGGTACGCGGGGGCGCGGGACTGGGGGCTCGTGGCGGGCGCCTTCTCGGCCGGGCTGCTGGCCGGGACCGTGGTGTGCCTGCGCTGGCGCCCGTACCGGCTGATGGTCGTGGCCGTCGCCGCCGGTGCGCCCCTCGCCGCACCGCTGCTCGTCATGGGCTGGGGACTGCCGCTGCCCTGGCTGCTGTTGGCCGCGCTGCTCGCCGGGATCGGGCTGGATGTGGCGATCGTCACCTGGACGACCGCCTTCCAGCAGCATGTGCCGCCGGGGGAGTTGGGGCGGATGAGCGCCTTCAACAGCGTCGGGGAGCGGCTGGCGATTCCGCTCGGCTATCTGCTCACCGCTCTCGCGGCGGGCATGTGGGACGACCGGACGGTGCTGGTGGCGTGTGCCGGACTCATCGTCGCCGCCGTCGTCCTCAACCTCTGTGTACGGGACCTGTATCGCATCAACGCGGCACGGAAGTGACCGCTCACAGCGCCTTCGCGTAACACAGGCTCAGCTCGTGGAAGCGGTAGTAGCCGAACTTCTCGCACGGCTCGTACCCGCTGGACGTGTACAGCGCCACCGCCTCCGGCTGCTTGGCGCCGGTCTCCAGCACCATGCGGATACGGCCCGCCGCCCGCGCGTCCTCCTCCAGCGCGGCCAGGATGCGTCTCGCTAGGCCGCGCCCGCGCACCGCCTCGACGACGTACATCCGCTTGAGTTCGGCGTCGCCGTCCTGGTTGCCCTCGCCGTTGTCGTCCTGGGCCCGCCAGCCGCCGGAGGCGACGGGGACGCCGAGCTCGTCGTACGCGATCAGGTACAGGCCGTTCGGCGGCGTGAAGTCGCTCGTGGCCAGGGGTGTGGCGTCGCCGTCGTCGCCGTAGCGGACGGCGTACTCGGCCTGGACCTGGTCGTTGAGCTTCACGGCGTCGGGGTGGTCGAAGGGGACGCGACGTATATACATGCTAGATACCGTATATCAATTCAAGTCAAGAGGTTCCAGAACCGGACACCGTCCAGTGTGCCGGTAGGGTGCCGGAGTGCTCACTGTGACCTCTGTGAATGTGAACGGGCTGCGGGCCGCCGCGAAGAAGGGCTTCGTGGAGTGGCTCGCCGGCACCGAGGCCGATGTGCTGTGCCTCCAGGAGGTGCGCGCGGAGCCGCAGCAGCTGCCCGAGCACGTCCGCAGGCCCGACGGCTGGCATGTCGTGCACGCGCCCGCGGCCGCCAAGGGCCGCGCCGGGGTCTCCCTCTACACCCGCCGCGAGCCCGACCGTATCCAGGTCGGCTTCGGGTCGACGGAGTTCGACGGCAGCGGCCGCTATGTCGAGGCCGATCTGCCGGGTGTGACCATCGCCTCGCTCTATCTCCCCTCCGGCGAGGTCGGCACCGA
The DNA here is from genome assembly GCF_055634335.1 of Streptomyces sp. NPDC111802. Lineage (NCBI taxonomy): Bacteria > Bacillati > Actinomycetota > Actinomycetes > Kitasatosporales > Streptomycetaceae > Streptomyces > Streptomyces sp. NPDC111802. Next base: position 204,042 of record NZ_JBVKCZ010000004.1, on the reverse strand, counting down.
GCGGCAGGACGAGAAGGTCCGCTTCATGGGCGAGTTCCTGGCCTATCTGAAGGGCCTGCGCGAGCGCGCCGCCGCCGACGGCCGAGAGGTCCTCGTCTGCGGCGACTGGAACATCGCCCACCAGCAGGCCGACCTGAAGAACTGGCGCGGCAACACCAAGAACTCCGGCTTCCTGCCGGAGGAGCGGGAGTGGCTGACCCAGGTGCTCGACCCCGCCGCGGGCGGCTACGTCGATGTCGTGCGGGCGCTGCATCCGGACACCGAGGGGCCGTACACGTGGTGGTCCTACCGCGGGCGCGCCTTTGACAACGATTCAGGGTGGCGCATTGATCTTGCCGTGGCGACCCCTGGGCTGGCGGCACGGGCCGTCAAGGCAGTCGTGGAGCGAGCGGCAAGCCACCAGGAGCGGTGGTCGGACCATGCTCCGGTATCGGTGGTCTTCGAGATGTGACGCGGGCCGAGCGAGGTGATCGGGAAAATCGCATGCCTCGCTCGGTCCGCCCCTCAGGCCTCAGTTGTTTGGGCGTGCCCCGAGGCGTTCACCGAGCGTGAAGGTCAGGCGTGAGATGTCCGGCCCGGCCAGCCGGGCGGGGCCACCGCCACAGTGGCCCTTGGCGACGGTGACGCGCACGCCGCTTGCTAGGAGAAGTGCTCGCGAGACGGTGATGTCCGTCGCGGCCTCGCGGTAGCGGTCGACCGTGTACGTTTCAAGCCAGTCGGACCGCATGCCCGCTGGGGCGGGGCACACTCCACCCCGAGTCGATGTTCGGCACGTGTAGTCGCCGTACGGATAGCCCTTGCGCGCGGCGAAGTACATGCGTCCCTCACAGCTTGCGCAGTGCACAACGCCGGTGAGCAGCGCGGTCGTTCGGTCGCTCGGTGAACGAGGGCCGACGGAGCGTGCGTCAAGGGCGTGTTGCAGCGCCTGGAACTCCTCATCGGACAGTACCGGCTGTCCGATGAGGACCGGGGCACCCGATGCGTCGCGAACCGTCCTCCCTCCGTGAATCCGATGTCCCATCAGTGACGGGCTGCGTAGCACTTTGGACAGAGTGCTTGAAGTCCAACGGAATCGTTCGAAGTCACGTCCGTGGCGACGGCCGCCAGTTGGGCGTCCCCGGAGCTGGGCATGACGGTCGCGTGGCACCAGCATGTCTGAGGCGTTCAGTTCGCGTGCGATGGCGTTCAGCGACCGTCCCGCATGTACATCGTCCACGATCATGCGGATGAGCGCTGCGCTCTCGGGTTCGGGAGTCAGGCACCACCCGCTGCCTGAGGGGTGCGGTGCCTTCTGGTAGCCGAAGGGGACCAACCCGCCTCCGTAGCGACCGGCGGCACGCAATGCCTCATGGCAGCTGCTGAGCCGCGCAGAGATGGTGCGGGCCTCCTGCTCGGCGTCGTGAGCAAGGTCCATGCACCGCCGGATGGTCGCGCCGTCCGCCTGCGGTGTCACAACTAGCGGGTGGTCGGCTTCGGGCATGCCGAATACGAGTGTCCGGGCGTGCTGTCGACCCCACGCGATCAACTCCACCATGTGCGCCACGGAGCGGACGGCGCGATCCACGTGTGACCACACGACGGCTTCGTAGTCGTGAGGCCGACGCAGCCAGGACGAGAGGGAAGGCCTCTCGAACGGGGACGTCCGGCGGGCCGAGATCCCAAGGTCCGACGCCTCGGCGACCAGAGTGAAGCCGAGCCTCTCGGCGTAGAGCTGGATGGCAGACCGCTGTCGGCTCGGCGAAGTGGTCACACTCGTGAGGCAACTGAGACGCAGGGCCGCAAGCGCCCTCGGCTGCCCGGCGGAGGGCGAGTGGGGCGTGCGCAGGGCTGGTCGGGGGCTACTCTTGGGCATGTCGACGCTCCTTGGGCAGTGTCGGCCATACCCCGGGGCTGCTGGAACAGCCGCCGGGGCCTTTTCGATCTCACTCTCGGAGCGCGAACGTCATTCCGGGTACCAAAGGCGGAAAGGTACTTCGATAGTGTGAATCTCCGGGCTTTGTAGAGGGTTTGAGCTACTGCTGCTTCCGCAGCCGCCGGTCCAGTGCCAGGGACAGCTCCGCCTCCACCACGCTGCGGGCGAGTGGGCGCAGGCGGGGGAGGTCTTGCTCGTGGGCGTGGCGCAGGACCAGGTCGGCGAACATCTCCGCCAGGTCGTCCACGTGCTCGCGGACCCGTGCGCCCGCCGCCAGTACCTCCGCGAGCGGGATGCCCTCGCGGACCAGGGCCGAGGAGACGTCCAGCAGGCGGCGGCTGATGTGGACGATCTCGTCGCCGTCGGTGCCCAGGTAGCCCAGGTCCAGCGCGGCGGCGAGGTTCTCCGGGGTGACCTGGCCCTCGAAGCGGGCGGCGAGCTCCTCGGGGGTGAGGCGGACCGGTTCCTCCTCGGTCGGGCTGACCCCGAGGACGTCGGCGACGTCGCGGCCGTGGTCGAGGGCCTCGGCCAGTTCACCGATGCCGGTCAGGGTGTGGCCGCGCTCCAGCAGTGCCGCGATGGTGCGCAGACGGGCCAGGTGGTGGTCGTCGTACCAGGCGATACGGCCCTCGCGGCGCGGTGGCGGGATCAGCTTGCGTTCTCGGTAGAAGCGCAGGGTGCGCACCGTGATGCCGGCCAGACGGGCGAGCTCCTCCATGCGGTATTCACGCTTCTCGGTCACTGGGGAACCTTAATTCGTACCGGCGGTAACTTTCGTGGCTCCGACCCCTACCGGTCGGTACGGACCTCCTCTACTCTCCCCATTGCGCCAGTGTTCACTGGCGTGGTTCCGGTTCGATGTGTGGAGGCACAGGCATGGCCGAACGCGAACATGTGCGGGTCGCGGTGGTCGGGTCCGGGTTCGGCGGGCTGGGGGCCGCCGTACGGCTGCGGCGCGAGGGCGTCACCGACTTCGTGGTGCTGGAGCGGGCCGGCAGCGTCGGGGGCACCTGGCGGGACAACAGCTATCCGGGGTGCGCGTGCGATGTGCCGTCCCATCTGTACTCGTTCTCCTTCGCGCCCAATCCCGACTGGCCGCGCACCTTCTCCGGGCAGGAGCACATCCGCGCGTACCTGGAGCATGTGACGGATGTCTTCGGGCTGCGGCCGCACATCCGCTTCGACTCGGAGGTGAAGCGGATGACCTGGAACGGCGAGCGGCTGTGCTGGGACATCGAGACCAGTAGCGGGAGTCTGTCGGCCGACCTCGTCGTCTCCGCCACCGGGCCGCTGTCCGACCCGAAGATCCCCGACATCCCGGGGCTCGACTCCTTCCCCGGCAAGGTCTTCCACTCCGCCCGCTGGGACCACGACTACGACCTGCGCGGCAAGCGCGTCGCCATGGTCGGCACCGGCGCCTCCGCCATCCAGATCGTGCCGGCCATCCAGCCCGAGGTCGACCGGCTGACCCTCTTCCAGCGCACCCCGCCCTGGGTCATGCCCCGCATCGACCGCGCCATCAGCGGAGCCGAGCGCTCCCTGCACCGGGCCCTGCCCTTCACCAGCCGGCTGCGCCGCGGACTGCTGTGGGGCATCCGGGAGTTGCAGGTCCAGGCGTTCACCAAGCGTCCGGGCGAACTGGGACTCGTCGAGAACCTGGCCAAGCGGAACATGGGCCGTTCCATCAAGGACCCGGCGCTGCGCGCCAAGCTCACCCCCGACTACCGCATCGGCTGCAAGCGGATCCTGCTGAGCAGCGAGTACTACCCGGCGCTCGCCCGGCCCAATGTGGACGTCGTCGCCAGTGGGCTGAGCGAGATCCGCGGCTCGACCGTCGTGGCCGCCGACGGAAGTGAGGCCGAGGTCGACGCGATCGTCTTCGGCACCGGGTTCCATGTCACCGACATGCCCATCGCCGAGCGGGTCGTGGGCGCGGAGGGCAAGACGCTGGCCGAGGCGTGGAAGGGCGGGATGGAGGCGCTGCGGGGTGCGTCGGCCGCCGGGTTCCCGAACTGGATGACCATCATCGGGCCGAACACCGGCCTCGGGAACTCGTCCATGATCCTCATGATCGAGTCCCAGCTGAACTACCTGGCCGACTTCGTACGGCAGTTGAACGTCCTGGGTGGTCGGGTGGCGCTCGACGCGCGGCCGAGCGCCGTGCAGGCCTGGAACCGGCGGGTGCAGGAGCGGATGAAGCGGACTGTGTGGAACACGGGCGGGTGCACGAGCTGGTACCTCGACGCGAGCGGCCGTAACACCACCATCTGGCCCGGTACGACGAGCGAGTTCCGGCAGGCGACACGGCGGGTGGATCTCGCGGAGTACGCCGTCGTGCGGGCGCCGGTCAAGGCCGACAACGACAAGAGCGCGGAGGTCGTCGCGTGAGCCGCCTGATGAACGTGGCCTCCGGGCCGTACGCCCCTCCCGCCCCCGCCCGCGAGCTGACGGCCGAGTCCGCCGACGGGGCCCGGCTGCACATAGAGGTGCACGGACCCGTCGACGACATGGAAGCTCCCGCCGTCGTCCTCGCGCACGGCTGGGCCTGCTCGACCGCCTTCTGGGCCGCGCAGATCCGGGAACTGGCCGTCGACCACCGGGTCATCGCCTACGACCAGCGCGGCCACGGACGCAGCCCGGTCGGCTCGGCGTACAGCACCGACTCTCTCGCCGACGACCTCGAAGCCGTACTGAAGGCGACGCTGGGACCCGGCGAGAAGGCCGTGATCGTCGGCCACTCCATGGGCGGCATGACGGTGATGGCCGCCGCCGCGCGTCCGTGCTTTCGCGAGCATGCCGCCGCCGTCCTGCTGTGCAGCACGGGCGCCTCGCGGCTGGTCGCCGAGTCGACGGTGATACCCCTGCGCGCGGGCCGGCTGCGCACCTGGCTGACCGGGCGCGTCCTCGGCTCGCGGGCGCCGCTCGGGCCGGTCACGCCGATCGCCCGGGCGATCCTCAAGTACGCGACGATGGGCCCCGGTTCGGCCCCGCACATGGTCGAGGCGTGCGCGCGGATCGTGCACGCGTGCCCGCGCAAGGTGCGCCACGCCTGGTCGCGGGTGCTCGACCTGCTCGATCTCGACCACGGTGTACGGGAGTTGACGGCACCGACCGCCGTGATCGTGGGCACGGCCGACCGGCTGACCCCGCCGGTGCACGCACACGCGCTGGCCGCCGCGCTGCCGAACTGCCTCGGTGTCACCGAACTGCCCGGCCTCGGGCACATGACGCCCGTCGAGGCGCCCGAGCTGGTGACCGCGAAGATACGGGAACTCGTCACGACGTACCCGCAGACCAGGACGCACACGCAGGTGAAGGAGGGCGCATGAGCAGGGTGAGCCTCGAAGGACAGGTGGCCGTCGTCACGGGCGCGGCGCGGGGTGTCGGCGAGCTGCTCGCGCGCAAGCTCTCCGCGCGCGGTGCCACGGTGGCGCTCGTGGGCCTTGAGCCGGACGCCCTCAAGCAGGTCTGCGAACGACTGCACGGCGACAGCGACCACTGGTACGCCGATGTGACGGATCACGAGGCGATGGCGCGGGTCGCGCAGGAGGTGAAGGAACGGTTCGGGAAGGTCGACATCGTCGTCGCCAACGCGGGTGTCGCCAGCGGGGGACCGTTCATGGACTCCGACCCGGAGGCGTGGCGGCGGGTCATCGAGGTCAATCTCATCGGGTCGGCGGTGACGGCCCGCGCGTTCTTGCCGGTGCTGATGGAGAGCCGGGGCTATCTGCTCCAGATCGCCTCGCTCGCGGCCATCACCCCGGCGCCGATGATGACGGCGTACTGCGCGTCCAAGTCGGGTGTGGAGGCGTACGCGCACAGTCTGCGGGCCGAAGTCGGGTACAAGGGCGTGCGAGTGGGGGTCGGGTATCTGTCCTGGACCGACACTGACATGGTGCGCGGGGCCGATCAGGACGACGTCATGCGGGAGTTGCGGGGGCGGCTGCCGTGGCCGTCCAACAAGACCTATCCGCTGGGGCCGGCGGTCGACCGGATCGTGGCCGGGATCGAGCGGCGGTCGAGCCATGTGTACGCGCAGTGGTGGCTGCGCGGGATGCAGGGTGTGCGCGGGTATCTGCCGGGGATCATCGGGGCCGTGGGGCAGCGGGAGATGCGGCGGTTCGGGGACCGGCTTCAGGGGGTGCGGACGGGGCTGGTCGGAGCGGGCGGCGCCGCCGATGAGCAGGAGCGTATTACGCGGCGTAACTGATCGACATGCGCAGGGTTGTCGCCCGTGTGAATCTGGTCGAGGCCCCAGCGAGGGGCCAACCCCCCACCCACTACGGGAGTGAACCCACATGGGCATGAAGGACCAGTTCAAGGAGAAGTCCGAGCAGCTGCAGGAGCGTGCGCGCCAGCACGGTCAGCAGGGCCAGCAGGAGCGCCGTCAGCGGCCGCAGCGGGACGAGGAGTCCGAGCGGATGCGTGAGGACGAGGAGCGGTTCGACGAGGACTACGACCGGTAGTCAGACGTTGCGCTGAAACGCGGGGTGCCCCCTGGTTCTGGGGGTGCCCCGCGTTTGTGTTGTGGAGTTGCCCGGCCGTGCCCTAAGTGCGTGGCGGCAATTTCGGTCTCGAACGGTCCGGGACATGCGCGTAGTCGGGGGGCGTTGCCGGCGGGTTCGTCTCCAGGAGCTCAAGCGCGAGCGTCACCGCGTCCGTCAGCTGCGCGTGTCTGCCCTCCGCCCAGTCCAGCGGCGTGCGAAGGACCTCGACATCCGGGCTCACCCCCTTGTTCTCGATGCTCCAGCCGTACGCGTCGAACCACGCCGCGTTCATGGGGACCGTGATCACCGTGCCGTCGCCCAGGCGGTGGCGGCCGGTCATGCCGACCACTCCGCCCCAGGTGCGCTGGCCCACCACCGGGCCCAGCTTGAGGAGTTTGAAGGCCGCCGTGATCATGTCGCCGTCCGAGGAGGTCGCCTCGTCGGCCAGGGCGACGATCGGCCCGCGCGGGGCGTTCGAGGCGTACGACACCGGCTGGGCGTTGCGTGTGAGGTCCCAGCCGAGGATCGTGCGGGTCAGCTTCTCCACCACCAGTTCGCTGATGTGGCCGCCCGCGTTGCCGCGTACGTCGACGATCAGGGCGGGCCGGGACATCTCCATGCGCAGGTCCCGGTTGAACTGGGCCCAGCCCGAGCCGCCCATGTCCGGGATGTGTAGATATCCGCAGCGGCCGCCGCTCAACTCCCGTACGACGGCGCGGCGTTTGGCGACCCAGTCCTGGTAGCGCAGGGGGCGTTCGTCGATGAGGGGGACCACCGCCACGCGGCGGGCCCGGCCCCCCTCGCCCTCGGCCGGGGTGAACGTCAGCTCCACCGTCGTACCGCCCGCCCCGGCGAGCAGGGGATACGGGCCGGCGACCGGGTCCACGGGGCGGCCGTCGACGTGGGTGAGCACCGCACCTTCCCGGATTCCCGTGCCGGCCAGCGGGGAGCGGGCTTTGGAGTCGGAGGACTCGCCGGGCAGGATGCGCTTGACCATCCAGCCGTCGTCGCGGCGCACGAAGTTGGCGCCCAGAAGGCCCTGCCAGCGCTGGTAGTGCGATGGGCCCTCGTTGCGGCGGGCGGCGGCGACATAGGCGTGCGAGGTGCCGAGCTCGCCCAGGACCTCGCGGAGCAGATCCGCGAACTCGTCGGGGGAGGCGACCCGTTCGACCAGGGGGCGGTACTGGTCGAGGACCGCGTTCCAGTCGATGCCGCACATCTTCGGCTCCCAGAAGTACGCCCGGATCAGCCGGCCCGCCTCCTCGTAGGACTGTCTCCACTCGGCCGCCGGGTCCACCTCGTGCAGGATGCGGCGGGCGTCGATCCAGACCGTGGTGTCGCCGTCGCCGGACTCGGTGGCGGGCACCGCCCGTAGTTCGCCCTCGTCGACCACGACCAGGCGGGTGCCGTCGCCGCTGACGGTGAACCAGTCGAGATGGTCGACGAGTTCGGACTTCTTGGCCTTGGTGATGCTGAAGTGTTCGAGGGTCGGCCGGCCCGTCATGTCGTCCGGGTTGGCGAACGTCTCGCCCAGCGCGCCCGAGATCGGCCAGCGCAGCCACACCAGCCCGCCGCCCGAGACCGGGCACAGCGCCGAGTACTTGGAGGCGGTGACCGGGAAGGGGGTGACCCTGCTCTCCAGGCCCTCGACCTCGACGGTCGTCGCGCCGCCGCCGTCGCCCTCCTCGTCCTCCACCGGGTCCAGGCCACCGGCGGCCGGGCGGCCCTCGGGGTTCAGGGCGAAGGGGGAGGGGGTCGCGGAGGACAGGGGTACCAGGTAGGGGCGGCAGCCGAGCGGGAAGGAGAGGTCGCCGGTGTGGACGTCGTACACCGGGTCGAAGCCCCGCCAGGAGAGGAAGGCGAGATAGCGGCCGTCCCTGGTGAACACCGGGTTCTCGTCCTCGAACCGGCCGCCCGTGACATCGACGATCAAACTGTCCTTTATGCGGGCCAGCTTGATCTGGCGCAGGGTCCGGCCGATCCCGGGGTGCGACCAGGTCAGCCAGGTCCCGTCCGGGGAGAAGGCCAGGTCCCGCACGGGTCCGTTGACCGACCGGATCAGTTCCGTGACCTCGCCGCCCGAGTCCTCGGTCGCGTCGAGCAGGAGCAGCCGTCCGTCGTGCGCGGCGATGGCGAGGCGTTCGCCCTTCGGGTCGGCGACCATCTCAAGGACCCGGCCCACCTCGCCCGAGGCCATGCGCCGAGGCTCGCGGTCGCCGGTCGCGCGGGGCAGGTGGGCGATCTCGATCGCGTCCTCGCCCTCCGCGTCCGTCACATACGCGACCTGGCCGACCGGGCCGAGCATCTCCGGGAGCCGGACCCGTACGCCCGGGGTGTCGGTGATCGTGCGGGCCGGGCCGTCGCGGTGGGTGAGCCAGTACAGGCTGCCGCGTACGACGACGGCGCTCGCGCGGCCCGTCTCGTCCACGGAGATTCCGTCGACGTGCTGGGCGGCGGGCACCTGGTAGGTACGCCGGCCCGCGCGCGGCCCGCTGAGCCGTACGTCGAGCTTGCGCGGCTCGGAGTCCGCGGCCAGGTCGTCCACGATCCACAGGTCGCCCGCGCACTGGTACACCACCCGGGTGCCGTCACTGGAGGCGCACCGGGCGTAGAAGGCGTCGTGGTCGGTGTGGCGGCGCAGGTCGGTGCCGTCGTAGGCGCACGAGTAGAGGTTGCCGACGCCCTCGTGGTCGGAGAGGAAGGCGATCCGGCCGCCGACGAACATGGGGGAGGCGAGGTGCCCGGCGAGGTCCGCGAGCAGGCGTTCGCCGTGCAGCCACAGGCGGCCGGTGGCGCCGCCCCGGTAGCGCTTCCAGGAGGCCGGTTCGTGCGGTGGGGTGCCGGTCAGGAGCAGGCTCTTGCGCTCGCCGTCGAGGTCGGCGACCTGGATGTCGGAGCAGGGGCCCCAGGGCAGCTTGCGGCCGGGGTCGCCGTCGGGGCGGACCTTGTAGGCCCAGGTGTAGTGGGAGAAGGGCTCGCCGTGGGAGGCGACGGCGAGGATCACGCCGTCGGGGGTCCAGCCGCACACCTGGGTGTCCGCCGACCCCCAGTGGGTGAGCTGCCGGCCCGGTCCGCCGTCCACCGGGACCAGGTGGATCTCGGGGACCAGGCTGCGCCAGCTCGTGTACGCGATGTGCCGGCCGTCGGGGGAGAAGCGGGGGTGGCCGATCTTGGTGCGGTCCACGGTGAGCCGCCAGGCGCGGCCCGGGCGGTCGAGGGGGGTCAGCCACAGGTCGTCCTCGGCCACGAAGCACAGCACGTCGTCATGGAGGTGCGGCAGGCGCAGATAGCTCACCTCCCCATGCTTTTCCCGTGGACGTACCTGAGCAACTCGTGACATCTCCCCCATGAAGCCGTCGCGTGAGTCAGAACACGAACGAAACCGTTTCGTTTCGCTCGCGGGTGCGCTATCGTCGTGGTGTACGAAACCGTGTCGTTCGGAGAGGGAAGGTGACAGCGGTGGCGGAGGTCGCATCGGCACGTCGCAGCCGTATCACCCCCGAGCGCGAGGCCGAGCTGTACGCGGCCGTGCTCGACCTGCTCCGAGAGGTCGGCTACGACGCCCTCACCATGGACGCCGTGGCGGCCCGCACCCGGTCCAGCAAGGCGACGCTCTACCGCCAGTGGGGCGGCAAGCCGGAGCTGGTGGCGAAGGCGATCCGGCACAACAAGCCGGGCAGCATCGGCGACGTCGACACCGGGACCCTGCGGGGCGACCTGCACGCCCTCACCTCGCGTGAGGACGACTGCACCATGCAGCAGAACGCCGCGCTGATGCGGGGTCTGTTCATGGCGGTGCACGGCAACCCGGACCTCCTCCAGGCGTTCAAGGAACTGCTGATCGAACCCGAGATGGAGGAGTTCCACCGGGTGGTCCGGCGGGCCGTCGACCGCGGCGAGATCCGCGCCGACTGTCCCGCGCTGGGCTACGTGGTGCACATGCTCGTCGGCGCGTTCGCCACCCGCACGCTGATCGACGACCAGCCTCCGACCCAGACGTTCCTCACGTCGTACATCGACGCCGTGGTCCTCCCCGCCCTCGGCGTTCGCGTCAACTGACGAGTCCCCTCAGCTAGCCCTCCTCCTGACGTAACCGCTCACGTCGTCGGGCTGATCACCCCTGCCCAAGTACCAACCCCCACGACCTGACCGGGAGTTGCCCTCGTGGCCACGTTCCTCTACAAAGTCGGCCGGCTCGCCTTCCGGCGACGGCACTTCGTCGCCCTGATATGGGTCGCGCTGCTCACCCTCGCCGGTGTGGGCGCGGCCAGTGCGCCCGCGGCGGGCACCACCTCCTTCTCGATCCCCGGCACCGAGGCGCAGAAGGCCTTCGACCTGCTGGAACAGCGCTTCCCCGGCATGAGCGCCGACGGCGCCACGGCCCGGGTCGTCTTCAAGGCACCGGACGGCCAGAAGATGACCGACCCGGGCAACAAGGCGACCGTGCAGGACACCGTCAAGGAGCTGTCCGACGGCTCCGAGGTGGCCTCCGTCGCCGACCCGTACACCGCGAAGGCCGTGAGCAAGGACGGCACGATCGCGTACGCGTCCGTGAAGTACGAGGTCTCCGGCATGGAGCTGAAGGACTCCTCGCGCGAGGCTCTGGAGGACGCCGCGCAGGACGCGCGGGGCGCGGGGCTGACCGTGGAGGTCGGCGGTGACGCGCTCCAGACGACGCCCGAGACCGGAGCCACGGAGATCATCGGCATCGCGGTCGCCGCGGTCGTCCTGGTCATCACCTTCGGCTCGCTGATCGCGGCAGGGCTCCCGCTGCTCACCGCCCTGATCGGCGTCGGCATCGGCATCTCGACGATCACCGCCCTGGCGAGCGCGCTGGAGCTGGGCTCCACGACCTCGACGCTGGCGATGATGATCGGCCTCGCGGTCGGCATCGACTACGCCCTGTTCATCGTCTCCCGCTACCGCGCCGAGCTCGCCGAGGGCCGCGAGCGCGAGGAGGCGGCCGGCCGGGCCGTGGGCACGGCGGGCTCGGCGGTGGTCTTCGCGGGCCTGACGGTCGTGATCGCGCTGGTCGGTCTGTCGGTGGTCAACATCCCGATGCTGACCAAGATGGGCATCGCGGCGGCGGGCACGGTCGTGATCGCGGTGCTGATCGCGCTGACGATGATCCCGGCGCTGCTCGGCTACGCCGGCAAGAAGGTCCAGCCCGCCGGGAGGAAGAGCCGGTGGATGGGCGGCAACCGGGCCGAGAAGAAGGCGGCTTCCGGCAGGACCAAGCCGAACATGGGCACCCGCTGGGCCAGCTTCGTCGTACGCCGCCCGATCGCCGTGCTGCTGCTGGCAGTCGTAGGTCTCGGAGCGGCGGCCGTCCCGGCGGGCTCCCTCGAACTGGGTCTGGGCGACGACGGTTCGCAGCCGACGTCCACGACCCAGCGGCGGGCGTACGACCTCCTGTCCGACGGCTTCGGGCCGGGCTTCAACGGTCCGCTGATGGTCGTGGTCGACGCGAAGGGGAACGACGATCCGGACGCCGTCTTCCAGCAGGTCGGCGATGACATCAAGGGCCTGAAGAACGTCGTGACGGTGACGCCGGCGGCGCCCAACAAGGCGGGCGACACGGCGACGATCACGGTCATCCCGAAGTCGAAGCCGTCGTCGGTGACCACCGAGGACCTGGTGCACTCCATCCGTGACAAGGGCGCGGAGGTGAAGGCCGACACGGACGCGACCGTGCTGGTCACCGGCTCGACGGCGATGAACATCGACGTCTCGCAGAAGCTGAACGACGCGCTGATCCCGTACCTCGCGCTGGTGGTTGGCCTCGCATTCCTCCTGCTGATCGTGGTCTTCCGCTCGATCCTGGTCCCGCTGAAGGCGGCGCTCGGCTTCCTGCTGAGTGTGATGGCGGCGCTCGGCGCGGTGGTCGCGGTGTTCCAGTGGGGCTGGTTCGCGGGCCTCATGGGCGTGGAGGAGACCGGCCCGGTGATGTCGATGATGCCGATCTTCATGGTCGGCGTGGTCTTCGGCCTGGCCATGGACTACGAAGTGTTCCTCGTGACGCGGATGCGCGAGGCGTACGTCCACGGCGAGAAGCCGAGCCAGGCGGTGGTGACCGGGTTCAAGCACGGCGCGCGGGTCGTCACGGCCGCGGCCGTGATCATGATGGCGGTCTTCGCGGGCTTCATCGGCTCGTCCGAGTCCATGGTCAAGATGATCGGCTTCGGACTGGCGATTGCGGTCTTCTTCGACGCGTTCATCGTGCGGATGGCGATCGTCCCGGCGGTGCTCGCCCTGCTCGGCCGCCGCGCCTGGTGGCTCCCGAAGTGGCTGGACCGGGCCCTGCCGAACGTGGACGTGGAGGGCGAGGGCCTGCGCACGGACGAGGACCGGGCGAAGGGCGCGGACCCGGACAAGGAGCTGGCACGCGTCTGACCGCCCGCAAAAAGAGAGCAGCGAAGAAGGAGCCATGGCCAAGGGACGCGTCACCGTCTGTGTACCCGCCTGCGACCCGGAGGACCCCGAGTCGCTGCGCCGGGCGATCGGACGGGCCATGGCTCCGTACGACTACAACCGCGAGGACATCCCCCACCCGGACTGGGTGGGGGAGTGGGACTACTGGTTCATCTCGGGCGCCGGGTGTGAGTTCGCCGTTCTGCCCGGGCACGAGGACGACCCCCGCCTCGTAAGGCACGACGAGTGGAGAGAGCCGGCCGAGGAGCTGCCCCGGTCGCGGTGCCACGGCGGTCCACGCGGACTGCTCGACCTCGACACCGACCGGGCGGAGGTGGCCCGGGACGCCGCGCGCCGCTGGGACGACTGGCGGAGGTTCGAGGCCCGCCACACCGGTCCGGAGTCGGTGCTGCGGGCCATCGCCCGGGACCCGGAGCTGAGGGAGCGGTTCACCCACAGCCCCTACGACTCGTTCGGCCGGGACCGGGAGGCGTACATCGCAGAACGCGCAGCCGACGTGCTTCCCAGCACGGCGCTGCTCACCCTGGACGGCCGCTGGGTCGAGTACGGCGGGCCCGGTTACCGGGAGTGGTTCAACACCTACCTGGACGCCCTGCCGACGGACACGATGGTCGTGCGGGTGCTGTACCACTCCTGATCTCGGCCCACACCCTCTTGACCGGGGCCACTTCACCGTCGCCCCCGGCACCTGGAATTCGTTCGTGATGCACGTGTCCGCCAGCTAGCCTGCGGGGCATGACCCGCTTCGACGAGGCTCTTCGTGAGCTCGGGCTGACCGGCCTCCACGCCCGGATCCGGCGCTTCCCGGACGCCACCCGTACCGCCGCCGAGGCCGCCGCGGCCGTTGGGTGTGAGCTGAGTCAGATCTGCAAGTCGCTGATCTTCGCGGCGGACGGGGTGCCGGTGCTGGTGCTGATGGACGGGGCGTCGCGGGTCGACCTGGAGCTCGTCCGGAAGGAACTCGGCGTTCAGAAGGTCACGCGGGCCAAGGCCGACGTCGTACGGGAGACGACCGGGTACGCCATCGGGGGCGTGCCGCCCTTCGGGCACCGTACGAAGACGCGCGTGCTCGCCGACCGGTCGCTGCTGGAGCACGAGGTCGTGTGGGCCGCCGCCGGGAATCCGCACGCGGTCTTCCCCATGGCCCCCAAGGACCTCGTCGCCCATGCCGGTGCCACCCTCGTGGACGTGCGCGAGCTGACTTCGTGACCCCGCTGGTCACCGCCGCCGTGCTGTTGGCGGCCGTCACGCACGCCAGTTGGAACGCCATCGCCCACAAGATCACCGACAAGCTGGTGGCGTTCACGCTCATCTCGGGCGGCGGGGTGCTGATCGGGCTGGCGCTGATGCCCTTCGGGGCGTTCCCGGCGGCGCGGGCGTGGCCGTATCTGCTGGCCTCCGCCGTTGTCCACATCGTCTACTTCGCGCTGCTCATGAAGTCCTTCCGGCTGGGCGACTTCGGACAGGCCTACCCCATCGCGCGCGGCACCGCGCCGCTCGTGGTCGCCGTGCTCGCCGCCGTGTTCGCGCACGAGGTGCCGGACGGCTGGGCGGCCACCGGAATCGCCCTGTCCTGCGCGGGACTTACGGGCGTGGCCCTGTGGGGCCTGCGCGGGAGCCGGCCCGACTGGGCCGCGATCGGCGCCGCGTTGGCGACCGGGCTGAGCATCGCCGCGTACACCGTCCTCGACGGGCTGGGCGTGCGGGCGTCGGGGTCGTCGCTCGGCTATATCGCCTGGCTGATGGCAGTCGAGGGGCTCGTCGTCCCCGCGTACACGGTCTGGCGCCTGCGCGGGGAGACGGTCGCCCTGCTGCGGCCGTTCGCAGCGATCGGGCTGCTCGGCGCCGCGCTGTCCGTCACCGCGTACGCGCTGGTCCTGTGGGCGCAGACGAAGGCGGAGCTGGCGCCGATCGCAGCGCTGCGGGAGTCGTCCATCATCGTGGGGGCGGCGATCGGGGCGGTGTTCTTCAAGGAGCGCTTCGGTGCGCCCCGGATCGCGGCGGCGGTGCTGCTCGTTGTCGGGATCGGGATGATGCTGCACACGAGTTAGGCGGCGAGCGCCGGCTTGGTGACCCGGAACGCGAACTGGCCGCAGTACGTCAGCTTCCGCAGGTTCACCAGGGCCGTCTTGCGGCGGCCCTGCTTCGCCCAGTCGTCGATCTCGGTGTTGAGCGGGGACTGCTCGTCCCAGTAGCGGCTGTACTCGGGCGGTCGGCCGAGGTAGCTGCGCATGATCAGCGCGACCCCGTCGAGGGAGGGCCGGATCTCCTCCAGCGCCAGCCCGGCCTCTTCGACCAGCATCCGGAAGCCGTACGGCGTGTAGTTCCACAGGCTGAAGGAGTGGTACGGCTCGAACTGGCTCGTCGACCCGATGAAGCGGCCGCCGGGCTTCAGCACCCGGGCGATCTCCGCGAGCAGCTCGCGCGGACGGGCGACGTGTTCGAAGACCTGGTGCGAGTAGACCAGCGGGAGTGAGCCGCAGCCGAGGGGGAGGTGGACGCCGTCGTAGTGCACGACCGGGTCGCCGCCCGGCGTGCGCTGGCCGGCCTCCGGCGAGTCACGGATGTCCACGCCGACCCACCGCACATCGGGGTCGTGCCTGCGGAACAGCTTGGCGGAGGTGCCACGGCCGCACCCCAGGTCGACGACCAGCCCGGGCGCGCCGGGGGCGGCCATCACCTCGTCGACGTAGTACCGCGAGGTGACCTGCCGGGCATGGTCGTCGGGGATGCAGTCGCGCATGAGCTCCCAGAGGGTCGCCATGTCTCGATGCTACGAACACCCACCGTCACGCGCTATTCACGCCCCGCGACCCCGGACAGGTCGTGCGCCCGCATGCTGTTGCGGTCGGTGACCGAGCGGCCGAGCGCGTGGTGCGGCCACAGACCGGCGGCGACCCGTCTGCTGCGCTCGCTCCACTGCCGGGCCGCCGTGGCGCCGGCCTTGTAGTGGTTGAGGGCGTAGCCGCCGGAGTGGATGCGCAGAAGAGTGAAACCGCCGGGGTATTCCTTGGCGGCGGCGACCTCCTGATGGGTGACGTGCGGGGCGCGCAGCAGCGTCGTGCGCTTGTTGCGGTGGGTGTGGCCCGCGTGGTGCAGGAAGACACCGGGCGCGGCGGCGTAGGCGTCGACGACGGCGCGGGCCTGTCGGCGCTCCAGGCACTGGCCGCGGGTCACCGGGAAGAGGGAGTCCCGTACGGCCAGCGGATGGTGGCCGAACACCACCGTCGGCTGGTCGGGCTGCTCCCGCAGCCGCTCCCGGAACCACGCCAGCTGCTCGGGGCCGAGGCCGCCCGCGTCGGCGCCGTTGCCGGACTTGGCGTAGGTGTCGAGGCCGATGATCCGCAGCCCGCCGAGGTCACGGGCGAAGTAGCCGGGTCCGTCGGCGACCGGGAAGGCCGCGCGGAAGGTGCCGCTGTCCTGGGAGCGGTCGTGATTGCCGCGGACGACGAAGTAGTCCTGCCCGTGCGTGCCGAAGCCGTCCAGGATCCGCCGGGCCTCGCCCAGGTCGGCGGCCGCCCCGCCGGCCGAGATGTCGCCCCCGGCCAGCAGCAGGTCGGCCCCGCGCCGGCGGGCCTCCTCGACCAGGGCCCGGCTCATGAGCTCCGGATACGGCGCCCGCCCCGGCTGCTGCGCGACCCCGCGCAGCAGGGGCAGCCCGCCGACGAGTCCGGCGGTGGTCTCGCCGAGGTGCAGGTCGTTGCAGAGCGCGATCGACAGCAGGTGCCGGCCGGGCGGGGGCTGCGGGGTGGTGAAGGAGTACGGCCCGCCGCCGGAGCCGAACCCGAACGTCGAGGTGCCCACCGCGTTGCCGCGTACCAGATGCAGCGGGGTGGGCGTCGCGGCCACGCCACGGGAGCGGGCCTGGTAGTAGTACGTCTGCCCCGGCTCCAGGTCGGTGAGCTCGACCTGGTGATGGGCGGTCGTCCGGCCCTCGGACGCGGTGCGGTTGAGCCGGCCGGGGTGGGTGCCGTAGACGACCTCGCCCTCGGTGATCGCGGGGAGGGGGTGGCCCAGGCCGTCGTTGGTGCCGGGGATGGCGGTGTACCAGGTGATGACGGCACGGTCCTCGGTCAGCGTGACCAGTTCCAGGTTGACGGCGGCCAGGTCATCGGGGTGATGGGAGCGGGCCCGGCGTACGGCGGCCGAGGCCGACCGCGCCAGGGCAGGCGCGAGACGCGCGCCGGAGCGCAGCACCTCGCAGGGGCCGGGGAAGGCCGACAGTGCTGCGAGAGCGGGCAGATGAGCGGAGAAGCAGCAGCGCATGTCCTTGGTGTGGCCCGGGGTGGTTAACGGGGGAGGTGGCGGTGACGGCGGGGCCAGGTCCGGCGCGCGACATCTTCCATGGAAGCAGGCCGCGACCGTCAGTCGTAGGTTCTGTGCCGAGTGTCACCTGATCCCGAGTTGCGCCGTTCGTCCGGGGGCGGCATCTGTACACGAAAGCGTCGTGGCACCCGACTAGGCGCGGGCGCCCCGGAAGGAGCACCCTGGAAGCAGTTCTTCCGGAGGTGATCGTCATGATGCACACCACAGTGGGATGGCATGTCGAGCTGGAGTTCCTGGAGGACGACCAGCACACGCGGGCGGTGGCGATGGTGCGGCTTCCCGACGGCACCGAAGTACGGGCCCACGGACACGCCACACGGCACCACACCGACTCCCATCAGCCACGTGTCGGGGAGGAGATCGCCGGCGCCCGCGCGCTGAACGAACTCGCGATGCAGATGCTCACCAAGGCGCACAGCGAGATCGACTCGGCGTCAGGCCGCACGTCGCACCCGATCCACGTGTGAGCCACCGGCTCCGGCCCTAGCCTGCCAGCGACGCCCGTACCGCCCGTACCAGACCCTGCGCCCTCGGATCCGCCGTCACCGTCTTGCGGAAGCCGTTCGTCACATAGCCGAACGCGATCCCCGTCTCCGGGTCGGCGAAGCCGAGGGCGCCGCCGCGGCCGGGGTGGCCGAAGGAGCCGGGGCCCAGCAGGGGGGACGCGGTGCCGTGGAGCATGTAGCCGAGGCCGAAGCGGGTGTTCACGACCAGGACGCGGTCCGGGCCCGACGACTCCTCGGCGCGGGCCAGTTCCACCGTCGCCGGGTCGAAGAGCCGTACGCCGTCGACCTCGCCGATCAGCGCCGCGTAGACGCGGGCCAGACCCTCGGCCGTCGCGATGCCGTTCGTCGCGGGGAGGGCGGCGGCGTGATAGGCGGGCTCGTTCTGGTCGGGGAAGGGGGTGATCGCGGCGAACGCGCGGCGGGTGAGGGAGTCCGGGTCCTGGTAGGCCTCGGTGACCGAGCGCCTCGGCCGCGCCCGCAGCCCGCCCGCCGGCTCCGGCCCCTCGACCCTGCCGGTACGGCCCACCCGGTCCGCCTCCGACTCCGGCAGCCCCAGCCACAGATCCGCGCCCAGCGGACCGGCGACCTCCGCCGCGAGCCACTCGCCGAGCAGGCGGCCCGTCACTCGCCGCACCAGTTCGTCCAGCAGCCAGCCGTATGTCAGCGCGTGATAGCCGTGGTCGGTGCCCGGCTCCCACACGGGCGTCTGCGCGGCCACCGCCGCCGGTCCGCGGTGCGGGTCCAGCGCCTCCTCGGGCGTGAGCGGGCGGTCCAGGACCGGCAGCCCGGCGCGGTGGTTCAGCACCTGCCGCACCAGCAGCCGCTCCTTGCCGTGCGCCTTGAACTCCGGCCAGTACTCGCCGACCGGCGCGTCCAGGTCCAGCACCCCACGCTGGTGCAGCAAGAGCGGTACGGCCGCGGCGACGCCCTTGGTCGCCGAGCGCACGACCTGCGCGGTGCCGTGCTGCCACGGCTGCTCGCCGTCGACGTCCTTCGTGCCGGCCCACAGGTCGACGACCTTGCGCCCGTCCCGGTACACGGTGACGGCCGCGCCCCGCTCCCCGAGCGCGGCGAAGTTCCGTACGAACGCCTCCCTGACCGGCTCGAAGCCCTCGGCCACTGTGCCGTTCGCGTCCACGTCCGTCTCCTCGTCCTGACTGGTGCGGGGTGCCCCTCTACCCAAGCAGGATGGTGACGTCGATGTTCCCCCGGGTGGCGTTGGAGTACGGGCAGACCTCGTGCGCGGCGTCGACCAGCTTGGCCGCGAGGTCCGCGTCCAGCACCGGCAGGGAGACGCTGAGGGCGACCGCGAGGCCGTAGCCGCGGTGCTTGTTGGGGCCGATGCCTACCTTCGCGGCGACCGTGGATCCGGTGAGGTCGTAGCCCTCGCGGTTGCCGACGAGGATCAGCGCGCTGTGGAAGCAGGTGCTGTAGCCGGCGGCGAACAGCTGCTCGGGGTTGGTGCCGTTGCCGTCGCCGCCCAGCTGCGGCGGCATCGCGACCTTCAGCTCGATCTGACCGTCCTGGCTGGTGACATAGCCGTCCCGGCCGCCGTGCGCGGTGGCCTCGGCGACGTACATGATCTTCGTCGGACGGGTGTCGACGGCGGTGCCCTCGTCGGTCATGGGTGGCCCTCCCCCCGGAACAGCGCGCATCGGAAAAGGCGCGCACAAGTGCATCGTGCACAAGGTACTTGCCGGTAGGTCAGGGGCCGTTACCAGGGGGTAGCAACCGCGGGTAACCCGAGTTCAGGAGGTCCGGTCCGCGGCGGTGTGCGCTCTGCGCGCGAGCTGCCACAGCTCCTCGCGCAACCGCGCGATCCCCGTCGCGTCGAGCCCCGTCGCGGTGAGCAGCGCGCCGGGGACGCACTTCGCGCGCTCGCGCAGCTCCTCGCCGCGCCCGGTGACGGCCACGAGCACGGACCGCTCGTCCCGTGCCGACCGCTCACGGCGTACCAGGCCCGCCGCCTCCAGCCGCTTCAGCAGGGGGGAGACGGTGCCGTAGTCGAGCCGCAGCGCCCCGGCCAGCTCCTTCACCGTCGTCTCGCCGCGCTCCCAGAGGACCAGCAGCACGAGGTACTGCGGGTAGGTGAGGCCGAGTTCGTCGAGGAGCGGGCGGTAGGCGGCCGTCACCGCGCGATGGGCGGCGTACAGCGCGAAGCAGAGCTGGTCGTCCAGGAACAGCGATCCCGCGTCCTCTTGATGTGTCACGCGCCCATTGTCACGGACCGCGGGTCGAAGCCGAACGGCAGCTCCAGTCGGTGGGCGCGCATCAGCTCGTCGTCCGCGAGGAGCGCACCGGTCTTCCCGTCCGCCGCGATCACGCCCTCGCTGAGGATCAGGGAGCGCGAGCACAGCTCCAGGGCGTACGGCAGGTCGTGCGTGACCATCAGGACGGTCACGTCCAACGAGCGCAGGATGTCGGCCAGTTCGCGGCGGGAGGCGGGGTCGAGATTGGAGGAGGGTTCGTCGAGGACGAGGATCTCCGGTTCCATCGCCAGCACGGTCGCCACCGCGACCCGGCGCCGCTGGCCGAAGGAGAGGTGGTGCGGCGGGCGGTCCTTGAACTCCGCCATGCCGACCCGCTCCAGCGCCCGGTCGACCCGCTCCTCCAGCTCCGGGCCCTTGAGGCCTGCCGCCGCGGGACCGAAGGCGACGTCCTCACGGACCGTCGGCATGAACAACTGGTCGTCCGGGTCCTGGAACACGATCCCGACCCGGCGCCGGATCTCGGCCATGTGCTCCTTGCCGACGGGCAGCCCGGCGACCTTCACCGTGCCCGTGCCGCCGGTCAGGATGCCGTTCAGATGCAGCACGAGGGTGGTCTTGCCGGCACCGTTCGGGCCCAGCAGCGCGACCCGTTCGCCGCGCGCGATGGAGAAGTCCGCGCCGAACAGGGCCTGGTGGCCGTCGGGGTAGGCGAAGGCGAGGCCGGAGACCTCCAGGGAAGCAGTACTCACAGGGCCCATCCCAACACGCAGACGACAAGGGCGGCGAAGGGGAGCGCGAGGGCGTACGACCACTGCGCCCGGGACGCGGTCACCTCGTCGATCACCGGCATCGAACCGGCGTACCCACGGCTGACCATGGCCAGATGCACCCGCTCGCCCCGCTCGTAGGACCGGATGAACAGCGCGCCCGCCGACTTCGCGAGCACACCCCAGTGCCGCACGCCCTTCGCCTCGAATCCGCGCGACTCCCGGGCGATGCGCATGCGCCGCATCTCGTCCGCGATGACATCGCCGTACCGGATCATGAAGGACGCGATCTGCACCAGGAGCGGCGGGAGCTTCAACCGCTGGAGGCCGAGCAGCAGTTCGCGCAGCTCGGTCGTGGAAGCGAGGAGTACGGAGGCGGCGACGCCCAAGGTCCCCTTGGCGAGCACGTTCCAGGCGCCCCACAGTCCACTGACGCTCAGCGACATGCCCAGCACCTCGACCCGCTCGCCCTCCGCCACGAACGGCATCAGCACGGCGAACGCGACGAACGGCACCTCGATCAGCAGCCGCTTCAGCAGAAATCCGGCGGGTACGCGGGCGGCGTACGCGACGAGGCCGAGCAGCCCGGCGTACAGGCCGAACGCCCACATCGCCTCCCGCGGTGTCGACACCACGACCACCACGAACGCGAACGTCGCGGCGAGCTTGGTGTGCGGCGGCAGACCGTGCACGGGCGAGTGCCCGTGCCGGTAGAGCCGGTGCGCGTGTCCCGCACCCATGTCAGACGCTCGTGCTCGCGGACGACACGTCGGACGCGTCGGCCGTACGCCGCCTGCGCAGCGCCCAGAAGACGCCGGTGCCCGCGACCACGGTCACGCCGACGCCGATGACGCCCGCGAGGCCGCCGGAGAGGCGGGCGTCGGTGACGTCCTTGACGCCGTAGTCGGCGAGCGGGGAGTCGGAGTTCGCGTGGTCCTCGGCCTTCTTGTCGATGCCGTGGTCGGCGGCGACCTTCTCCAGGCCGTCCGGGTCGGCGGAGGCGTAGAAGCTGACGAACCCGGCGAGGACGAGGGAGGTGACGAGGCCGACGGCCCACACCTTGCGCGGGGAGCGGGCGGCGACCGGGACGGCCGGCCCGGCGGCGGGCGCGTCCACCAGCTCGCCGTTGACCCGCAGTTGCAGGCGCTGCCGCAGATCGCGGGCGCCGTGCACGAGATCCGGGCGTACGGCGACGACGGCGCCGACGGTCAGCGCGGTGATCGCGGCCTCGCCGATGCCGATCAGCAGATGCACGCCGACCATGGCGGTGGCGACCTTGCCGATGGAGACGTCGGTGGTGCCGCCGACCGCGTACATCAGCGTGAAGGCAAGCGCGGCCGCCGGGACGGACAGCAGGGCGGCGACGAAGGAGGCGACGGTGATCGAACGGCGGCCGCGGGGCAGCACCTTCACCAGGCCGCGGAAGACGGCGTAGGCGACGACCGTCGTGACGATCGCCATGTCGGTGATGTTCACGCCGAGGGCGGTCAGCCCGCCGTCCGCGAACAGGATGCCCTGCATGAGCAGGACGACCGAGACGCACAGCACCCCTGTGCAGGGGCCGACGAGTATCGCCGCGAGCGCGCCCCCGAGCAGATGGCCGCTGGTCCCCGCCGCGACGGGGAAGTTCAGCATCTGCACGGCGAAGATGAACGCGGCCACCAGACCGGCCAGCGGAGCCGTCCGCTCGTCGAGCTCGCGGCGCGCGCCGCGCAGGCTCACGGCGACGGCGGCGGCGGCGACCACTCCGGCCACGGCGGAGGTGGGGGCGTCTATGAATCCGTCAGGTACGTGCACCGTTCGATGATAGTGGCTTAATGCGAACCACTTGCAAGAGCGAGGAGCTTGTGTATCGCACATGTGAGATACGGCGGCCCCGAAGGGCGCTTTCCGGAAGATATGCGACATTGGAGGGGGGCGGAAGCACAGCTTTCGCTCAGGTCACGCAGTGTAAGGGGCCGGTCCGATGTCTGTAGTCGAGCAGTACGCACGAGCCCATATCGTCACGGACGCGGACCTCCTGCTGGAAGAGCAGGACGCGGTGCCGGTGATCCTGCGGTACGACCCGGACAGCGATCCGCGCTCGGTGCGCGTGCGGTTGCCGGGACGCGAGGCCCATGAGTGGACCTTCTCGCGCTCTCTGCTGGAGCAGGGGCTGCGGGCCCCCGCGGGGAGTGGGGAGATCCGGGTGTGGCCGTGCGGGCGGGTGCAGGCCGTGGTGGAGTTCCACTCCGCGCAGGGAGTCTCGGTGGTGCAGTTCGAGACGAAGGCGCTGATGAGGTTTCTGCGGCGGACGTATCTGGCCGCCGCCGCACCCGTGGGGCATGAAGCTCAACTGGGGCGCTGAGGCCCAGCGGGGGTACTGAGGCTCAACGGGGGTGCTGAGGCTCAGCCGCCCATCTTCAGCAGCGCCGCCACGATCGGGCCGGCCGTGTCGCCGCCGTGGCCGCCCTGCTGCACGACGCCGGCCGCCGCCAGGTCGCCCCGGTACGCGGTGAACCAGCCGTTCGGCTTCTTCTGACCGTCGACCTCCGCCGAGCCTGTCTTGGCGCCGACGTCACCGGTGACCCCGGACATCGCCTCGGCCGCCGTGCCGTAGGCCGCCGTGTAGGCCATCAGTTCGCGCAGCTGGGACAGCGTGGACGCGGACATGGTGCGCGAGGCCGTCGCGAGCTGCCGTCCGTCGACCTCGGGGGAGACCAGGTACGGCTGCTTGAAGGTGCCCGTCTGCACGGTCGCCGAGACGGACGCCATGTTCAGCGGGTTCATCCGCACCCCGCCCTGGCCGATGAGCTCGGCCGCCATCTGGGCCTGCGACTGGACCGGGACGGCGCCGTCGAAGGTGGAGACGCCGACGGACCAGTTGTTCAGGGAGAGGCCGAAGACCTGCTGGGCCTGCTTGGTGAGGCTGTCGTCGTCCAGCTCGGGCGCCTGGCTGATGAAGGCCGTGTTGCAGGAGCGGGCGAAGCTCGCCTTGAAGGTGCCGCCCTTGATCTCGAACTTGTCGTCGTTCTGGAACTTCCAGTGGCCGTACGTGAAGAACTTCGGGCAGGGGTGCTCCTTGTCCGCCGACGCCAGGCCCTTCTCCAGCAGCAGCGAGGAGGTGATGACCTTCATCGTGGAGCCGGGCGCGAGGGAGCCCTGGAACGCGGTGTTGAAGCCGTGCGAGGAGTTGGCGACCGCCAGGATCTCGCCGGTCGACGGGCGCAGCACGACCACCGAGGCCTTCGTCTTCGAGGCGACCTGCTGCTCCGCGGCGGCCTGCATGGCCGGGCTGAGCGTCGTCTTCACGGTGCCCGGCGTGCCCTCGCTCAGCTCCAGCAGGGTCTTGTCGGACAGCTCGGCCTTCTTGGACTCCTTGCCCCGGACCACCTGGAGCTCGACGCCCGCCTTGCCGCCGGCCTTCTCGCCGTACTTCTCACGCAGGCTGTCCAGGACCGAGCCCAGCGACGGGTACTCCTTCTCCGTCAGCTCGCCGCCGTCCCGGTCGAGCGCCTTGACCGGCGGGGTGCCGGACTCGCCGGTGACGAGGGTGTCGCCGTCCTCCAGGTCGGGGTGGACGACCGCGGCGTGCCACTGGACCAGCGGCTTGCCGTCCTCGGCGCGCCGGACGACGGTGAGCGAACTGTCGTACGCCAGCGGCTTGGTGGTGCCCTTGTACGACACCGAGCCCTTCACGGAGAAGGGGACCTTGTCGCCGGTGCGGGTGCCGGCGGTGAGGGTGACGTCCTTGATGTGGGCGTCCTTGGTGTATCCGGTCAGCAGGGCCTTCGCGGCCACGGTGTCGTCGGTGGCGTTGGCCGCCGCGGTCACCTTGCCCTGCTGCCAGGCGGTGAGGAAGTCCTCGGCCGCGGTCGTGACCTCCTTGGCCGACAGCGGGCCGGTCTTGACGGCCTTGGCCCGCTGGCTGGAGCTCGACGAGCCCGTGCCGTTCTCGGCGGCCGCGCCGCTGCCGAGCAGAGCGTAGACCCCGATCCCGGCGCCGCCGAGCACCACGGCGATCATCCCGCCGAGTACGGCGGGGTTGGTCTTCCGTCGCTCGGCGACGCGCCTTCTGTTACCCACTTCTTTCCGTTCCCTCGCGTATTCCAGGGGCCCCCGCCGCCCCACCGACCTCACGCATACCAACGACGACGACCACCCTAGAGTCCCGTGCCGCGGCGGATAAGTTCAGCCGGACGCTCGTAGCACGGCTGCGACAATCGGGCCCGCCGCGTCGCCGCCGTGGCCGCCCTGCTCGGACATGGCCGCAGCCGCCACATCATCGCGGAAGCCGGTGAACCAGCTGTCCGAGGTGGCCTTTCCGTCGACCTCGGCGGAACCGGTCTTGGCGCCGATGTCCCCGCCCAGCCCGGCCATGGCCGGTGCGGCGGTGCCCTGGGTCGCGGTCAGCCGCATCATCTGCTTCAGCTGGGCCGCGGTGCTCGCCGGCAGCCCCTGCGCGGTGGCCAGTTGGCGGTCGTCGAGCTCGGGCGAGATCAGATACGGCTGGTGGAACGAGCCGGTGATCGCGGTGGCCGTCACCGACGCCATGTTCAGCGGGCTCATCTGGACCTGGCCCTGGCCGATGGCGTTGGCCGCGCGGTCCGGGCCGGTGGAGGCGGGGACGCTGCCGTCGAAGGAGGCGATGCCGGTCTTCCAGTCGTCCCGGCCGAGCCCGAACCGCTCCTGGGCCTCGTTCATCAGCGAGGCGTCGGTGAGCGGTTCCTCGTCGACGAGCTTGATGAAGGCCGTGTTGCAGGAGCGCAGGAAGCCGTTGGCGAGGGTGGCGCTCGCGCTCTCGTTCGGCTTCAGACCGTCGAGGTTCTTGAAGGTCTGGCTCTGCCAGGTGGCGGTGGGCGGACAGGGCGCCGGGCCGTTCATCGTGGTCACGCCGTTGTCGATGAGCATCGCCGAGGTGAGGATCTTCATCGTGGAGCCGGGGGCGACACGTCCCTCGAAGGCCGCGTTGAAGGCGTCGTCGCGGTGGTTCGCCACCGCCAGCACCTCGCCGGTGCTGGGCTTGACGGCGACGACCGACGACTGGGCGTACCGCTTCACGGCCTTCTCGGCCGCCGCCTGCACGCTCGCGCTGAGCGTCGTCTCCAGCTTGCCCGGTCTGCCCTTCGACAGGGTCAGCAGCGAGGTGTCCGGCGACTCGTCGGCGTGCCGTATCGACAGCTCGATGCCGGGCTCGCCGCCCGCCTTGTCGCCGTACTTGGCGCGCAGCGCGTCCAGGACCGGGCCGAGCGAGGGGTACTTCTCCTTCGTCAGCACGGTGCCGTCACGGCCGAGGGCCTCGATGGGCGGGCTCGCGGCCTCGCCGGTGACCAGGGTGTCGTCCCGCTTCAGCTGCGGGTGGACGACGGCCGGCTGCCAGTCGACGAGGGCCCGCCCGGTGGTGCGCCCGCGCACGACGCCGAGCTCGCTCTTGTACGTCAGCGGCTTGGACTTCCCGCCGTAGGACACCTTCGCCTTCACGGTGAAGGGCACGGTGGTGTTCTTCACGGCGCCGGGCGTGATCTTCACGTCGGTGATGTGGGCGTCCTCGCTGTAGGAGGACAGCACCGCTTCGGCGGCCGCGTCGTTGTGCGTGTACGTCGAGGCCTGTGCCGCCTCGCCCTTCTCCCAGGCCGCGAAGAACTTGGTCGTGGTCTCCTCGACCTCCTCCGCGCTCGGCGGCCCGGTCCTGGCCGGCGCGGGCCCCGCCGCCCCCGTCGCCCCGCCGCCGTTCAGCGCCGACACGATGTTATAGGCCCCGTACCCGGCTCCGCCCACCATCACGGCGAACACGCTGCCTATGACGGCGGCCTTGACCCCCTTGGTCATGGTCCCCTCCCCGTTAAGTCCTCAGCACTGTAAGTGACATGACGGAAACCTGGGGGAGTTGTTTTCTTTTGTTGTCCGAATGATTGACCGATTTCTGGCAACCAAGTACGCGGTCCGCTAGTCGGACGGGTCGTCGGTCACCGCAACCGGGCCCGGAGGTCCTACCGTGCCGTATCGATTCGCCGGATTCCGAACGTTTCATGCCGCTTTCGTACTGGTGCTGGCGCTCGGCACGGCCCTCGCCCTGCCGGCCGCCCTCGGCCCCGGGCGCGGCAAGCCGGTGCCGCCTGCGACGGTCGGCGTGCAGGGGCCGGTCAAAGACCGGGCGGCCCCGGTAGCAGGGCTCGAGTACCAGGCGGCCCCGGGCCAGAACAACAAGGTGGCCGTCACCGAGTCGTCTTCCGGCTCCTACGACATCACCTATGTGATCGACGACGTGGTCCCCATCTCCCCAGGGGGAGGTTGCGCCTACCTCAGCGACGCCGACCACACCAAGGTCTCCTGCAGGGTGAGGATCGAGGAGATGGCCACGAGTCCGTACCAGACGCTGCTCGTGGAGCTCGGCGATGGAGAGGACACCGCCAGTGCCCACCGGGTCGGCGAATCGAGCATGGGCTACACCGTGTTCAGCTTCGGCTCCGGCAACGACACCTGGGCAGCCACCTCGAACGGGGTCTCGACTGTCTACGGCGGCCCCGGCGACGACAAGCTGACGGCGATCCACGGCGTGCAGGTCAGCGGCAATGACGGCGACGACACGATCTACGCCGGCGACGGGGCAAGTGCCTTGGGCGGCCCCGGTGACGACGCGATCTACGCCGTCGGCGACGGGTCCAGTGCCGCGGGCGGCCCCGGCGACGACGTGCTCCAGGGCAGGGAGGGCGACCAGGTCCTGTCCGGCGAGCAGGGCGACGACTCGATCCACGGTGGCCCCGGCGACGACCGGCTGTCCGGCAACGAGGGCAACGACGTCCTGTACGGCGACGACGGCGACGACGTGCTGTGGGGCGAGCGCAGGGTGGGCGACGGCTTCGAACTGTCGCGGGACGAGAAGCTCGGCAAGAAGCGCGACGACAAGCTGTACGGCGGCCCCGGCACGGACCAGCTGTACGGCGGACCGGGCCCGGACGAGCTGCACGGAGGCCCCGGCACCGACCATCTGGACGGCGGCACCAGCCCGAACACCGTCGTCCAGGACTGACGCCGCCCCACTCAACCCCCGCCTACACCCAGGTGTCCAGCCACATCCGCGACCGCCACTGGTCGATCGGGATCGCCTGCCCGGTGTAGATCGGCCAGAAGTAGATGAAGTTCCAGACGATCAGCAGCACCAGCACCCCCGCCCCCGTCGCGCCCACCACCCGCCGGGTGTCGCTGGAGCCCGGTGGGCCAATGATCGCGCCGAGGAGCATGGCCACGGCCAGGCACAGGAAGGGGAGGAAGACGACGGCGTAGAAGAAGAAGATCGTGCGTTCCTGGTAGAGGAACCAGGGGAGGTAGCCCGCCGCCACGCCGCAGGCGATGGCGCCGGCGCGCCAGTCCCGGCGGAAGGCCCAGCGCCACAGGATGTAGAGGACCGCGAACGCGGCCACCCACCACAGCAGCGGTGTGCCGAGGGCCAGTACCTCGCGGGCGCACTTCTCGCCCGCGTCGACGGGGCAGCCGTCCTTGCCGGGGGTGGGGGACTCGTAGAAGTAGGACACCGGGCGGCCGACGACGAGCCAGCTCCACGGGTTGGACTGGTAGGTGTGCGGGGACGAGAGGCCGACGTGGAACTCGTACACCTGGTGCTCGTAGTGCCACAGGCTGAGCCACCAGTCGGGGAACAGCCACGACCAGTCGCTGGAGCGGCCGTTGGCGGTGGCCCAGTCGCGGTAGTAGCCGCCGCTGCCGTTGGTCGGGGACAGGATCCAGCCCGCCCACGACACGATGTAGGTGACGATCGCCACCGGCACCGTCGCCAGGAACGCCAGGCCCAGGTCGTGCTTGACCACCGCCGTGTACGGGTGGTGGGCCCCGGCGACCTTGCGGGCGCCGACGTCCCAGAGCACCGTCATCAGGCCGAACGCGACCAGGAAGTACAGGCCGTTCCACTTGGTGCCGATGGCCAGGCCCAGCATCAGACCGGCCAGCCAGCGGTAGGGGCGCGCCCCGAGGCGGAGGGTTTCGGCGATGTGCGCGTCGGGGCGGACCCGGCCGTCGGCGTCGGCCGGCAGCGCGGCGGCGAGTTTCGCTCGGGCCCGGTCCCGGTCGAGGACCAGACAGCCGAACGCCGCCAGCACGAAGAACATCAGCACCCCGTCGAGCAGCGAGGTGCGCGCCATCACGAAGGCCAGCCCGTCCACCGCCATCAGCCCGCCCGCGAGACAGCCGAGGAAGGTCGAGCGGAAGACACGGCGGCCGATGCGGCACAGCATCAGCACCGCGAGGGTGCCCAGCAGCGCGGTCATGAAGCGCCAGCCGAACGGGTTGAACCCGAACATCAGCTCGCCGAGCCCGATGACGTACTTGCCGACCGGCGGATGCACGACGTACGCCGCGTCCGTCGGGACGGGCACGTCGCCGTTGGTCGACAGGATCAGGTTGTTGACGTTCTTGTCCCAGTTGACCTCGAAGCCGCGGTGGACGAGCGCCCACGCGTCCTTGGCGTAGTACGTCTCGTCGAATATCACCTTCTTCGGGTTGCCCAGGTTCCAGAACCGCAGCATCCCGGCCAGCAGTGTCACCAGCAGCGGACCGCCCCAGCCCGACCAGCGCGCGATCTTCTCGGCGAGCGGGCGGGAGACGCCGAGGAACTGCCACATCCGCGGGCCGGGCTGGACATACGGCGGCACCAGCTGGTCGCGTACATCGCTTCTGGGCGCCGCCGTGTAGCCGAATCGGCGCAGCCGCTGCTGCCACGACGGCCGCTGCTCGTGCGGCGCCTGGCCCTGCCGGGTGTCCATGGAGGACGCGGTACTGGTCACCGCGCCATCGTAGGGAACACGTCTGTGACAGTCGCGTGGATGCGCCCTGCGAGGATGGAAACGTGACAGGAACCCTTGTTTTGGCAGGCACCCCCATCGGCGACGTCAAGGACGCCCCGCCCCGGCTCGCCGAGGAACTGGCCGGCGCGGACGTGGTCGCCGCCGAGGACACCCGGCGGCTCAAGCGCCTGACCCAGGCGCTGGGCGTGCAGCCGGCGGGGCGGGTCGTGTCGTACTTCGAGGGCAATGAGTCGGCCCGCACGCCCGAGCTGGTCGAGGCGCTCCTGGCGGGCTCGCGGGTGCTGCTGGTGACCGACGCCGGGATGCCGTCCGTGTCCGACCCCGGGTACCGGCTGGTCGCCGCGGCCGTCGAGAAGGACATCAAGGTCACCGCCGTACCCGGGCCGTCCGCCGTGCTCACCGCGCTCGCGCTGTCCGGGCTGCCGGTGGACCGGTTCTGCTTCGAGGGGTTCCTGCCGCGCAAGGCGGGGGAGCGGCTGGGGCGGCTCAGGGAGGTGGCCGAGGAGCGGCGCACGCTCGTCTACTTCGAGGCACCGCACCGGCTCGACGACACACTCGCCGCGATGGCCGAGGTCTTCGGCGCCGAGCGGCGGGCCGCCGTGTGCCGGGAACTGACCAAGACGTACGAGGAGGTCAGGCGGGGCGGGCTGGGAGCGCTCGCGGCCTGGGCGGCGGAGGGCGTGCGCGGGGAGATCACCGTCGTCGTCGAGGGGGCTCCGGAGAAGGGGGCCGAGGAGGTCGACGCCGGGGAGCTGGTGCGCCGGGTTCGCATCCGTGAAGAAGCGGGGGAGCGGCGCAAGGAGGCCATCGCGGCCGTCGCGGTGGAGGCCGGAGTGCCCAAGCGGGAGGTCTTCGACGCCGTGGTGGCGGCCAAGAAAGCCGGGGCGTGAAACGCCTTGTGAGCAGGGCGTATATCGCATGAGCGCGCGCCCCATGCCGGAGTAAAGCGGCCTGGGACTTTCGGCAAGGAACGTCCAAGTCGGCGCCAACACTGGACAGATCCCGTGCGTTGACTCCTGCGGAGGAGTCCACTGGTTGTGGGACGCGACCCGTCCCACCAGCGGACTACAGGAGCTGGCATGAGCGAGATCACTGGGCAGACCGGCCTTCGCAACGGGGCGACCGCCATCGTGAACGAGTCGTACTCCTTCGCCTGCATGCGCTGCGGGCACGGCTGGGAGCAGTCGTACGAGATAGAGCACCACATAGACGGCGAGGGCCGTGAGTTCGTGATGTACGTGGCCGACGGCCAGGTCGTGCCGTCGCCGCTGAGCCGGCCCACGTGTGCCAACTGCGACAACCACGTCGTACGGATCATGCAGTCGGGGCGGGTGGCGTCGGTGCGCGACGCGGTGCACCGCCAGCGCCGGGTGCCGCCGGCGGGCCCGGTGGAGGTGCCGGGCGTCCCGGCCGACGGTACGGCGCCCAAGGAGCACCACCACCACTGGCATCTGTCCGATCTCCTGCACGTCTTCCAGCGCAAGGCGAGCTGAGCCGGACACCGGGCCGGGAAGGCATGCCCCTTTCGTAGGATCGGGGCATGCCTTCGAACGCCGCCGAAAAGCACGCCGCCCCGCCCCTCCCGGAACCGCTCCGGGTACCGGTGGCCGACTCGCACACCCACCTCGACATGCAGTCCGGCACCGTGGCGGAGGGGCTCGCCAAGGCGGCGTCGGTGGGGGTGACCACCGTCGTGCAGGTGGGCTGTGACATACGCGGCTCGCAGTGGGCGGCCGAGACGGCGGCGGCGTACGACGCCGTGCACGCGACCGTCGCGCTGCATCCGAACGAGGCGCCGCGCATCGTGCACGGAGACCCCGACGGCTGGTCCCGGCAGGGGGCGCGCGAGCCCGGGGGCGTGCGGGCGCTCGACGAGGCGCTCGCCGAGATCGACCGCCTGGCCGCGCTCCCTCAGGTCAAGGGCGTCGGCGAGACCGGCCTCGACCACTTCCGCACCGGGCCCGAGGGCAAGGAGGCGCAGGAGGCGTCCTTCCGCGCCCACATCGAGATCGCCAAGCGGCACGGCAAGACCCTCGTCATCCACGACCGCGACGCCCACGAGGACGTGCTGCGCGTGCTGAAGGAGGAGGGCGCTCCCGAGCGGACCGTCTTCCACTGCTACTCCGGGGACGCCGAGATGGCGGGGGTGTGCGCCCGCGCCGGATACTTCATGTCCTTCGCCGGCAACGTCACCTTCAAGAACGCCCAGAATCTGCGGGACGCGGTGGCGGTGGCCCCGCTGGAGCTGCTCCTGGTGGAGACCGACGCGCCCTTCCTCACTCCGGCGCCGTACCGCGGACGGCCCAACGCGCCGTATCTCATTCCGATCACGGTGCGCGCCATGGCGGCCGTACGAGGGATCGACGAGGACGCGCTGGCGGCGGCCCTGGGGTCGAACACGAAACACGCCTTCGGTTACTGACCGATAACGCCGGGTAACGCTCGCACGGATTTACGCCGGGCCGCTCGCCACTGTGTGTAGCCGCGTCGCTTTGGAGTGCAACCGACCCTCCGCTAGGTTCTGGGGGCCCGAAACGGACCCCTCCGCTGGAGCGTGTCGTCGTGAGCAACGCGCAGTTCGAGACGTACGGCCCGACCCCGGCCCATGAGCCCTGGGGGTACGACGGCTTCGACCCGTACAGCGCTCAGACGCTGACATACGGGGTGCCCAACCCTTACCAGACGCGTACGGACAGTTACGGAACCGGTTACGACAGATACGAGTCCCACGGGGCGCACGAGACCTACGGGGCGTACGAGGACACATACCGGCCCGCCTACGAGGCGATCGAGACCGTGCATCCGCCCGTAGTGCGCCCCAGCAGCGGGCGGCGTGCCGCGCACCGGCGCAGGGCGCGGGCGGCCGAGCGGGGCGACGGGACGATGCGCCGGCTCGTCCCGCAGGCGCTGGTCGTGGCGTTCCTCGCGGGCGGGACGAGCGCGTTCGTCGCCAAGGACAAGGCGATCGAGCTGAGTGTCGACGGCAAGCCGCGCAGTCTGCACACCTTCGCCGACGACGTCACCGAACTGCTCACCGAGGAGGGCGTCGAGGTGGGGGCGCACGACGTGGTTGCACCCGCGTCGGACGCGGGGCTCGCCAACGGTGACGAGGTCGCCGTGCGCTACGGCCGCCCCGTACGACTGACGATCGACGGTCAGCGGCGTGAGGTGTGGACGACGGCGCACACGGTGGAGGAGGCGCTCACCCAGCTCGGGGTGCGTGCCGAGGGCGCGTATCTATCGACCTCGCGCTCCCGGCGCATCGGGCGTGAGGGGCTCGCGCTGGATGTGCGGACCGAGCGGGCGGTGACGGTGATGGCGGACGGGCGGGCACGCACCATCCGGACGAACGCCGCGACGGTGAGCGAGGTCGTGGAGCAGGCCGGGATCACCCTGCGCGGGCAGGACACCACCTCCGTCCCCCTGGACAGCTTCCCGCGCGACGGGCAGACGGTCACCGTCCTGAGGATCACCGGCCGCAAGGAGATCCGCGACGAGGCGCTCCCGTTCGCCGTGGAGCGGATCGAGGATCCCTCGGTCTTCAAGGGCACGGAGATCGTAGAGCGGGCCGGGCAGGCGGGCCTGCGGCGGATCACGTACTCGCTGCGCACCGTCAACGGCGTCAGGCAGAAGCCGCGGCGGCTCAAGAGCGAGGTGGTGCGCGAGCCGCAGACACAGGTGGTGAAGGTGGGCACGAAGCCCCTGCCGACGTCCGTCAGCGGTGCCGGTCAGCTGGACTGGGACGGCCTCGCGGCGTGCGAGTCCGGCGGGCAGGCGGACGCGGTGGACTCGTCGGGGACGTACGGCGGGCTGTACCAGTTCGACACGGAGACCTGGCGAAGCCTCGGCGGCGAGGGCCGGCCACAGGACGCACCGGCGGCGGAACAGACGATGCGCGCGAAGAAGCTGTATGTGCGGCAGGGCGCGAGTCCTTGGCCGCACTGCGGCGGCCGGTTGCACAGGTGAGGCCCCGCTCACCGGGCAGGCGCGGACGATCGCGCCCGGCGGCGCCCCGTACCCTTGTCGGGTGAGCAGCCCCACCCCCGACGCCCTGCTGGGCCCCGCCGACGTCCGAGAGCTCGCGGCAGCCCTCGGTGTGCGTCCCACCAAACAGCGCGGCCAGAACTTCGTGATCGACGCGAACACGGTCCGCCGTATCGTCCGCACCGCGGAGGTCCGCCCCGACGACGTGGTGGTGGAGGTCGGCCCGGGACTCGGCTCCCTCACACTCGCCCTGCTGGAGGTGGCCGACCGCGTCACCGCCGTCGAGATCGACGACGTACTGGCCGCCGCGCTCCCCACCACCATCGCGGCCCGCATGCCGGAGCGCGCCGACCGTTTCGCGCTGGTGCACTCCGACGCGATGCACGTCACCGAGCTGCCGGGCCCGCCGCCCACCGCGCTGGTCGCCAACCTCCCCTACAACGTGGCCGTGCCGGTCCTCCTGCACATGCTCGCCACCTTCCCGAGCATCCAACGCACCCTCGTCATGGTGCAGTCGGAGGTCGCCGACCGGCTGGCCGCCGCACCCGGCTCCAAGGTGTACGGCGTGCCGTCCGTGAAGGCCAACTGGTACGCCGAGGTCAAGCGGGCCGGCGCCATCGGACGCAATGTCTTCTGGCCCGCGCCGAACGTCGACAGCGGCCTGGTGTCGCTGACCCGGCGGGCCGAGCCGATCAAGACCACCGCCTCCCGGCGCGAGGTCTTCGCCGTCGTCGACGCGGCCTTCGCCCAGCGCCGCAAGACGCTGCGCGCCGCGCTCGCCGGCTGGGCCGGTTCGGCGGCGGCGGCCGAGGCGGCACTCGTGGCGGCCGGCGTCTCACCGCAGGCCCGCGGAGAGGCCCTGACCGTCGAGGAGTTCACGGCCATCGCGGAACACAAGGAAGCCGGAGCCCGGCCGACGCCGTCCGCCGCCCCGCACAAGGAGTCCGAGTAAGTGAGCGCGAGCGTCACCGTACGGGTCCCCGCCAAGGTCAACGTCCAGCTCGCGGTCGGTGCCGCCCGCCCCGACGGTTTCCACGACCTGGCCAACGTCTTCCTCGCCGTCGGCCTCCACGACGAGGTCACCGTGACCCCCTCGCCCGACGGACTGCGCGTCACCTGTGACGGCACCGACGCCGACCAGGTCCCGCTGGACCGTACGAACCTCGCCGCCCGCGCGGCCGAGGCGCTCGCCGCGCGGTACGGCCGTACTCCCGACGTGCACCTGCACATCGCCAAGGACATCCCGGTGGCCGGCGGTATGGCGGGCGGCAGCGCGGACGGAGCGGGTGCGCTGCTCGCGTGCGACGCGTTGTGGGGCACCCGGGCCTCCCGTGAGGAACTCCTCGACATCTGCGCCGAGTTGGGCAGCGACGTGCCGTTCAGCCTGGTCGGCGGCGCGGCCCTGGGCACCGGGCGGGGCGAGAAGCTCCGTGTGCTCGACGTCGGCGGCACCTTCCACTGGGTGTTCGCGCTGGCCGACCGGGGGCTGTCGACGCCCGCCGTCTTCCGGGAGTTCGACCGGCTCGGCGAGGACACCGACATCCCCGAGCCCGTCGCCTCCCAGCCGCTGCTCGACGCGCTCGCGAAGGGCGACGCCGACGCGCTCGCCGCGACCGTCTCCAACGACCTGCAGCCCGCCGCCCTCTCCCTCTTCCCCGAGCTCGCCGGCACCCTCACCGCCGGCCTCGCCGCGGGCGCCCTCACCGCGCTGGTCTCCGGCTCGGGCCCGACCACGGCGTTCCTCGCCCGCGACCCCGAGTCGGCCGAGAAGGTGGCCGAGTCCCTGCGGGCGTCCGGCAGTTGCCGCGCGGTGCGCACGGCGGCCGGGCCCGTTCCGGGCGCGACGGTCATGCGGATCACCGGAGCGTGACGCCGTACTCACAAGTACGCGTTCTTCGCTCGATCTCCACAGGGATGTACTGCTGGCGCGCTACACACCGCACAGCGGGGGCGGTTAGGGTCGGTTGACGTTTCAAGCGTCGGGCCATGGCTCGTGCCACAGCGCTGCCCGACGCACCGTCAAGTGATCCTCTGGAAGGGGACACTCCCGTGTCCGAATCCCCCACTCCCGCCCAGTCGTCCCATCGTAGAAAGCGCTCCCTGTCCCGTCGCGGCATGATCGCCGCGGGCGGGGCGGTGGCCACCGGAGCCGCGCTCACGCCGATGGTGTTCGCGTCCACCGACTCCGCCGAGACCGACAACTCCGCCGCCGGCTCCGGCGATTCCGGTACGACGCCGGAGAAGTTCCCCGCCACCCGCACCGAGGCCGCCACCGGCACCGGCGAGGCCACCACCGCCTTCGCCGCTTCCTATGTCGGTGTGCGCTGGTCCGGCGCCGAGGAGGGCGCCGCCATCCGGCTCGCGGACGGCGACTGGCAGAACCTGACGAGCGGTTGCGCCACCGTCGAGGGCGGCGGCACCGCCCTGGTCGCCGCCGGTGACGCCACCGCGTACGAGGTGAAGGCCCCGGGCGGCATCGACGGCGTACGGTCGCTGGCGATCGACACCACCGACGGCCCGGGCCGCACCTTCCAGGTGCCGAGCGAGCCCACGCGCGTGCGGGGCGTCCGCTACCTCTCGCGCCCGGCCTGGGGCGCCGACGAGTCCAAGCGGTACAAGGACGGCAAGGTCAACTCGCCGGAGGCGTACTACCCGCTGCAGATCATCACGGTCCACCACACCGCGACGCCGAACGACGACCCCGACCCGGCCGCGACGGTGCGCGCGATCTACGAGTACCACGCGATCACCAACGACTGGGGCGACATCGGCTACCACTTCCTCATAGACGAGGCGGGCAACGTCTACGAGGGCCGCTACTCCGGCGACGACGGCATCCCCGCCTTCGACCCGGACGGCGACCTGGTCACCGGCTTCCACTCCGTGGGCTACAACTCCGGCGCCCTCGGCATCGCCCTGATCGGCAACCTCGACCACCAGGCCCCGACGGACGCGGCCAAGGCCTCCCTGATCCAGCTGATCAAGGTGATATCCCGGTTCAAGGGCCTCGACCCGGAGGCGCGGGTGACGTACACCAACCCCGTCAACGGCACGAAGAAGGACACGAACACCGTCGGCGGGCACCGCGACTACTTCGACACCGAGTGCCCCGGCCAGATCATGTACGACCTCCTGGGCGAGGTCCGCGCGGCGGCCGCCGGCCGCTGACGCCGACCACGTGGACGCGCCCTGGGGACGGCAGGGGATCCCCGGGGCGCACGCGTGTCCCGGACCGTAGCCGTCCCGGACCTTCGGCGCACGGGTGCGGGGCCGTCGGCGGGCGCGACTACCCTGGAGGGTCGAACGTCCCCCTGGGCAGGAGAGAAATGGCCGTCAATCTGGTCAATGTCGAGAACGTCAGCAAGGTGTACGGCACCCGTGCCCTGCTCGACGGCATCTCACTCGGCGTCTCCGAGGGGGACCGCATCGGCGTCGTGGGCCGCAACGGCGACGGCAAGACGACCATGATCCGAATGCTGGCCAAGCTGGAGGAGCCGGACACCGGCCGGGTCACGCACTCCGGCGGACTGCGCCTCGGCGTGCTCACCCAGCACGACTCCCTCGACCCCGAGGCGACCGTCCGGCACGAGGTCATCCGGGACCTGGCCGACCACGAGTGGGCCGGGAACGCCAAGATCAGGGACGTACTGACCGGCCTCTTCGGCGGTCTCGACCTGCCCGGCTTCCCGCAGGGACTCGACACCGTCATCGGCCCCCTCTCCGGCGGTGAGCGGCGCCGGATCGCGCTCGCCAAGCTGCTCATCGAGGAGCAGGACCTGATCGTCCTCGACGAGCCCACCAACCACCTCGACGTCGAGGGCATCTCCTGGCTCGCCCGGCACCTGCGGGAGCGTCGCTCGGCGCTCGTGTGCGTCACCCACGACCGCTGGTTCCTGGACCAGGTCTGCACCCGCATGTGGGACGTGCAGCGCGGCGACGTCTTCGAGTACGAGGGCGGCTACTCCGACTACGTCTTCGCACGCGCCGAGCGCGAGCGCATCGCCGCGACCGAGGAGGTCAAGCGGCAGAACCTCGTCCGCAAGGAACTGGCCTGGCTGCGCCGCGGCGCGCCCGCGCGCACCTCCAAGCCGCGCTTCCGGGTCGAGGCCGCCAACGAGCTGATCGCGGACGTGCCGCCGCCCCGGGACAGCAGCGAGCTGATGAAGTTCGCCTCGTCCCGGCTCGGGAAGACGGTCTTCGACCTGGAGGACGTCACCGTCCAGGCCGGCCCCAAGGTGCTGCTCAAGCATGTGACCTGGCAGCTCGGGCCCGGCGACCGGATCGGTCTCGTCGGTGTCAACGGCGCGGGCAAGACCTCCCTCCTGCGGGCGATGGCCGAGGCCGCGCGGACCGAGGGCGAGGTACAGCCGGCCGGCGGGCGGATCGCGGTCGGAAAGACCGTCAAGCTGGCCTATCTGTCCCAGGAAGTCGCCGAACTCGATCCCAACTGCCGGGTGCTGGAAGCCGTTCAGCAGGTGCGGGAACGCGTGGACCTGGGCAAGGGGCGCGAGATGACCGCCGGTCAGCTGTGCGAGACGTTCGGCTTCGGCAAGGAGAAGCAGTGGACGCCGGTCGGGGACCTGTCGGGTGGTGAGCGCCGCCGACTGCAACTGCTGCGGCTGCTCATGGACGAGCCCAACGTCCTCTTCCTCGACGAGCCCACCAACGACCTCGACATCGAGACCCTCACCCAGCTGGAGGACGTCCTCGACGGCTGGCCGGGCTCGATGATCGTCATCTCCCACGACCGGTTCTTCGTCGAGCGCACCACGGACCGTGTGTTCGCCCTGCTCGGCGACGCCACCCTGCGGATGCTGCCGCGCGGCATCGACGAGTACCTGGAGCGCCGCCACCGTATGGAGGCGCAGGTCGCCGCCGCGGCCTCCGCTCCGGCCGCCGAGAAGGCCGTACCGGAGAAGAGCGCGGCCGATACGCGTGCCGCCAAGAAGGAGTTGCAGAAGATCGAGCGGCAGCTCGACAAGCTCTCCGAGCGGGAGACCAAGCTGCACGCGCAGATCGCCGAGCACGCCACCGACTTCGCGAAGGTCGCCGAACTCGACGCGGAACTGCGGGACTTGGCAGGTCAGCGCGACGAACTGGAGCTGCGCTGGCTGGAACTCGCCGAGGACGCATAGCTCGGTGACCGGCCGGCACAGGGCGCGCGGAGCCGCTCGCGCGGGCGGAGCACGCGCTGTGTGAAGGGGGCGTGAAGGCGCATAACGGCGGTATCACGGGCCGGTCCTCCCTTGGGAACAGGGGTGGATACGGCCCGGTGCGCTGTCGGTGGCGGGTGATAGAAAGGTCCGCCTGAGAACAGTCTGAGAAAAGCCGGTGTGGCAAAAACGCGACGGCGTAGAACGTGGCACCACACCGGTCTCAAGGGGGAACCGCTCATGAGCCAGCCGCCCAACCAGCCGCCGCAGGGTGGTTTTGGCGCACCGCAGGACCCACGGCAGAGCGGCTTCGGCGCGCCGCAGCCCCCGCAACAGGGCCAGCCGCCGCAGCCCCCGCCCCCGCCGCAGGGCGCCCCCCAGGCACCCCCGCCGCCGCAGGGCCCGCCGCAGCAGCCGCCGCCCCCGCAGGGCCCGCCGCCCGGCGCCCCGCAGCCCGGGTACGGCTACCCGCAGCAGCAGCCGGCCCAGCCGGGCCCGTACGCCTCCGGGCCGTATGCCCAGCCCCAGCAGCAGCCGGGGCCGTACGGCTATCCGCAGCAGCCCGGCCCCTACGGCCAGCAGCCCGCCCCGGGTTACGGCTATCCGCCCCAGCCGCAGTACCCGGGCGCCCCCGGCACCCCGCCCGGCGGTTCGCGCAACCCCTTCAAGGGCAAGCCCGCCCTCGCCATCGGTGCCGCGGTCGCGGCGCTGCTCGTCATCGGCGGCACCGTGTACGCGGTGACCAGCGGCGACGACAAGGACGACAACCCGGTCGCGCAGCAGAGCGACGACCCGAAGGGCTCCGAGTCCCCGTCCGGTTCCGGCGGCAGCGAGGGCGGCGACGACCCGGAGAACCTCAACGCGGGCCGCCAGGCGGGCGAGTCGAAGGTGCTCTGGTACCAGTCGGCGCCCGACGCGCCCAAGTCCGGCGCCGACGCCCCCGGCATGTGGATCACCGACAAGACCGCGGTCAAGGCGGCGTACAAGCAGCTCTTCGCCTACAACGTCGGTGACGGCAAGGCCACTTGGGACCCGATCACCTTCCCGGAGAAGATCTGCGCGGTCACCCCGCAGAAGTCGGACAGCGACAAGATCGTCGTCGCGTACATGAGCGGCGGCAGCGACCGCGCCAAGTGCAACCAGCTCCAGCAGGTCGACCTCAACACCGGCGAGAAGGGCTGGCAGGGCTCGGTCGCCAACGGCGAGCTGTTCGACAGCACGCTCGACGTCGAACTGTCCATCACCGGCAAGACGCTGACGGTGGGCCGCTCGCAGTCCGGCACCGCGTACGACATCGACAGCGGCGAGAAGCTGTGGGACAAGAAGCGGTTCGGCGACAAGTGCTTCCCCGACGCCTTCGCGGGCGGTGAGAAGCTGATCGCCGTCGCCTCCTGCGACGCCACCGGCAGCAACGAGCACGACGCCGTGCAGGAGCTGGACCCGGCGACCGGCAAGGTGAAGTGGACCCTCGACTTCGACAAGGGCTGGCGCGTCGCGCGCGTCTTCTCCCTCGACCCGCTGGTCATCTACAGCACCAACGAGGACAAGAAGGCGGGCAACATCTCCGCGTTCACGG
This sequence comes from Streptomyces sp. NPDC111802, assembly GCF_055634335.1. Lineage (NCBI taxonomy): Bacteria > Bacillati > Actinomycetota > Actinomycetes > Kitasatosporales > Streptomycetaceae > Streptomyces > Streptomyces sp. NPDC111802. The sequence goes on along the minus strand of NZ_JBVKCZ010000004.1, from coordinate 163,894 downwards.
CCGGCGGCAAGACCCGCTCGCAGGTCGGCTTCAACATCGACATCGGCGCCGAGTGCGGCTGGGCCATCCTCCAGCGTGACCTCCAGGGCTGCAGCGGTGTGGTGGCCGACGCCGACACGCTCTACATGCCGACCAAGGCGACCGCCGCCGCCAACGAGATCGTCGCCATCGACCTCGCCAACGGCAAGGAGAAGTGGCGCGTGAAGTCCCCGGCGGACGAGTCGATGCTGCCGATCAAGGTCGAGGACGGCAAGCTCGTCGCGTACGTCCAGCCGTCGTACGACGCGGGCGGCCAGATCGTGGCGATCCCGATCAGCGGGAGCGACCACGAGCCGGCCAAGCTGCTCCAGAACCCGGCGAGCGTCGCGGACATCGAGAACGGGTTCTTCTCCAAGGCGTACGACTGGGCCGACGGGCGCTTCTACCTCTCCAGCACCCGGCTGAGCGGCAACGACGACGCCAAGGAGAAGCTGATGCTCGCCTTCGGCAAGTGAGGCGAGCACCGGCCACGCCCCTCCCCGTCGTCCCCGACCTGTCCGCCGCGCCCGCCGTCCCCCTCCCCTGAGGTACCCACGCCATGACCCAGCCGCCGCCTCCGCCGCCCAACCAGCCCCCGCAGGGAGGGTTCGGCCCGCCGCAGGACCAGCCGCCCCAGCAGCACGGAAGCGGCGGCTTCGGCGCACCGCAGCAGCCGCCCGCGCAGCCTCCGCAGCCGCCCCAGGGCCCGCCCGCGCCGGCGGGGCAGCCCGGGTACGGCTACCCCCAGGCGCCCCAGGGAGCACCCCAGGCCACACCGCCCGGATACGGCTATCCCACCCAGCAGCCCGCTCCGTACGGACAGCCGCAGAACCCCTACGGCCAGCCCCAGAACCCGTACACCCAGCCGCCCGGCTACGGCTACCCGCAGCAGACCGTGCCGTTGCACCCCCAGCCCGGACAGGCCGCCGGTGGCGGGGGCAGGTCCAGCGCGCAGCTGGCCGTCATCGTGGCGGCCGCGGTGGTGGTGATCGCCCTGATCATCGGCGGCGGCGTGTGGTACGCGCGGTCCGGTGACGAGGGCGGCAAGGACGACACCGCCAGCTCCAGCGGCGGCACCGGCGGCGGGGGCGACGACCAGGGGGACGGCGGCTTCGACGCGCCCGACGGCACGGAGAAGGCGCCCGGCAACCCCTCCTCCCAGGTCCTCTTCCAGGTCCCGTCGCCCGATGTCGACGACGACACCAGCATCGTCGTGTCCGGCTCATGGCTGACCGACAAGGCGTACGTCAAGAGCGGCGTCGCGGAGATCGTCGGCTACGACCCCGACAAGGGCACCAAGTCGTGGTCGGTCAAGCTGCCCGGCCCGGTCTGCCAGGCCGCCAGGCACATCACCGAGGACGGTGTGACGGCGGTCGCCTTCGAGCCCGCCATGCCGACCAAGGAGAAGCCCTCGCACGGCTGCACCCAGGTCGCGGCGATCGACCTCGACGCCGGCAAGAAGCTGTGGACGAAGTCCGCGCGGAACGGGAACGGGACGATCCGGTTCGACAACATCACCGTCAGCGGGGGCACGGTCGCCGCCGGCGGCACCAGCGGCGGCGCCGCCTGGGACCTCGCGTCCGGCAAGCCGCTGTGGGTCCCGAAGGCCAACGACAGCTGCTACGACCTCGGTTACGCGGGCGGTCCGAAGATGGTCGCGGTCCGCAAGTGCGGCAGCTACGACCAGCCCCAGCTGAACATCCAGACCATCGACCCGAAGTCCGGGAAGGTGATCTCCGAGTACAAGATGGCCGAGGGCGTCGAGTACGCCAGCGTGATCTCCACCGAGCCGCTCGTGGTGGCCGCCGAGGCCGGCCAGTCCGAGGACGCCATCGGCATCACGGATGCCTTCTCGATCGACAACAGGACCGGCAAGCTGCGCATCCGTATCTCCGTGCCGGGCGACCAGTACGCGGCCCGCTGCTCCGGCGTCACCACGATCGAGTCGTGCACGGGCGTCGTGGTGGGCAATGACCGGCTCTATGTGGAGACCGAGCAGCACGACGGCGGCGGCGAGTACGGCCGGACCAACGAGATCGTCGCGTTCGACCTGGCCACCGGCAAGCAGACCGGCCAGCGCGCGGACGCGGGCGACCGGTACACGATCACGCCGCTGCGCATGGACGGCGGCAATGTGATCGCGTACAAGCGTCCGCCGTACGACAAGGGCGGGCAGATCGTCAGCATCGACGGCGGGAGCTTCAAGGAGACGAAGCTGCTGGAGAACCCGGCCGCGAGGGCGGTGCGGGACGTGGAGATGCGGATGTCGCCGGAGTACTCCGAGATCCTCTACTCACAGGGTCATCTGTACATGTCCGCCAAGTTCGCGAGCGAGCTGGGCAGTTCGGACACGAGGAAGTCGCATGTGATCGCGTTCGGTGCGACCGGCTGACGAAGTCGAGCATGATCGGTCGTGCGTCACGGCCCCGTCCCTGCTCGGGACGGGGCCGTTCGCGTACCGCCTCATCGGCGTCGAATGCGGGGAAAGCCAGAAAATCCGCCGTTCCGGGGCACTTCTCGCGGGTAGGGGGAGCGCAACGTCGAACAAGCGTGTAGCTTCCGGGGGCATGAAGGGCGGGGGAGCCGGGGGGGGGCTTCTGTCCGCGCGGACCAGTGGGCATCCATAGTGGGGCATCCGGACTGGAGCAGTCGGTCCTGGGTATTGATGGGGATCCATTGGGGGGACTGGGGGGTTGCTCGATGGGAGTGCGGCTCATGGTGGTCGACGACCACCGATTGCTCGCCGAGGCGCTGGCCTCGGCACTGAAACTGAGGGGACACCGGGTACTGGCCGCGGCGGCGCCCGCCGCGGGGGCGGCGGAGCTGGTGATCACGCGGGCGCCCGAGGTGTGCCTGCTGGGGACGGCGACGCCCGCGGAGCCGGGGATGTTCGACCCGGTGGTGAAGATCAAGCGGGAACGCCCGCAGGTGGCGGTGCTGGTGCTCGGCCCGGTGCCGAGCCCGCGCGGCATAGCGGCGGCGTTCGCGGCCGGGGCCTCCGGCTATGTCCGGCACGACGAGCGCATAGAGGGCGTGGAACGGGCGATCATGAAGGCGCGGGCGGGCGAGGCCGCGGTGGCACCGCAGCTGCTCCAGGGCGCGTTCAGCGAGTTGCTCAACCCCGCGGCCCAACCGGACGACGAGGGCCAACGCCTGCTCCAGCTGCTCACACCCCGCGAGGTCGAGGTCCTGGTCCGGGTGGCCGACGGCGAGGACACCCGCCTGATCGCGGCCGGCATGGGCATCGCCCCGTCCACGGCACGCACCCATGTCCAACGCGTACTGATGAAACTGGGCGTCGGTTCAAGGCTGGAGGCGGCGGCGCTGGCGGCCCGTACCGGGCTGCTGGACCGGGCGGGGTCGGTGCCGCACTTCGGCCCGCAGGTGGAGCCGGGGGAGGAGCCGTGATGCCGGCACCTCCCGGCGCCGATTCGGCTGATGTCAGCCGCCGGGGACGGGACGGGTAGGGGCGGCGGGGGCGAGACGAACCCGGCCCGCCCCCACCCCGGGGTCAGCCCCTCGGCTCCTCCCCCAGCCCGTCCCCCGGCTCCACGACCGGCGGCGGCGGAGCGATGGGCCTCAACTTCAGCCAGGCCAGGAAGAACAGCCCCAGAAGCAGCATCCCCAACCCGGTCCACAGGTTGATGTTGACCCCCTCGGCCTTGTCGATCGCGGCGTCGTCGTCCGTGAGCCCGACGATCGTGACGATGACGCCGTAGAGCACGAACAGTCCGCCGATGATGCGCCGGATGTCGAAGAGCCGGGCCGCCGTCGCGGACTGCTCCTGGAGTGCGGCGACCTCGCGCTGGACGTCCTTGTCGGAGTACCCGGAGTGTTCGGAGTACCCGGAGTGTTCGGGGTGTTCGGAGTGGTGGTCGGTCATGGTCTGTCAGTCCTCCGTCGTCAGAACGAGAACGGGATGTAGCAGGCGGCCGCCAGCACCACCGCGCCCCACCCCAGCAACGCCGGCTTGCGGTACCACGCGTCGTCCCCCTCGGCGGGCGGCTCGGCCATGCCGGGGGAGCGGGTGCCGTAGACCAGGCCCTGGAGTTCCTCCGCCGGCTTGGGCGCCGTGAAGAGGGAGACGGCCACCATGACCACCCCACCGGCCACGAAGCCCGCGATCGCGGAGACGAAGTTCGCGCCCTGGTCGGAGGGGATCGAGATGATGTCCTGCTTGTAGAGGACGAAGTAGTTGATCATCGCTGCCGTGGTGCCGGTCAGCAGGCCCCAGAATCCCGACTTCATCGACGCCCGCTTCCAGAACATGCCGACGATGAAGACCACGAACATCGGCACGTTGAAGAAGGAGAACAGGGTCTGGAGGTAGCTCATGATGTTCGAGAAGGACGACGCCAGGAACGCCGTGCCGATCGACGCCAGCACGCCGATCGCCGTGATCAGACGGCCGAAGCGGACGTAGTAGGAGTCCTCGCGGTCCTTCACCACGTACTTCGCCCAGATGTCCGTGGTGAACACGGTGTTGAAGGACGAGACGTTCGCCGCCATGCCCGCCATGAAGGCGGCCAGCAGACCGGTCACCGCGATGCCGAGCACGCCGTTGGGCAGCAGGCCCTCCATCAGATAAGGGATGGCGTCGTTGTACTGGTAGCCCGACTCCTCCGTGCCGAAGCCGGGGACCAGGGCCGCGGCCGCCAGGCCCGGGATCATCACCAGGAACACGATGAAGATCTTCGGGAACGCCGCGATCAGCGGGGTGCGCTGGGCCGCCGAGAGGTTCTTCGCGGACAGCGCCCGCTGGACCTCCGCGAAGTTCGTCGTCCAGTAGCCGAAGGACAGCACGAAGCCGAGGCCGAGAACGATGGTCAGCCAGTTGGCGCCCAGCGGGTTCGCGTCGCCGATGCCCGTGCCGCCCCACGCGGTGACGAAGTCGTCGCCGTGGGACTTGGTCAGCGTGTCCGACAGGCCGTCCCAGCCGCCGACCTTCTTCAGGGACAGCACGGTGATCGGGATCAGCGCGGCCAGGATCACGAAGAACTGCAGGACCTCGTTGTAGATCGCCGACGACAGGCCGCCGAGGGTGATGTAGGCGAGGACGAAGAAGCCGGCGACGACGATCGCCACCCATTGCGGCCAGCCCAGCAGCGCCTCGACCACGATGGCCAGGGCGTACAGGTTCACCCCGGCGATCAGGATCGCGGCGAAGGCGAACAGGACCGAGCTGAGCAGATGGGCCCACTTGTCGAAGCGGAGCAGGAGGAACTCGGGGACCGAGCGGACCTTGCTGCCGTAGTAGAAGGGCATCATCACCAGGCCCAGGAAGACCATGGCCGGGATGGCGCCGATCCAGTACCAGTGGACCGTGTAGGCACCGTACTGCGCGCTGTTGGCCGCCATGCCCAGGATCTCGGTGGCGGCCAGGTTGGCGGAGATGAAGGCCAGGCCGGTGACCCAGGCGGGCAGGGAGCGGCCGGACAGGAAGAAGTCGAGGCTGGTCTTCACCGAGCGGCGGGCGGCGAAGCCGATACCCAGCACGACGACGAAGTAGATACCGAGGAGCGTGTAGTCGAGCCAGTTCGTGGGGAGCCGTAGCTCCGCTGCGAGGTGGGTGGGGGATGCAATGGGGGATGCGATGGGCGAAATTGTGGGGGTTTGCATATGTACCCGCTTCGTTGCGCGAACCGATACAGAGCGGAACCTACGCCCCTGTGTTCAGTAATTGAACACGTCCGGTGACGCTCTTTGTTTGATTGTGATGTTGACCCTGGGTGGTGAGTTGTGTTTCTCTATGTTTAGTTCTGTTCGATGGGAGTCTGGCGTGAAGAAGACCTCGACCCGACTGGCCGACGGTCGTGAGCTCATCTACTACGACCTGCGCGATGACACCGTGCGGGACGCGGTCGACCGCCGTCCCCTGGACCGGACCGTCACATCGTCCGAGGTCCGTCATGACGTGCTGCTCGGGGATGCGGTCGCCATCGCCTCGCACCGGCAGGGGCGGACGTATCACCCGCCGGCCGACCAGTGCCCGCTGTGCCCCTCGGAGGGTGAGCGGCTGAGCGAGGTCCCCGACTCGTCGTACGACGTCGTGGTGTTCGAGAACCGCTTCCCCTCCCTCGCCGGTGACTCCGGGCGCTGCGAGGTCGTCTGCTTCACCTCCGACCACAGCGCCTCCTTCGCCGATCTGACCGAGGAGCAGGCGCGACTCGTGCTCGAGGCGTGGACCGACCGGACGTCCGAGCTGTCGTCGCTGCCTTCCGTCGAGCAGGTGTTCTGCTTCGAGAACCGCGGCGCCGAGATCGGTGTGACGCTCCAGCACCCGCACGGGCAGATCTACGCCTACCCCTTCACCACCCCCCGCACCGCCCTGATGCTGCGCTCCCTCGCCGCCCACAAGGAGGCCACCGGCGGGGAGAACCTGTTCGACTCCGTCCTGGAGCGTGAACTCGCCGACGGGCGGGTCGTCCTCGAGGGTGAACACTGGGCGGCCTTCGTGCCGTACGCCGCACACTGGCCGTACGAGGTCCACCTGTACCCGAAGCGCCGCGTGCCCGATCTGCTGGCGCTGGACGAGGACGCCCGCTCAGAGTTTCCCAAGGTTTATCTGGAACTCTTGAGGCGCTTCGACCGGATCTTCGATGGGCGGGATGGAGGGGAGAACTCCGTGGGTGAGCCGCCGACGCCGTACATCGCCGCCTGGCACCAGGCGCCGTTCGGCACGCTGGCCGAGTTCGACGGTGTGAACAGGGACGACTTCGCTCTTCACCTCGAGCTTTTCACCATCCGCCGCACTTCCGGCAAGCTGAAGTTTCTCGCGGGTTCCGAATCCGGCATGAGCGTGTTCATCAACGACGTGCCGCCGGAGCGCGCGGCCGAGCGACTGCGAGAGGTAGCGAGTACATGAGTGGGAAGTTTCTGGTCACCGGTGGGGCGGGCTACGTGGGCAGCGTGGTCGCGCAGCACCTGATCGAGGCCGGGGACGAGGTCGTCGTACTCGACAACCTCTCCACCGGCTTCCGTGAGGGTGTGCCGTCCGGGGCGTCGTTCGTCGAGGGCGACATCCGTGACGCCGCCAAGTGGCTGGACTCCTCCTTCGACGCGGTGCTGCACTTCGCCGCGTTCTCGCAGGTCGGCGAGTCGGTCGTGAAGCCCGAGAAGTACTGGGACAACAACGTCGGCGGCACCATGGCGCTGCTCGGCGCCATGCGCGAGGCGGGCGTGCGCAAGCTGGTCTTCTCCTCCACGGCCGCCACCTACGGCGAGCCGGAGGAGGTGCCGATCGTCGAGTCGGCGCCGACGCGGCCCACGAACCCGTACGGCGCCTCGAAGCTCGCCGTCGACCACATGATCACCGGCGAGGCGGCGGCCCACGGTCTCGCTGCCGTGTCCCTGCGCTACTTCAACGTCGCGGGCGCCTACGGCACGTCTTCTGATGTCATGGTCGGCGAGCGCCACGACCCCGAGTCGCACCTCATCCCGCTCGTCCTCCAGGTCGCCCAGGGCAGGCGCGACGCGATCTCCGTCTTCGGCGACGACTACCCGACGCCGGACGGCACCTGCGTACGCGACTACATCCACGTCGCCGACCTGGCCGACGCCCACCTGCTGGCGCTGAAGGCCGCCCGGCCGGGTGAGCACCTCATCTGCAACCTCGGCAACGGCGAGGGTTTCTCCGTCCGCCAGGTCATCGAGACGGTCCGGCAGGTCACCGGGCACCCGATCCCCGAGGTCGTGGCCCCGCGCCGGGGCGGCGACCCCGCGGTCCTGGTCGCCTCCGCCGACACCGCCCGGGAGCGGCTGGGCTGGAACCCGTCCCGCGCGGACCTCGCGGGGATCGTCGCGGACGCGTGGCAGTTCGCGCAGCGGCGCGCAGGTTAAGTTCTACGACCGGTACGCGACGGCCGTAGGTTCTACGGCTGTGCGGCCGGTCAACTCACCGGCCGCTCGGGCCGGTTCAGCATGGAAGGTCAGGGTCAGGGGATGAGCGTCGAGACGGCAGCCGCGGTCGCCGAGCGGTTCAGGGAGCTGTACGGGGCCGAGCCGGAGGGGGTGTGGGCCGCGCCGGGCCGGGTCAACCTGATCGGCGAGCACACCGACTACAACGACGGCTTCGTCATGCCGTTCGCACTGCCGCACACGGCGGTCGCCGCGGTCTCGCGGCGCGACGACGGCGTCCTGCGGCTGCACTCGGCGGACATCGAGGGCGACGCGGGCGGTGTCGTGGAACTGCGCGTCGACGACCTCGCGCCCGAGTCGGACCGGAACTGGACGGCGTACCCGTCGGGCGTGGTCTGGGCCCTGCGCCAGGCAGGCCACCAGGTGACCGGCGCCGACATCCACCTGGCCTCGACGGTCCCGGCGGGTGCGGGCCTTTCGTCGTCGGCGGCCCTGGAGGTCGTCGTGGCGCTCGCGCTGAACGACCTCTACGAGCTCGGTCAGAAGGGCTGGCAGCTGGCCCGTCTGTGCCAGCGCGCGGAGAACATCTACGTCGGCGCCCCGGTCGGGATCATGGACCAGACGGCGTCCGCCTGCTGCGAGGCCGGCCACGCGCTGTTCCTCGACACCAGGGACCTCTCGCAGCGGCAGATCCCGTTCGACCTGGCCGCCGAGGGCATGCGGCTGCTGGTCGTCGACACCCAGGTCAAGCACTCGCACAGCGAGGGCGAGTACGGCAAGCGGCGCGCGGGCTGCGAGAAGGGCGCCGCGCTGCTGGGCGTCGACGCGCTCAGGGATGTCGCCTACGACGAACTCGACGCGGCCCTCGAACGGCTTGGCGACGACGAGGAGGTGCGCCGTCTGGTGCGCCATGTCGTCACCGAGGACCAGCGCGTCGAGCGGGTCGTCGCACTGCTGGAGTCGGGCGAGACCCGGGCGATCGGGCCGGTCCTGACGCAGGGGCACGCCTCGCTGCGGGACGACTTCCGCATCTCCTGCCCGGAGCTGGACCTGGTCGTGGACAGCGCCCTCGCGAGCGGCGCCCTGGGCGCCCGTATGACGGGCGGCGGCTTCGGCGGATCGGCGATCGTGCTGGCCGAGGCGGCCGACGTCGAGACCATCACCAAGGCCGTCGAGGAGGCCTTCGACGCCGCCGGGTTCACCGCGCCGCGCGTGTTCGAGGCGGTGCCCGCGGCGGGCGCGCGGCGGCTGAGCTGACCCGAGGACGACAGGGTCACGTAACCGTCTCCAGAGATGGCCCCGGGCTTCGAGTTCAGCTTGCTCAGCTTGCTCAGAGATGTTTGATCAGTGTGTACTCCGTGATCCCCGGCGGATAGTCCGGAATCACGCATACGACTTCATATCCCTGCCTCTTGTAGAACTCCGGCGCCTGGAAGTCCCATGTCTCCACGCGGGCGGCGGTGCAGCCCCGTTCGGTGCGGGCCATGCCCTCGGCGTGTGCGAGCAAGTGCGAACCGAGACCGCCGCCGCGATGGCGTTCGTCGACCCAGAGGTATGTGACATGGAGCCAGGTGGTCCAGGTGTGACCGACCAGGCCGCCGGCCACGGCGCCGGTGTCGTCCAACACCCAGACATGGAGCGGAAGTTCACGTTCACCTGGGGTTCCGCGCAGGGCGCGCAGGATCGGGGAGGCCGCGGTGTTGGTGTCCCGCAGCCGACGGCGGAGCAGATCCTGCCGTGATTTGTCGACTTCTGTCTCCAGACGAAACATGCGGCTCACCATAAACGCGTCAGCCAACCAGTTCTGCAAATTACCTTCCGCTCCTGGCCCCCGGCCGTACCCTGATGAACAGCACCGGTGGGGGCCGGTGCTGATCAGGGGGCGAGACGGGTCGGGTACGACGCCCGAAGTGGGGGTAGCAGTTCTTGCACGGCGGCGGCCGTGCGGCCATCCGCGCTTCGGGCGTCGTGCCCGCGACGGTGTTCGTCTCCCGGTGTCGTCCTCATGGCGATGGGGTATCCCCTGCTCTTCGGGAGCTTGGGGAAGGGGGTTTCGTGGTTCGCATCCGAGTCCTGGTCGTCGACGACCATCGCATCTTCGCCGAGTCGCTCGCCGCCGCGCTGGCGGCCGAGCCTGACGTCGACGTCTCCGCCGCGGGCAGCGGTCCGGCAGCCCTGCGCAGCCTGGAGCGCGCGGCGGCCGAGGGGCGCCGGTTCGACGTCCTGCTCGTCGACGCCGACCTGGGCGGCAGTGTGCCGGGGGTCCGGCCCGCCGTGCCCGTTCAGGAGGTGGGCGAGGACGGGCTCGTGGACGGCATCTCGCTGGTCGTCGGCGTCCGCTCGGCGCAGCCCGCCGTACGGATCGTCGTCCTCGCCGAGAAGGACGATCCGCGCCGGGCCGCGCTCGCCCTGCAGGCCGGGGCGTCCGGTTGGGTGGCCAAGGACTGCTCGCTGTCCCGGCTGCTCACCGTCATCCGCGGCGTACTGCGCGACGAGACGCATCTGCCGCCGGCCCTGCTCACCGGGGTGCTGCGCGAGCTGACCGCCGCCCGCAAGCACCGCACCGAGAGCGAACGGCTGGTGGAGTCGCTGACGCCGCGCGAGCGGGAAGTGCTGCGGTGCATGGTGGCGGGACTGGGGCGCAAGGCCGTCGCCGAGCGCCTGTATCTGTCCCCGCACACCGTCCGTACCCATATGCAGAACGTCCTCGGCAAACTGGGCGTCCACTCGACGCTGGCCGCGGTCGCGCTCGCCCGCCGGGCCGGGGTCGGGCCGGTCGACCTGGGCCCTGTCGGCCGGATCATGCCGGAGGAAAGCAGCAGCGCGTGATGAATGCCGGTGAGCAGCAACGCCCCTGAGGGGCGCGGGGCTGTATCGATATGCGGCTCCGCCGCGTGGGCGCGACCAGCCACAACGGCGCCGCAGCCGAATGGCGACAGCGGAGCAGCTAGCCCGGAATGTTGTCGAACGGCGCGGTCAGCTGGCGCAGCAGACCTGCCAGCTCACCCCGCTGGGCACGCGACAGCTCCGCGAGGATCGCACGCTCCTGGTCCAGCAGTCCGGCGAGGGCCTGGTCGGCGCGGTCGCGGCCCTCGTCGGTGAGACGGACCAGCACTCCGCGCCGGTCGCTGGGGTCGGGGAGGCGTTCCACCAGGCCCTTCTTGGCGAGGCGGTCGATGCGGTTCGTCATCGTGCCCGAGGTGACCAGGGTCTGCGTCAGCAACTGTCCCGGCGAGAGCTGGTACGGCGTCCCCGCGCGTCTGAGCGCGGTCAGCACGTCGAACTCCCAGGGCTCCAGGCTGTGCTCGGAGAAGGCCAGCCGGCGTGCGCGGTCCAGATGCCGGGCCAGTCTGCTCACCCGGCTGAGCACCTCGAGCGGTTCCACGTCGAGGTCCGGGCGCTCCCGGCGCCACGCTGCGACCAGCCGATCGACCTCGTCCTCCATGACGATCAGTGTAGTGGTTGTGTCGACGTGAAGTCTCTTGACGTCAAGATACTTGTCGGGGCAGGCTGGAGAGCGAGCCGAGACAGGAGGCCCCCATGTCCGCTGCCACCGCCCCCACCTGGGATCCCGCCCAGTACCTGCGCCACGCCGGCCACCGCGCCCGCCCCTTCACCGACCTCCTCGCCCGCGTCCCCGACCTCCCCGGCGAACGCCCCCGCATCGCCGACCTCGGCTGCGGCCCCGGCAACGTCACCGCCCTGCTCGCCGAGCGCTGGCCCGCCGCGCACATCACCGGCTACGACAACTCCGCCGAGATGCTCGACCGGGCCCACGTCGAGCACGAGGGCCCCACAGCGGGCGACGGCCGCCTCGACTTCACCCACGCCGACGTACGGACGTGGGCGCCCGCCGAGCCGTACGACCTGATCGTCAGCAACGCCACCCTGCAGTGGGTGCCGGGCCACACGGAGCGCTTCGGCGCCTGGGTGGCGGGCCTGCGCCCCGGTGGCGCCTTCGCCTTCCAGGTCCCCGGCAACTTCGACGCCCCGAGCCACCGCCTGATGCGCGAGATCGCCCCCCGGTACGGCCTCGCCGACACCCTGCGCCACGAGGACGCTGTGCTCGCCCCTGGGGCCTATCTGGGCAGGCTGGCCGACCTGGGCTGCGCGGCCGACGTCTGGGAGACGACGTACGTCCATCTCCTGACCGGTGAGGATCCGGTGCTGGACTGGGTCAAGGGGACGGGACTGCGGCCCGTCCTCACCGCGCTCGCCGACGAACCCGAGGCACGGGACGCCTTTCTCGACGAGTACCGGGCCGCCCTGCGCGAGGCCTATCCGCCGGGCGCGCACGGCACCCCGTTCCCCTTCCGCCGCATCTTCGCCGTGGCCCGCAAGGAGGCGTGATGATCATCGCCGTCGACCACGTCCAGCTCGCGGCCCCACCCGGCTCGGAGGAACTGCTGCGGATGTACTACGTGGACGCCCTCGGCATGACCGAGATCCCCAAGCCGCCCGCGCTCGCCGCGCGCGGGGGCTGCTGGTTCCAGGCGGGCGGCGTACAGCTGCACCTCGGGATCGACGCGGATTTCCGCCCCGCGAACAAGGCGCACCCAGGCCTGCGGGTCGCCGGCATCGAGCGCTACGGCGCCCGGCTGGCGGCCCACGGGGCACGGGTGGAGTGGGGCGAGAACCTCCCCGGGCACCGGCGGTTCCACTCCTACGACCCCGTCGGGAACCGGCTGGAGTTCCTGGAACCCCTGACCGCCGTTTGAGCGGCCCGGCTCAGGGTCACCCGGTTCAGGGACACCGACGTCGAACCTTGCGGGAGTGAGGAACGTGGCGAAGGAAGAGAAGACCCGGGCCAAGAAGGAACAGGTCAAGGGCAAGGCCAAGGAAGCGATGGGCCGCATCGTCGGCAACGAGCGGATGACCGCCGAAGGCAAGGCCGACCAGGCGAAGGGCGACGCGCGCCAGGCGAAGGAGAAGGGCAAGGACACCTTCAAGCACTGAGCGCGCCTGCACAGGCGTCACGCGCGGGGTACCGCAATGGTGCCCCGCGCGTCGCGCGTCAGCTCTTGCGGCGCCCTATCAGATGCGGCTTCGCCTCCAGCCCGTCCAGCCCGTGCCAGGCCAGGTTCACCAGATGGGCCGCCACCTCCGCCTTCTTCGGGCGGCGGACGTCCAGCCACCACTGGCCGGTCAGCGCGACCATCCCGACCAGGGCCTGGGCGTAGAGGGGGGCGAGCTTGGGGTCGAAGCCGCGGCTCTTGAACTCCCGGCCCAGGATGTCCTCCACCTGGGTGGCGATGTCCGAGATCAGCGAGGCGAACGACCCCGTCGACTGCGGGATGGGCGAGTCACGGACCAGGATGCGGAAGCCGTCCGTGTTCTCCTCGATGTAGTCCAGGAGAGCGAAAGCCGCCTGCTCGCACAGCTCACGGGGGTGGCCGGCCGTCAGGCTGCTCGTGACCATGTCCAGCAGCCGGCGCATCTCGCGGTCCACCACCACCGCGTACAGCCCCTCCTTACCGCCGAAGTGCTCGTACACCACCGGCTTGGACACCCCGGCCTTCGCCGCGATCTCCTCCACCGACGTGCCCTCGAAGCCCTTCGCGGCGAAGAGGGTGCGACCGATCTCCAGCAGCTGCTGGCGACGCTCCGCACCGGTCATCCGGGTACGGCGCGTCCGCCGCTGCTTGTCGTTGCCGGTATTGCTGCTGGAATCGGTCGCCACGGCGTCAATCATGCCGCCTTGGCAGGCTCCTTCCGGCGCCGGAAGCCGCCTTCCTCGCTGTTCCGGCGTGAATCGATACGCGAGCGTGACGGCCAGCGCACGTCGTAGGCCCAGCCGAACATCTCGCACCAGCGGATGATCCGCGCCGAGGAGTCGATCTGCCCGCGCTCCACACCGTGCCGCGCGGACGTCGGGTCGGCGTGGTGCAGGTTGTGCCAGGACTCGCCGCACGACAGGACCGCCAGCCACCACACGTTGCCCGAGCGGTCACGCGACTTGAACGGGCGCTTGCCCACCGCGTGGCAGATCGAGTTGATCGACCACGTCACATGGTGCAGCAGGGCCACCCGGACGAGGGAGCCCCAGAAGAAGCCCGTGAAGGCGCCCCACCAGGACATCGTCACCAGACCGCCGATCAGGGCGGGCAGCGCCAGCGACAGGATCGTCCAGTAGATGAACTGGCGGGAGATCGTGCGGATCGCGTTGTCCTTGATCAGATCCGGCGCGTACTTCTCCTGCGGCGTCCGCTCCTCGTCGAACATCCAGCCGATGTGCGCCCACCACAGGCCCTTCATCAGCGCCGGAAGGGTCTCCCCGTAACGCCACGGGGAGTGCGGGTCACCCTCCGCGTCGGAGAACTTGTGGTGCTTGCGGTGGTCGGCGACCCAGCGGACCAGCGGGCCCTCCACCGCCATCGAGCCCGCGATGGCGAGCGCGATGCGCAGCGGACGCTTCGCCTTGAAGGAACCGTGGGTGAAGTAGCGGTGGTAGCCGATCGTGACGCCATGGCAGGCGAGGTAGTAGAAGAAGACCAGCAGACCGAGGTCCAGCCAGCTCACGCCCCAGCCCCAGGCCAGCGGCACCGCGGCGGCGAGCGCCAGGAACGGGACGACGATGAAGAGAAGAAGCGCGAACTGCTCCAGCGACCCCTTCTTCTCCCCGCCGAGCGTGGCTGAGGGCGTCTGGGTGTCGTCGTTCGCCTTCGGGGCGTCTGAGATCACATCGGAGCTCGTGGTCATGGGCGTCCCCTGTGGGGTCGAGGGTTTTGGCAGGTGCCGGGGTTGCGGGAACTGTTCCCGGGTTTCGTTACAACGGCCCCTACGGTTCCGTAACCTACGGCGTCGTAAGTATGGCAGTGCGTCGCCCGGCGGCAAGAGCCCGAGAGACTGCGCGTCCGCATGGACACCTATCCTTGTGTCGGTCGGACAGCGCGGTCCGCTCTGATTTCTTCCCGGATGTCAGGAGCCGTAAGCGGCACCCGCCGCGCGGTACCACCTGCGCCGGGTTCCCTCCGGACGAGCTTCAACACTGCAAGGAGCCGCACCTGTGAGCAGTGCCGACGACCAGACGACGACGACCAGCAGCGAGCTGCGTGCCGACATCCGCCGGCTGGGTGACCTCCTCGGGGAGACCCTGGTCCGCCAGGAGGGCCCGGAGCTGCTCGAACTCGTCGAGAAGGTCCGCCGACTCACCCGCGAGGACGGCGAGGCCGCCGCCGAGCTGCTGCGGGGCACCGAGCTGGACACCGCGGCCAAGCTGGTCCGCGCCTTCTCCACCTACTTCCATCTGGCCAACGTCACCGAGCAGGTCCACCGCGGCCGTGAGCTGCGCGCCCGGCGCGCCGCCGAGGGCGGACTTCTCGCCCGTACGGCCGACCGGCTCAAGGACGCCGACCCCGAGCACCTGCGCCAGACGGTCCAGCACCTCAACGTCCGCCCCGTCTTCACCGCACACCCCACCGAGGCCGCCCGCCGCTCGGTCCTCAACAAGCTCCGGCGTATCGCCGCGCTCCTCGAGGCCCCGGTCCTCGAAGGCGACCGTCGCCGCCATGACACCCGACTGGCCGAGAACATCGACCTCGTCTGGCAGACCGACGAGCTGCGCGTCGTACGCCCCGAGCCGGCCGACGAGGCCCGCAACGCCATCTACTACCTCGACGAGCTGCACGCCGGTGCCGTCGGCGACGTCCTGGAGGACCTCACCGCGGAACTGGAGCGCGTCGGCCACAAGCTCCCCGACGCCACCCGCCCGCTCACCTTCGGCACCTGGATCGGCGGCGACCGCGACGGCAACCCGAACGTCACCCCCCAGGTGACCTGGGACGTCCTGATCCTCCAGCACGAGCACGGCATCAACGACGCCCTGGAGATGATCGACGAGCTGCGCGGCTTCCTGTCGAACTCCATCCGCTACACCGGCGCCACCGAGGAACTCCTTCAGTCCCTCAAGGCCGACCTCGACGCCCTCCCCGAGATCAGCCCCCGCTACAAGCGCCTCAACGCCGAGGAGCCCTACCGGCTCAAGGCCACCTGCATCCGGCAGAAGCTGGAGAACACCAAGCAGCGCCTCGCCAAGGGCATCCCGCACGAGACCGGGCGCGACTACCTCGGCACCAGCGAGCTGCTTCACGACCTGAAGCTGATCCAGACCTCGCTCAGGGAACACCGCGGCGGCCTGTTCGCCGAGGGCCGCATGAACCGCACCATCCGCACCCTGGCCGCGTTCGGCCTCCAGCTCGCCACCATGGACGTACGCGAACACGCGGACGCCCACCACCACGCCCTCGGCCAGCTCTTCGACCGTCTCGGCGAGGAGTCCTGGCGCTACGCCGACATGCCCCGCGAGTACCGCGCCAAGCTGCTCGCCAAGGAGCTGAGGTCGCGGCGGCCCCTCGCCCCCACCCCGGCACCCGTGGACGCGGCCGGCGAGAAGACCCTCGGCGTGTTCCAGACCGTCAAGCGGGCCCTGGAGGTCTTCGGACCCGAGGTCATCGAGTCGTACATCATCTCCATGTGCCAGGGCGCCGACGACGTGTTCGCGGCGAGCGTCCTCGCCCGCGAGGCCGGCCTGATCGACCTGCACGCCGGCTGGGCCAAGATCGGCATCGTGCCGCTCCTGGAGACCACCGACGAGCTCAAGGCCGCCGACACCATCCTGGAGGACATGCTCTCCGACCCGTCGTACCGCAGGCTCGTGGCCCTGCGCGGCGACGTCCAGGAGGTCATGCTCGGCTACTCCGACTCCTCCAAGTTCGGCGGCATCACCACCAGCCAGTGGGAGATCCACCGCGCCCAGCGCCGGCTGCGCGACGTCGCGCACCGCTACGGCGTCCGGCTGCGCCTCTTCCACGGCCGCGGCGGCACCGTCGGCCGCGGTGGCGGCCCCTCCCACGACGCGATCCTCGCCCAGCCCTGGGGCACCCTGGAGGGCGAGATCAAGGTCACCGAGCAGGGCGAGGTCATCTCCGACAAGTACCTCGTGCCGTCGCTCGCCAGGGAGAACCTGGAACTGACCGTCGCGGCCACCCTGCAGGCCTCCGCCCTGCACACCGCGCCGCGCCAGTCCGACGAGGCTCTCGCCCGCTGGGACGCCGCCATGGACGTGGCGAGCGACGCGGCCCACGCCGCCTACCGCAAGCTCGTCGAGGACCCGGACCTGCCGTCCTACTTCCTCGCGTCGACCCCGGTGGACCAGCTCGCCGACCTGCACCTCGGCTCGCGGCCCTCCCGCCGCCCCGGCTCGGGCGTCTCGCTCGACGGACTGCGCGCCATCCCGTGGGTCTTCGGCTGGACCCAGTCCCGGCAGATCGTGCCGGGCTGGTTCGGTGTCGGCTCCGGCCTGAAGGCGCTGCGCGAGGCGGGCCTGGACACCGTGCTCGACGAGATGCACGAGCAGTGGCACTTCTTCCGCAACTTCATCTCCAACGTCGAGATGACGCTCGCCAAGACCGACCTGCGGATCGCCTCGCACTACGTCGACACCCTGGTGCCGGACGAGCTGAAGCACGTCTTCGACACCATCCGCGCCGAGCACGAACTCACCGTCGCCGAGGTCCTGAAGATCACCGGCGAGCGGGAACTCCTCGACGCCCAGCCCGTCCTGAAGCAGACCTTCACCATCCGCGACGCCTACCTGGACCCGATCTCCTACCTCCAGGTCGCCCTGCTCAAGCGCCAGCGCGACGCGGCCGCGAGCGACGCCGAGCCCGACCCGCTGCTCGCCCGCGCCCTGCTCCTCACGGTCAACGGCGTGGCGGCAGGCCTGCGCAACACCGGCTGACCACCCCGCACATGGCGGTGCCCCCGTGCTTCGTACGAGCACGGGGGCACCGTTGTTCTGTCGCTGCGCGTCAGGCCCTGCGACGCCGGGACACCAGGTACCCGCCCGCGCCAAGCAGCGCGGCGGCGGCCGCGGACAGCAGGCCCACCGGGGCACCGTTGCCGGTCTCGGCGAGATCGCCCTCGGCGCCGCCCTGCGCCGACGGGGACGCCGACGGGGCGGCCTCGGCGGACGTGGAGGGGCTCGCGGCCGGCTCGCTCGCGTCCTCGCCCGGCGTCTGGGACCCGGGCTCCGAGGCGGACGGCGAGGCCGTGGTGCCGCCGCCCTCCTCCTCACAGTCCGTCCAGAACACCTTGTGCTTGGCGGAGCCGTGCTCGCCCTCGAAGTTCCAGAACAGCTTGTAGTGCCCGTCGGGCAGCGTCATGTCGTCCGTACGGCCATGGCCCTCGCCGTCCAGGGTCAGCGCACCGGACTTCACCGTCTCGCCCTTGACGTCGGCGGTCGGCGCCCACGCCTCGATGTGCCAGTCGACCTTCTGGACGCTGTCGAAGCCGAACGCGTCCAGGTAGAACTCGCACACGTGCGGCTCGTTCTTGCGCAGCTCCTCGCCGGTAGCGGCGTCGTGGATCTTGACGGTGCCGTTGTCACCAGGAGCGGTGGCGTGGGCGGCGGCCGGTGCGGAGAAAACAGCGGCCGCGGCGACGGCGGACAGCGCGCCGACGCGGGTGAGGGTTCGCATGAGGCAGTAGTCCATCTTCGTGAAAGGAACGGGAAGATGTGGAGGGGGCGGCTCAGCATCCAACCTGGACTGACTCCAGGTCAATCACGAACCGACAACACTCGGACCCCCCACAGACATGGAGAACGCCCGAAGCCTCAGATCGTCACGAACGCCGCCGTCAGCAACGCGATCCCCGACCCCGCCAGCACCCACGCCATCCGCGTCCGCCGCAGCCCGCCCGCGACGACGACCGAGGCCAGCAACAGCGCACCGCCCAGCGGAACCCACGAGTACAGAATCCCCGCCGGCCCGGACCGTACGACAGCGTCACCGCCCGGCTTGATCACCACCGTGTACGTCTGCCCCTTGCGCACGGCCACGTTCTTCTCGATGACGACCGACCCGCGCGGCTGCGACCCCGCCGAGATCGGCGTGTACGGCCCACTGCACGAGTCCGCGCCACACCGCGTCACCTCGATCGTGCCGCTCTCCCGGCCCTTCGTGAGCATCACATGCTGAGCACTGCCCCACGACGCCCACACACCCGCGATCAGGATCAGCACCGCGACCGTACCCATCGCCGCGAACCGCCCGAACCGCAGCGCGGCGAAAGCTCCCTGACTGGAAACAACGGCAGAAGGCATGGCCGCGATCCTTGGCCATGCCCATGCGCTCGGTCAAACCCGGCCCGGTCGGGTGCACGGACAAGTCACGAGTTGTACGTGCTTTGCGCCCGCTCCAACCCCTCGATCACCAAACACTCCACCGCATCCGCCGCGCGATCCACGAAGTAGTCCAACTCCTTGCGCTCCGCCGACGAGAAGTCCTTCAACACGAAGTCCGCGACCTGCATACGACCCGGCGGACGCCCGATCCCGAACCGCACCCGGTGATAGTCCGCACCCATCACCTTCGTCATCGACTTCAACCCGTTGTGCCCGTTGTCCCCACCACCGAGCTTCAACCGCAGCATGCCGTAGTCGATGTCCAACTCGTCATGAACCGCAACGATATTGCCCAACGGCACCTTGTAGAAATCCCGCAGCGCGTTCAACGGCCCGCCCGAGAGATTCATGTACGACATCGGCTTCGCCAGGATCACCCGCCGGTTCATCGGCCCCGGCGGCCCGATCCGCCCCTCGACGACCTGCGCCTGAGCCTTCCCGGCCCGCTTGAACTTCCCCCCGATCCGCCCGGCCAGCAGATCCGCCACCATGAACCCCACGTTGTGCCGGTTCATGGCGTACTCGGGTCCCGGATTACCGAGGCCGGCGATCAGCCACGGCGCACTCGGATCGGTCGTCACGTCCATGTCTCCTTGATACGCGCCAGCCGCTGCCCCCATCGGGAACAGCGGCTGACAAACCGATGACAGAGCCGAGGATCACGCCTCTGCCAGAACCGAGGATCAGGCCTCGGCGACTTCCTCGCCCTCGGACTCCTCGCCCTCCGCGGCCTCCTCGGCCTGCGCGGCCAGGACCTGGATGACGACCGCGTCCTCCTCGATGGCCAGCGTGGTGCCCTTCGGCAGCGTGATGTCCTTCGCCAGGATGGAGGCGCCGGCCTCCAGGCCCTCCACGGACACCGTGACGGCCTCGGGGATGTGCGTGGCCTCGGTCTCGACCGGAAGCGCGTTCAGGACGTGCTCCAGCAGGTTGCCGCCGGCGGCCAGCTCGCCCTCGGTGTGGACCGGGATCTCGACCGTGACCTTCTCGCCACGCTTGACCAGCTGCAGGTCGACGTGCTCCAGGAAGCCCTTCAGCGGGTCACGCTGCACAGCCTTCGGGATCGCCAGCTCGTTGGTCTTGCCGTCGATGTCCAGCGCGATCAGGACGTTCGGCGTACGCAGCGCCAGCAGCAGGTCGTGGCCCGGAAGCGTGAGGTGCAGCGGGTCCGAACCGTGGCCGTACAGCACACCGGGGACCTTGCTGTCACGACGGATACGCCGGGCGGCACCCTTGCCGAACTCGGTACGGGTCTCGGCGGAGATCTTGACCTCGGACATGTTCACTCCTCGTAGAACTAGAGACGGACGTGGTCACCCGGCCACGAACGGCCTGCTACGAAGAGCGCGTCGATAACGGACCACCGAACCCCACAACGGGAACGGCCTCCCTCGCCGAGCAACTGAAGCAGTCTACTCGGACAGGGAGGCCGTACCCAAAAGGATCTCTACCGCACGATCTCTACTGCTCGTCGAACAGGCTCGTCACCGAACCGTCCTCGAACACCTCACGCACCGCGCTCGCGATCGTCGGCGCGATCGACAGCACCGTCAGCTTGTCCAGATCACGGCTCAGCTCACCCGGCGTCGGCAGCGTGTTCGTGAACACGAACTCGCTCACCCGGGAGTTCTTCAACCGGTCCGCCGCCGGACCGGACAGCACACCGTGCGTCGCCGTCACGATGACGTCCTCCGCACCATGCGCGAACAACGCGTCCGCAGCCGCGCAGATCGTGCCACCGGTGTCGATCATGTCGTCGACCAGAACACACACCCGGCCCTTGACCTCACCCACGACCTCGTGGACGGTCACCTGGTTCGCCACGTCCTTGTCACGCCGCTTGTGCACGATCGCCAGCGGCGCGCCCAGCCGGTCGCACCAGCGGTCGGCCACCCGCACCCGGCCGGCGTCCGGAGAGACGACCGTCAGCTTCTCCCGGTCCACCTTGGTGCCCACGTAGTCCGCGAGCAGCGGAAGGGCGAAGAGATGATCGACGGGACCGTCGAAGAAGCCCTGGATCTGGTCGGTGTGCAGATCGACCGTGAGAAGGCGGTCCGCACCCGCGGTCTTCATCAGATCCGCGATCAGACGCGCCGAGATCGGTTCACGTCCACGGTGCTTCTTGTCCTGACGGGCGTAACCGTAGAACGGCACAATGACCGTGATGGACCGCGCCGACGCCCGCTTCAACGCGTCGATCATGATCAACTGCTCCATGATCCACTGGTTGATCGGAGCCGTGTGGCTCTGGATCACAAAGCAGTCCGCGCCTCGCGCCGACTCCTGGTAACGGACGTAGATCTCACCGTTGGCGAAGTCGAAGGCCTTCGTCGGAACGACCCCGACCCCCAACTGCTGGGCGACCTCCTCGGCAAGCTCGGGGTGTGCGCGGCCGGAGAAGAACATCAACTTCTTCTCGCCGGTCGTCTTGATCCCGGTCACAGCACTGTCTCCTCAGAGGTATCTCAGCTGGATGTGCACTTATCACGGTACGCCGTGTTTGACGCGTCCCGTTCCGGTCAGTCTTCGCTCTCCACCTGCCGCGAAGCCGCCTCCGCCGCCTTCGCGGCAGCGCTGCCCGGACGCTTACGAGCCACCCAACCCTCGATATTCCGCTGCTGACCACGGGCCACAGCCAGCGAACCGGGCGGTACGTCCTTCGTGATCACGGACCCGGCGGCGGTGTACGCACCGTCCCCGACCGTGACAGGAGCCACAAACATGTTGTCCGAACCGGTACGGCAGTGTGAACCCACGGTGGTGTGGTGTTTGTCCTGTCCGTCGTAGTTCACGAAGACACTCGCCGCACCGATGTTGCTGTACTCGCCGATGGTCGCGTCACCGACATAGGACAGATGCGGCACCTTCGTGCCCTCACCGATCGAGGCGTTCTTCGTCTCCACATACGTACCGATCTTGCCCTTCGCACCCAGCCGCGTCCCCGGCCGCAGATACGCATACGGCCCCACACTCGCCTGCGCGCCCACGACAGCGCCGTCGGACACCGTGTTGTCGACCCGCGCCCCCGCGCCGACCCTGGTGTCCTTCAGCCGGCTGTTCGGGCCGACCTCCGCGCCCGCGCCGAGATGGGTGGCGCCCTGCAACTGGGTGCCCGGCTGGACGACGACGTCCTGCTCGAAGGTGACGGTCACATCCACCCAGGTCGTCGCCGGGTCGATGACCGTCACACCCGCGAGCATGGCACCGGTCAGCAGCCGGTCGTTGAGGATCCGGCGGGCCTCGGCGAGCTGCACACGGTTGTTGATCCCGGCGATCTCACGGTGATCGGCGGCGACCGAGGCACCGACGCGGTGACCGGCCTCGCGCAGAATGCCGAGGACGTCGGTCAGGTACTCCTCGCCCTGGCTGTTGTCGGTACGGACCTTGCCGAGCGCGTCCGCGAGCAGCTGCCCGTCGAAGGCGAACACACCCGAGTTGATCTCCCGGATCGCCCGCTGCGACTCGGTGGCATCCTTGTGCTCGACGATCGCCGTCACGGCACCGGAGGCACCGTCGCGCACGATCCGCCCATAGCCGGTCGCGTCCGGCACCTCGGCCGTCAGCACGGTCACGGCGTTGCCGTCGGTGGAGTGCGTGGCGGCGAGATGCGTCAGGGTCTCGCCGGTGAGGAGAGGGGTGTCGCCGCACACGACCACGACGGTCCCGTCGACGGCACCACCGAGCTCCTCCAGGGCCATCCGTACGGCGTGCCCGGTGCCGTTCTGCTCGGCCTGCACGGCGGTGCGTACGCCGGGGTCGATCTCACCGAGGTGCGCGATGACCTGCTCACGCGCGTGGCCGACCACGACGACGAGATTCTCGGGGTCCAACTCACGCGCGGCGGCGAGCACATGCCCCACGAGGCTGCGTCCGCAGATCTCGTGCAGGACCTTAGGTGTGGCCGACTTCATACGGGTGCCCTCACCCGCTGCGAGAACGACGACGGCTGCCGGGCGAATGGCGCTCACGGTTTGCCCTTCGGATGTGGCGGGGGTGGGGTGACATCCGCAGGATACCGGGGTGTTTTGCGGGGGAGATGAGAGCGGGCCCTGACTGAGCTGTCAGCAGTCAGGGCCCGAACCATGCGTGTGCTCCCCCGCCAGGACTCGAACCCGGACAGATGGCACCAAAAGCCACAGTGCTGCCAATTACACCACGGGGGAATGAACTCGACTGAACCGGACATTTAGCCAGGTCGCCGAGCGGCGCCTCCTACTATGCCGTACCAGGCGCCTTCCATGCGACGGTACAGGCAGCCCTCGGCATCGGTTGGTTTCGCTTACGTTCGGTCACGCAGTGTTGGTGTAGGCCAGTCGTCAAAACTCCCCGGAAATGGACGTACGGCGGCCCGTAGGCTGGAGGCATGACCACGACGGGGGAAGAGCGCGCCGAGGTCCCGCCGCCGGGGGCGGGGCCGTTGTGGTGGGGTCGGGTGCGCAGTGCGGTGCTGGACGTGAGTCTGGGTGTCGTGTCGGCGCTGGAGTGTGGGGTCGAGGGGGTTCGGTTCGCGGGGGATGCCGGGATTCCGGTGGCCGTCGGGGTGGTGTTCGGGCTGCTGGCGGGGGCGGTGCTGGTGCTGCGGCGCCGGTGGCCGATCACCGTCGTTCTGGTGTCGATCGCCGTGTTGCCCGCCCAGATGGGGTTCCTGCTGGGCATCGTCGGGCTGTACACGCTCGCCGCTTCGGAGCTGCCGAGGCGGATCATCGCCTCGCTGGCCGGGATGTCGTTCGTCGGGACGTTGATCGTGACGTTCGTGTGGGTGCGGCAGGGCGTGGATCGGGGGGATCTGAGTTTCGGTGACTGGGTGGTTCCGTTCGCCTCGGTCACCACGGCTCTCGGAGTGACCGCGCCTCCGCTGCTGCTCGGGTTGTATGTGGGGGCCCGGCGGCGGCTGATGGAGAGCTTGCGGGAGCGCGCGGACAGTCTTGAGCGGGAGCTTCAGTTGCTCGCGGAGCGGGCGGAGGAGCGGGCCGAGTGGGCGCGTAATGAGGAGCGGACGCGGATCGCGCGGGAGATGCACGATGTCGTCGCGCATCGGGTGAGTCTGATGGTGGTGCATGCCGCCGCGTTGCAGGCGGTCGCTCGTAAGGATCCCGAGAAGGCCGTGCGGAACGCCGCGCTCGTGGGGGACATGGGGCGGCAGGCGCTGACCGAGTTGCGGGAGATGCTCGGGGTTCTGCGCAGTGGGGGCGGGGGTGCGGAGATGGTCCAGCGGGCCGTCGTGCCGCTGGTCGCCGTGGGGGTCGCGGCCGCCGCCGCGGCCGATCGGGAGCGGGTCGGTGGGGACGAGTCGGCCGCTGAGGGGCCGTGTCTGTCCGAGCTGGACGAGTTGATCGGGCAGTCGGCTGCCGCCGGCATGGTCGTGGATCTGTCCGTGGAGGGCGAGACGCGGTCGTATGCGCCGGAGGTCGAGCAGACGGCGTATCGGGTGGTGCAGGAGGCGCTGACGAACGTCCACAAGCATGCGGCGGGTGCGAAGACGCATGTGCGGCTGGCGCATCGGGTGTCCGAGATCGCGATGCAGGTGGAGAACGAGCCGCCGCCGGAGTTGTCGTCGGCGTCGTCGGCGCGGTTGCCGTCGGGGGGTAACGGCCTGGTGGGGATGAAGGAGCGGGTGTCGGCGTTGGGCGGGGTGTTTGTGTCGGGGCCGACGGACGCGGGGGGTTTCCGGGTGTCGGCGGTGATTCCGGCGGCGTAGTCGCCGTGGTGCCTGGTGGGTCAGCCCGCGGTGAGGCGTACCGGTTCTATGCCGGTGACGAGGCCGGAGAGGGCCTGGTCGATGTCGGGGCCGAGGTACCAGTCGCCGGTGTGGTCGAGGGTGTAGACGCGGCCTTCGGCGTCGATGGCGAGGAGGGCCTGGGTGTCGGTCTCGGCGCCGAGGGGGCAGACCTCGGTGTCGAGGGCGCGGCCGAGGTCGCCGAGGGTGCGGGCCATGTGCAGGCCGTGCAGGGGGTCGAAGTGGAGGCTTGCCGGGGCGACCTGGCGGCCGGGGCCGGTGGGTGTGATGTGCAGGCCGCCGAATTCGGCCCAGGCTTCCACGGCGGCGGGGAAGACGGCGTGGCGGTGGCCGGCGGGTGATGTGTGGTCGCGCAGGGTGTCGGCCCAGACCTCTGCTTGTTTGATGTCCCAGCGTCCGGGCTGCCAGCCGGCGGCGCGCAGGGCGGCGTCGACGGGGACGGGGAAACGGGTGGTGGAGGTGCGGTCGGTGTGCATCTGCCTTTTGTTCGTCGGCGCTGACGGGACGTGCGGGGGGTTGGTGGGCGGTGAGCGGTGGGTGGTGGGTGGTGGGTGTGGGTGGTCAGCCGCCTGCCGTGGCCGGGTCGACGATGCGGACGCCGAAGTGGTCGCTGAGGGCGGTGCAGGCGCGGCAGGGAGCGGCGAAACTGCCGTGCAGGGGGTCGCCGTCCTCGCGGATGCGGCGGGCGGTGAGCTTGGCCTGTTTGAGGGCTTTGCGGGCTTCGCCGTTGGTCATGGGTTTGCGGGCGGCGCGTTTGCTGCGGGCGGCGTCCGCGGTGGCGATGTGGCGTGAGATGAGGATGGTCTCGGCGCAGCGGCCGGTGAACCGGTCGCGTTCGCCGCTGGTGAGGGTGTCGAGGAAGTCCTGGACGAGGTGGTGCAGTTCGGGGGGTTGGTCGCCGCGGGCGGCGGTGCCGGTGAGGGTGGCGCCGCGGACGGAGAGAGCGGCGGCGACGGTGGGGAGTATGCCGTCGCGGCGGTGGCGGAGGGCGGGTGCGTGGGGGTTTTCGGTGGCGCTCCAGCCGATGCGGGGGTCGCCGGACCTCGCCGCGTGTGGCCCTGTTTGCGTCGCGTTCATGATCATCATCCCCTCCTGAGCATCCCCCGGGCATGCTCTCGGACGTCACAGAGTGCCAAATGCCGTGGCGGGTGCGGAAGCTGGGGCGACGCGACACGCCCGGGTTTGGGCAGGCTGTCACGGCGGGGTGACGGCTGGTCACGGAAGCGGAGGGGGGCGTGACCGGCGCCGGTGACCGGTGTCGTCGTACCGCATAGGCTGTCGGCACCGCTTTCCATGCGGTGACGCGTGGACGCAGACGAGACAGTCGATACGTGGCGTTGTGACCGAGAGTGGTCATGGTGGCGCGTATCAGAACGCCGCAGGGGGCAACCGCCATGACGACAGGTCGGCTCGGGCAGCAAGCCGCGCCGCCGAACGCGGCCTACGCCGGGCAGGTCGTGCATTTCCCGGATCCGGTACGGGCGTCCCGTCACCCGAGAGGAGTACGGGTCGACGAGCGTGGTTACCCCGATTTCTCGCCGTACGCGCGCGCGGCGGTGGAGATCGCGGAGCCGCCGGAGGGTTTCGGGGTCGACGAGTTGCGGCTGACGGACTATGTGTCGGCGAACGCGGCGCTGGCGGCGTCGGGGCACGAACTGTGGGACACGATCCCGGCGGTGGCGACGCCGCATGGCTGGACCTGGCATCACGTGATGGGTTCGCGGCGGCTGGAGCTGGTTCCGGTCGAGGTGAAGGCGTTGCTGCGGCATCACGGTGGGATCGCGACGTCGGCGGTGGACCATCACAAGCGTGGGACGCGGCCGTTGCAGGAGACGCGGCCCGCGCATTTCCGGCTGCCGAAGTCGGGTGTGGCGGTGACGGAGGCGCAGGCGCTGGGTGTCGAGGAGGATCTCGGGTACCGGCTGCCGGGCGCGTATCGGTCGTTTCTGAAGGCTGCGGGCGGGTGTGCGCCGGTGGGGACGGCGCTCGACGCCGAGCTGGGGTTGTTGATCGACCAGCCGTTCTTCACGGTGCGGGACGAGGCGGCCGTCAATGATCTGGTGTACGTCAACAAGTGCCTGCGTGACCATCTGACCAAGGACTACCTGGGCGTTGGGTTCGTCCAGGGCGGGCTGCTGGCCGTGAAGGTGAAGGGCGAGCGGATCGGTTCGGTGTGGTTCTGTGCGTACGACGACGCGCGGGACGCGGATCCGTCGTGGGCGCCGGCCGACCGGGTGGAGCGGCTGCTGGTGCCGTGCGGTGAGGACTTCGACGCGTTTCTGTCCCGGCTGGCGGGCTCTCCGCCGGAGTTGGAGACGGTGGCGAATCTGATGGTGGACGGTGGGTTCGCGCGTGCGGTGCCCGTCGCGGCCGCGGCTGTGGGGGAGTGAGCTTCGCGATGGTGACGTTCGCACAGGCGCAGGAGCGCGCCGAGGAGTGGATCAACGGGGATGTGCCGTCGTACCAGCATCGTGAGGTGCGGGTGCGGGAGTTCGAGCGCGGGTTCGTGGTGTGGGCCGAGGACCGCGCGGACGGACCGCGTTCGGACGGTGGCACGCAGCGGCTGGTGATCGCCCGGGACAGCGGGGAGGCCACGCTGTGGCCTGCGCTGCCGGTGGGTGAGGTGATTCGCCGGTACGAGGAGGAGTACGGCCGTGTCGCCGCGGCGCCGGAACGGGCGCCGGCTGCTCCGGCCCGGGTGGATCTGAACCAGACGTCGTTCCTGCTGACTCCGCCGGAGTGGTTGCAGGAGGCTGCGGACCGGTTGGGGGCACCTGAGGGGCGGGACGGGGACGGGAGTTCGGGGCCGGACGGTGCTGCGGCCGGCGCCGGGGCGCTTCCTGAGACGTTGGGCGGGCCCCCGGCGGGGGTCGGCTCGGCGGCGGACTCGGGTGAGGGCAGAGGTGCGGGACGGAGTGCGGGCCGGGGTGCTGATGGGCCTGCCGGTGCGTCCGGGGCGGCGGCCGGGTCTTGGGCGACTCCGCCGCCGGCGGCGCCGGGTGTGCCGGACGGGGCCACTCCCTGGGCCGGGACGGACACCAACGCCGATGCCGGCGAGGACCGTTCCGTGCCGTTGCCGGAGACGGTGTTCGCGCCGCCGTTGAGCGGTGACGACAGTGTGCCGCGGGATGCCGAGACGGCGCTGATGTCGGGTGGCAGCCGACTGCCGTCGACGGCGGTGTCACCGGCGCTCGACGATGCGAACGCGGCCGGGGCTCCGCCTCCGGAGGGGGCGCCGACGTATGGGTATCCGCAGGGGTCGGGCGGGGCGGGTGCGCCGCCTGCGCCGGGGGTTCCTGCGTCGGGGGCTGCGGTGTCGGGTGCGACGCCTCCGCCTTCGCCGGGGGCGCCGTCGTATGGGTATCCGCAGGGGTCGGGTGGTCCTGGTACGCCGCCTCCGCCAGGTGCCCCCGCGCCGGGTGCGATGCCTCCGCCCGCGCCTTCCTACGGCTACCCGCAGGCTCCGGGTGGTCCGGGGCGGCCGCCCGCGCCGAACGCCGGGGACATCGCCGACGCCGCTACGAGCAAGGCGGCGCCTCCTCGGGGTCGCGGTGGGGCGACGCCGCCTCCGCCGCCGGGTGCGCCGGGTGTCCCGGGTGCGCCGGCCGGGAGTAGGCCTTCTGCCCCGCCGTCGGCACTGGGTGCTCCGGATGCCCCGGGTGGCGGGTACGTGCCCACGCAGCTCGTGTCGGCGCTCGGGCCCGAGGGGCCGGAGGGCGCTGCCGGGCCCGGAGTTCCGCAGGGTCCCGGTGCCCCGAACACTCCTGGTCTTCCGCAGCCGCCCGGCGCCCCGGGTGCGCCCGGCATGCCCGGCGCGCCGCAGCCTCCGGGCGCCCCCAACCCGCCCGGCGGTACGCCCCCGGGCGGGGTGCACCATGCCGCCACCGTCTTTGCCGACCCGAACCGGATGGGGGGTGCGCCGCAGCCTCCGGGTGCGCCTGGTGCGCCCGGCGCGCCCAACCCGCCCGGCATCCCCAACCCACCTGGTACCCCGGGCGCCCCGGGCATGCCTGGCGCGCCCCAGTCTCCAGGCGCCTCGGGCGCTCCCGGCTCCTCGGGCGGTCCCGGCGGTGCCGTACACCACGCCGAGACCGTGCTGTCCGCACCGCCGGTGGGCGGCCCCGGTGTGCCTCCGCCGCCGCAGGCTCCCGGTGCGCCGCAGCCTCCGGGCGCTCCCGGTATGCCGCCAGGTGCCCCCGGTATGCCGCCGGCAGGACCGGGCATGCCGCCTCCCGGTGCTCCCGGTGCTCCCGGTGCTCCCGGTGCTCCCGGTGCTCCCGGTGCTCCCGGTGCTCTGGGCACGCCCGGCGGCCCGGGTGCCCCCGGCATGCCCGGCGCGCCTCAGCCCCCCATGCCTCCGGGCGCCGTTCCGCCGCCCCCAGGGCACGCCGGGGCCGGCCAGCCCGCCCCGGGCCACCCGGGCCAGCCCACGCCGAGCCACCCGGGCCAGCCCGCCCCGGGCCAGCCGTCGTACGGTTACCCGCCGCAGCCCACCGGTCAGCCGACCGTCGGACCCGGCTACCAGGCCGTTCTCCGCTACCGCGCGCAGGACGGGTCGGAGCAGCAGCTGATCCGGCGTTCGGCGCCGGGTACGCCGCATCCGGAGTGGCAGATCTTCCATGAGCTGCGGGGCATGAACGTGCCGCCGGATCAGGTCCTGGAGCTGCACACGGAGTTGGAGTCGTGCGAACTGCCGGGCGCGTACTGCGCGCGGATGATCCGGGAGCAGTGGCCGCAGGCGCGCATCACGTCGATCGCGCCGTACGGCACGGATCACGCGAGCCGGCAGCAGGGCATGCAGCAACTGCTCGCCCACCAGGGCGAGTTGCACGAGGTCGCCGACGGCCCCGCCCGTCCGGCCCCGGTGCGCGCCCCGCTGTCGCAGGTGCAGGCGGCGCCGCCGATTCCGCCGGAGGGCGTGGCGCAGGAGCTCGCGGGGGCGTTCGGGCCGGGCGTCTTCCGGTTCGAGCAGGCCGCCGTGTCCCGGCAGGGCGTGCCGCCGCTCGTGGCGCACTGCCTGGTCGTCGGTGGGCTGCCGATGGACATGGGCCCGTTCTTCTGGGCGCAGGCCCAGCCGGGGCGGCCCGTTCCGACGCTGGCGGAGCTGGCGCAGGAGCGCGGGGTGCAGCCGGCGCCGGACGCGGGGTCGTACCTCGTCATGGGCAGCGACTTCGGCAAGGCGATCTGTGTGCAGTACGGGACGGCGAACATCGTCGCCGTGCCGGTGGAGGCGGGGCCGGGCGGTGCGCCCGTTCCGCCGCAGTTCGTGAACACGGGCCTGCCCGAGTTCCAGCGCTGCCTGGCGCTGCTCGGCCGGATGTGGCGGCTTCGCTTCGGCCTCAACCAGGAGCAGGCGGGCCGCTGGACCGTCGACTTCCAGGCTCAGCTCGCCGCCTTCGACCCGGCGGCGCTCGGCTCGCCGGAGAGCTGGTGGTCGGTGCTGCTGGAGCAGATGTGGGACGGATTGTTGTGACGCCGCCCGGCTGCCGCTGACGGCGGCGGGCGGGGCGTGAAAGGGGCCGGCTCCCGGTGGTACGACCGGGAGCCGGCCCTTTCGTATGCCCTCTTGCACCCTCCGCGCCCCGCCCCGCGCCCGGAGTGTCGCGTTATGAACCCCTACAGCCGATAGATCAAGATGTGCGCTAAATCATCATTTTCACATCCGTTCGGCGGAAGGGGTTCTCAGGATGAGCAGTGCACCGGACTCGCTCCACGACTTCGTGGTCGTACGAGGGCGTGGCTACCGTCCCGAACAGGTCGACGCCTATGTCGACGCCCTCTTCCGCGACCGGGACGCCGCCTGGGAACGGGCCGCGCGGCTCACCGTGCTGGCCAAGGAGATGGAGGCCGAGGCGGAGCGGCTGCGGGAGGCGGTGGCGGAGCTCGGGCCGCAGACGTACGAGTCGCTGGGGGAGGGTGCGCGCCGGCTCTTCGAGTTGGTGCAGGAGGAGGCCGAGGCGGTGCGGGAGGGGGCCACGAAGGAGGCTCAGCGCCTGATGGACGAGGTGCACACGTGGGTGAACGGCCTGCGGGACGCGGCACAGGCGCACGCCGACGCCCTGGGCGCGGAGGCCGACGAGTACGCCGATGAGCGGCTGGTCGCGGCACGCGCCGAGGCGGACGAGATCCGGGTCGCGGCCCGGCGCGCGGTGCGCGAGGAGCGCGGCCTGGAACTCCTCGCGCTGCGCGAGCTGCGGCAGCGGACCACCCGGATGCTCACCGAGCAGGCCAGGGACCACGGCCAGCGGTGGGCCGACTTCCAGCGGGAGACCGAGGAGCGGCTGGCCGCGCAGGAGGCGGCGGAGGTGGAGCGGCAGGTTCGGGCCGAGGAGTCGTTGGCCGAGGCGAAGCAGGTCTACGCGGACGCGGAGGCCTCGGCCCGGCGGGTGCAGGAGGAGGCGCAGGCCCGCGCGACCGAACTGGTCACACAGGCCCGGGAGCGGTCGGACGAGATCGCCCGGGAGACGGAACAGGTGCTGCGCGAGCACGGGGAGATGTGGGACGACGTACGGACGCACATCGGCCAGATGCGCAACAGCCTCACGGCACTCACGGGCCAGAACGCGCTGGAGTGACGGACGGCGCCACCGACCACGGAGCCACCCGCGGCACCGCCCCGGCCGCCACCGGCCACCCCGGCGCCGCTCAGTTCCCCCGACGCACCGCCCCCGCCAGAATCCACCCCTCCACGGCCTCGTACTGCCGCCGCTGATCCTCCGACTGCCGCCGCCCCGACGCGACCGTCCCCAGCCAGCCGAGCAGGAACCCGGCCGGGACCGACACCAACCCGGGCGTCGTGAACGGGAACCAGTTGAAGTCGGCCTCGGGGAAGGCCGCCACCGGCGATCCGGAGACCAGATTGGTCCACGGCATCAGCGCCAGCACCACCGCCGAACCGCCGATCAGGGTCCACAGCAGCCCGGCCCGGGTGTACCGGCGCCAGAAGAGGCTGTAGACGAGGGCCGGCGCGATGGCCGAGGCGCCCAGTGTGAAGGACAGGGTCACCAGGGGCTGGAGACTGCGGTGCTGGACCATCGTCGCCAGCACGATCGCCGGGACGCCCACCGCCAGCGCCGCCAGCCGCGCCAGGGCCATCTCGCGGTGTCCGGACAGCTCCCGCATCCGCGTGGCGAACAGGTCATGCGCGAGGGAGTTCGCGCAGGCGAGGATCATGCCCGCCACCGAGGCCAGCACGGTCAGGAAGATGGCCGTGGTGACCGCCGTGAAGAGCAGGCTCTCCGCGGTCGAGACCTCGGCGCCGAACACGGCCCTGGAGCCCAGCAGATACGCCGTGTTGCCCTGGGGATCCGCCCCGGCGATCACCTCGCGCCCGATCAGCGCCGTCGCCCCGAAGCCGACCACCGTGATCACCAGCACGAACAGCGCCACGCTGGACACCGCCCAGGACATGGACCTGCGCACCTGGCGCGCGCCGGTGGCCGTGTACATCCGCATGGTGATGTGCGGCAGAACCGCGCCGCCGAGGACGACCGCGAGCTGGGAGCTGATCATGTCGAGGCGCGGATACGGGCTGCCCGCGAACTGAAGCCCCGACTCCAGGAACGCCGACCCGACCCCGCTGTGCTCGGCCGCCGTGTTGAACAGCGCGCCCGGATCCCAGTCGAACCGCCGCAGCACCAGTACGGCGACCACGGCGCCCGAGCCGAGCAGCATCACCATCTTCAGGATCTGGATGAGGGCCGTGCCCTTCATCCCGCCGATGGCCGCGTAGCTGATCATCAGCACACCCAGCCCGATGACGCACCCCGTCTTCAGGGAGTCGTTGGAGAACCCCAGGATGAAGGCCAGCAACTGCCCGGTCCCCGCCAGTTGCACCAGCATCAGCGGCACCAGCGCGGCCAGCGTCACCCCGCATGCCGCGATCCGCACGCCCCGGCCCGGCATACGGCGCGCCAGCGCGTCGCCCATCGTGAACCGGCCCGCGTTGCGCAGCGGTTCGGCCAGCAGGAACATCAGCAGCATCAGCGACAGGGCCGTGCTCAGCGCCAGCACGATCCCGTCGTAACCGCACAGCGCGACCACGCCGGTGGTCCCGAGCACGGTGGCCGCGCTGATGTAGTCGCCGCCGATCGCCAGGCCGTTGCGCATGGGGGACAGGGAGCTGTAGCCCGTGTAGAACTCGTCGAGGTCGTCCCGGTCCGGACCGGTCATCACGCACAGCAGCAGCGTGATGGTGACCACGACGCAGAAGGCGACCAGTGACATCGCCTGCGCGTCTCCGCTGAAGTTCGTCATCGGCCCGCTCCCCTCTTGCCCGCCTCGCGCTTGGCCTCCACCGCCGCCTCCTTGCGGATCCGGTCCGCGATCGGGTCGAGGTAGCGGCGGGCGGTGTGCTCGTACAGGCCTATCGCCAGCCAGGTGACGGGCAGTTGCAGCAGGGCGAGCAGCAGTCCGGCCGGTAGCCCGTCGGCGACGGTGCTCGTCATGAACCCGGGCGCGAAGGCGGACAGGATCAGAAACAGCGTGAAGTACCCGAGCGCGGTCAGCGTCGCCACGCGCCGCTGCCAGCGGTAGGCGCTGCGCAGGATCCGCAGGTCGCTGTGGTGTCCGAGGGGCGGGTGGTCGGGGGTTCGGTGCCGTGGGGGTTCGGGTGGTTGTGGTGGGGCGGCCGGCTGCCAGGGGTAGGTGGCGTACGACGGGGGCGGCGAGGGAGACGGGGGGCGGGGGGACTGGAACCGGTCGTACGAGTCGTACCGATCGAACGGGTCGTACTGGTCTCGCGGGTTGTGCGGGTCGCGCGGGTTGTGCGGGTCGTGCGGGTCGTACCGGTCGTGCGGGGAGGACATCCCGGTGCTCCTTGCGTGGCTCGGGTCCGGCGGACCACAGGGAGGTGGGGGGCAGGCGAGCCACGCACGTTACTTCGGAGTACGCACATGCGCGAGGGTTTCTGCAAACTGAGTGGTCGGTATGCGCTTGCTGTACGGCGCAGAGGTGTCAGTGCCCGAGAAGCGTGCGTCGGTAGCGGACCCCCGGCTTGCCGGAGATCGTCACGTCTCCTGCGGCGATGAACGCGTTCTTCTCCAGCACGGCCCGGGACGCCATGTTGCCGAGCGTGGTCACCGCGACCAGCGACGTCAGCCCGTACGCCGTGCCGGCCACCCGGCACATCTCCGCCACCGCCGCCGTGGCGACACCCTTGCCCGCCGCGAACTCGCCGATCCGGTAGCCGAGTTCGGCTGAACCGTCCTCGACGTCGACCAGGTTGACCCGCCCGACGAGACGTCCCTCCTCGTCCAGTACGACATGGAAGTGGCAGACCCCGGCGTCCTGTTCGGCCAGCAGCGCCTCGTGCCGGGCCGCGAAACCCGCGGGGGTGAAGTACATGTCCCCGCGGTCCGGCACCGTACGGGCGAAGTACTCCCGGTTCTCGCGCTCGAAGGCCAGCACGACGTCCGCGTGGTCGGCGCGCAGGCGCTCCAGGGTCAGCATGAGGAAAGGGTAGGTGAGGGTGCCGGGGACGTGTCCGACCGGGGGAGGAGCCCGGTACCGCCGCTCGGCACTCCTGGCTTACGACTTGATGGTGACGCCAGTCCAGGGGGCCGCGGCCTAGCGTCCTCGGCATGACCAGATCACGTTTCTTAGCAGCAACAGCGGCAGCAGCGGCAGCGTCCGCCGTGCTCGTCCTCGGGCCGGCTCTGACCCTGCCGGCCGCCGCCGCGGACCCGGCTCCCGTCGTCGCCGGCGCGCCCACCACCGCGGCGGCCCAACTGCCCCGCCCCACCGGCGCCCACACCGTCGGCCGCGACACCCTCCACCTCGTCGACGCCGATCGTCCCGATCCGTGGGTCCCGTCCGCCGGGCCGCGTCAGCTGATGGTGTCCATGTACTACCCCGCGCGCCACGGTGCGAGCGGACCGACGGCTCCTTACATGACCGTCGAAGAGGCCCGTCACCTACTGGAGTTGAGGGCGCCCGACGTCACGCTCCCGCCGGAGGCGATCAGCGGCATCCGGACCTGGGCGCACACCGGCGCGCGCCCGGCGCACGGCAGGTTCCCGCTCGTCGTGCTCTCGCCGGGGTTCACGTTCCCGCGCGCCACCCTGACCGGTCTCGCCGAGGATCTGGCCAGCCGTGGGTATGTCGTCGCGCTGGTCGACCATCCGTACGAGAACGCCGGCACAACCCTGCCCGACGGACGGACCCTGCCCTGTGCCATCTGCGACGAGCCTCCCGAGGGCGGGATGAGGGCCGTCGCCGAGAGCCGGGCCCGGGACGTCTCCTTCGTGCTCGACCGGCTGACCGGGCGGCATCCCGCGTGGCGCCACGCGCGCGTGATCGACGCCGAACGGATCGGTATGGCCGGGCACTCCATCGGCGGCAACGCGGCCGCCGCGACGATGGCCGCCGACGCGCGCGTGCGGGCCGGCGTGAACATGGACGGCACCTTCTTCTCCCCCGTGCCGGGCGGTGGTCTCGACGGCCGGCCCCTGCTGATGTTCGGGGCCAGGGACCGGACCGAGGACGCGACCTGGAACTCGGCCTGGGCCGACCTGGACGGCTGGAGGCGCTGGCTGACCGTCATCGGTGCCGACCACGGCTCCTTCACCGACGTACCCCTCCTCGCGGACCTGGCCGGCATTCCGGACACCGCGCCGATGCCCTACGAGCGTTCGCTCGCCCTCACGCGCGCGTACGTCGCCGCCTTCCTCGACCTGCACCTGAAGGGCGTCCCGCAGCCCCTTCTCGACGGCCCGTCACCGGACAATCCCGAGGTCAGCGTCCGTCTTCCTTGACGGTCTCAGTGACCGCCCCGGTGACGCCCCCGTCGACGGCCTCACCGGGGACCTGATCGCCGACCTCCTTGAGCACCGGGAACCTCCTCGGCGCCAGCAGCAACAGCACCAGGAAGGCCAGCGCCGCCGCGCAGGACGCGCCCAGATACACGGCGTGCACCGCGTCGGCGATGGCCCTCCTGGTGGCCTCCGGGGCCGTACCGCCGAAGGCCAGTGCCCGGGTCACCGAGTCCAGGTCGCCCGCCCCGCCGAGCCGTGACGCCAGTACGCCGTTCGCCACCGCGCCGAAGAGCGCCGCGCCCACCGTCTGGCCCGTCTGCCGGCAGAACAGCACCGAGGCCGTCGTGGTGCCCCGCTCCGACCAGCCCACCGTCGACTGCACACCGACGATCAGCGGCAGTTGGAACAGGCCCAGCGCCGCCCCCAGCAGCAGCATCAGCAGGGCCGGCTGCCAGGCCTGGCCGGGATACGGCAGGAACAGGAAGGCCAGCAGGATCAGGGAGGCCGTTCCGATCCCCAGCATCGCCGTGTTGCGGAAGCCGATCCTTCGGTACACATGCTGGCTGAAGGCCGCCGACACCGGCCAGCTCAACGTCCAGACGGACAGCACGAATCCGGCCGCCACCGGGGCCAGACCGAGGACCGCCTGGGCGTACGTGGGGAGGAACACCGTCGGTGCCACCATCAGCAGGCCCAGCGCACCGAGCGCCAGGTTCACCGCCGCGATCGTCCGGCGCCGCCACACCCACCCGGGGATGATCGGCTCGGCCGCCCGGCGCTCCACCATCACCACGACCGCCACCAGGGCGAGTCCCGTACCGAACAAGGCGATCGACGGTCCCGACAGCCAGGGCCAGGCCACCCCGCCCTGCACCAGCGCCGTCAGGAGCACGCCGCCGCACGCGAACACCGCCAGCGCGCCCGCCCAGTCGACACGCGCGCGCGTACCCGTCGTCCCGCGCCCGGGCTCGTGCAGATGACGCGCGATCAGCCACAACGCCACCGCCCCTATGGGCAGGTTGATGAGGAAGATCCAGCGCCAGTCCGCGTACGCCGCCAGAACGCCGCCCAGCCCCGGTCCGGCCACCGCCGACACCGCCCACACCGTCGACAGCTTCGACTGGATCTTCGGGCGCTCCTTGAGCGGGTACAGGTCGGCGGCAAGCGTCTGGACCGTGCCCTGAAGGGCGCCGCCGCCCAGCCCCTGCACGATCCGGAACGCGATCAGCGCCCCCATGTTCCAGGCCACCGCGCACAGCAGCGACCCCAGCAGGAACACCGCCGCGCCCGCGATCAGCACCGGCTTGCGGCCGAAGGTGTCGGAGAGCTTGCCGTAGACCGGGAGGGTCACCGTCACGGCGAGCAGATAGCCGGAGAAGAGCCAGGAGAAGACGGAGAAGCCGCCGAGGTCGCCCACGATCTGCGGTACGGCCGTGGAGACGATGGTGGCGTCGAGCGCGGCCAGCGCCATCGCGAGCATCAGGGCCGCGACCACGGCTCCCCGCCGGTCGGTTCCGGTGCGCTGTGCGGTGTCGCCCATCGCGGGTCTCGTACTGCCCACCGGGGTCCTCTCCTGTTGCTTTCCCCTTGCACCTATCTGCCGCCGAACAGCTTCCCACTTGAACCTGACGCCACGGGAGGGTGGAGGCTCGATGCGTCCAAGGGCGGAGACAACCCCGACGCGCGCTCCACCAAAGGGTGGACAGCCCCTAGGGGGATCTCCGTACCAGGTCTCGGGGAGGGTTGGTACCACCGGAGGACGAGACGGTGGGGGAGCCGTCCTTAACCTGGCTTTACGCCGCTGGGGGGTGGCTTTCCGAACCTGCGGGGGTGGGGTTTTCCCCCGCACAAGACGGGGCCCGGCACCAGCGCGCCGGACCCTCTCCCACCACGAGACTGACCGTCGTAGCGGTTTTCGACACCGACCTGCTGACCGACTTAGGAGACATACCGTGACATCGGCTGTGACCATTCCCAGGCACGGGGGTACTGGAGGGCGTACGGCCGTTGCCGCGCGGGCGCGGCAGGTCGTCAAGGCGTACGGGTCGGGGGAGACCCGGGTCGTGGCCCTGGACCAGGTGGATGTGGACATCGCGCGGGGGCAGTTCACCGCGATCATGGGTCCCTCGGGGTCCGGCAAGTCCACCCTGATGCACTGCCTCGCCGGACTCGACACCGTCACCAGCGGCCAGATCTTCCTCGACGACACCGAGATCACCGGGCTGAAGGACAAGAAGCTCACGCAGTTGCGCCGGGACCGGATCGGCTTCATCTTCCAGGCGTTCAACCTGCTGCCGACGCTCAACGCGATCGAGAACATCACGCTGCCCATGGACATAGCCGGCCGTAAGCCGGACAGGCAGTGGCTCGGGCGCGTGGTCGACACAGTTGGACTTTCCGACCGGCTCAAGCACCGGCCCACCCAGCTCTCCGGCGGCCAGCAGCAGCGCGTCGCCGTGGCCCGCGCCCTGGCCGCGCGGCCGGAGATCATCTTCGGTGACGAGCCGACCGGAAACCTCGACTCGCGCGCGGGCGCCGAGGTCCTCGGCTTTCTGCGGCGGTCGGTGGACGAACTCGGGCAGACCATCGTGATGGTCACGCACGACCCGGTCGCCGCCTCGTACGCGGACCGGGTGCTGTACCTCGCCGACGGCCGCATCGTCGACGAGATGTACAAGCCGACCGCCGACGCCGTCCTGGACCGCATGAAGGACTTCGACGCCCGGGGACGTACGTCATGACCGTCCTGAAGACCTCCATGCGCAACTTCTTCGCGCACAAGGGGCGTATGGCCCTGTCGGCCGTGGCCGTCCTGCTGTCGGTGGCCTTTGTCTCAGGGACTCTTGTCTTCACCGACACGATGAACACCACCTTCGACAAGCTCTTCGCCGTCACCTCGTCCGACGTCACCGTCAGCCCCAAGGACGCCAAGGACGAGGACGACGGCGGCGGTACGGGCCGGCCGGCCTCGCTGCCCGCCTCGACCGTCGAGCAGGTCGCGGCCGTGGACGGCGTCGAGAAGGCGGAGGGCGCGGTCGCCTCGACGAGCGTGACCGTCGTCAACTCCGAGAACAAGAACATGGGTTCCTCCACCGGCGCGCCCACCTTCGCCGGCAACTGGACCGAGAGCGACAAGAAGTCCATGGAGATCACCTCCGGGCACGCCCCGCGCGGGCCCACCGAGGTCATGGTCGACGCGGACACCGCCGACAAGCACGACCTGAAGCTCGGCGACGAACTTCGCACCATCGCCGCCACCGGCGACATCCGCGCGCGCATCGTCGGCATCGCCTCCTGGAAGGTGACCAACCCGGGCGCGGCCGCCGTCTACTTCGACACCGAGACCGCGCAGCGCGCCCTGCTCGGCGCCACCGGCCGCTTCACGCAGGTCTCCGTCACGGCGGCGGCCGGCGTCACGGACGCGACGCTCAAGCAGGACATCACACAGGCACTGGACGGCACGTACAAGATCCAGACGGCCAAGGAGAGCACCGACGAGAACCGCAAGGACGTCGGCGCGTTCATGAACGTCATCAAGTACGCCATGCTCGGCTTCGCCGGGATCGCGTTCCTGGTCGGCATCTTCCTGATCATCAACACCTTCTCGATGCTGGTCGCCCAGCGCACCCGCGAGATCGGCCTGATGCGGGCGATCGGCTCCTCGCGCCGGCAGGTCAACCGGTCGGTGCTGGTGGAGGCGCTGCTGCTCGGCTTCGTCGGATCCGTGCTGGGCGTGGGTGCCGGTGTCGGTATCGCGATCGGCCTGATGAAGCTCATGTCGATGGCCGGCATGAACCTCTCCACCGACGACCTGACGGTGAAGGTGACGACCCCGGTCGTCGGCCTGATCCTCGGCGTGGTGGTGACGGTGCTGGCCGCCTACCTCCCGGCCCGCCGGGCCGGCAAGGTCTCCCCGATGGCCGCCCTGCGCGACGCCG
Source organism: Streptomyces sp. NPDC111802 (assembly GCF_055634335.1). Classification (NCBI taxonomy): domain Bacteria; kingdom Bacillati; phylum Actinomycetota; class Actinomycetes; order Kitasatosporales; family Streptomycetaceae; genus Streptomyces; species Streptomyces sp. NPDC111802. Next base: position 124,405 of record NZ_JBVKCZ010000004.1, on the reverse strand, counting down.
GCACCCCGGCCGACGGCAAGGCGGGCTGGGTACGCGGCCTGATCGGGCTGCTGCTGACCGGCGGTGGCGTCTACGCCCTGTACGCGGCCGCCACCGCCGACAAGGCGAGCGACGGGGCGGTGATGCTGGGCGGCGGCGTGGTGCTGTCCCTGATCGGCTTCGTGATCATCGGCCCGCTCCTCGCGGGCGGGGTGGTCCGGGTGATCAGCGCGGTGCTGCTGCGGGCCTTCGGACCCGTGGGCCGCATGGCCGAGCGCAACGCCCTGCGCAACCCGCGCCGTACCGGCGCCACGGGCGCCGCCCTGATGATCGGCCTCGCGCTGGTGGCCTGTCTGTCGGTGGTCGGCTCCTCAATGGTCGCCTCGGCGACGAGCGAGCTGGACAAGTCGGTGGGCGCGGACTTCATCGTCATGAGCCAGCAGCAGGAGATCGTGCCGCAGGCCGAGAAGGCCATGCAGCGGACGCCGGGGCTGGCCCACGTCACCCGCTACAAGGACGTCGACGCCACCCTGACCTCGCCGGACGGCAAGACCGACGACAGCGGGATCACGGCCGCCGACCCGACGTACGCCGAGGACCTGCGCCGTACGACCACGCAGGGCACCCTGTCCGCCGCCTACGGCAAGGACGCCATGTCGGTCGGCTCGGACTACGCCAAGAAGCACGGGGTGCGCGTCGGCGACACCATCTCCGTCGCCTTCAAGGGCGGCGAGACGGCGAAGCTGAAGGTCGCCGCCATCATGGACGACGACACCTCCATCGACCAGGGCGCCCGCTACACGAGCATCGAGACCCTGCAGAAGTACCTTCCCGCCGACCGGATCCCGCAGAACGTGATCATGTTCGGCAAGGCCAAGGACGGCCAGGAGGAGGCGGCGTACGCGGCCCTGAAGAAGTCGCTCGACGACTATCCGCAGTACCAGGTCCGCGACCAGACCGACTACAAGGAGGAGCTGAAGGACCAGGTCGGCCAGCTCCTGAACATGGTCTACGGCCTGCTGGCCCTGGCGATCATCGTGGCGGTCCTGGGCGTGGTGAACACCCTGGCGCTGTCGGTGGTCGAGCGGACGAGGGAGATCGGCCTGCTGCGCGCGATCGGTCTCTCCCGCCGTCAGCTGCGCCGCATGATCCGCATGGAGTCGGTGGTGATCGCCCTGTTCGGTGCCCTGCTCGGCCTGGGGCTCGGCATGGGCTGGGGCGCGACGGCCCAGAAGCTGCTTGCTCTGGAGGGCCTGAACGTCCTGGAGATCCCGTGGCCGACGATCATCGGGGTCTTCATCGGCTCGGCGTTCGTGGGGCTGTTCGCGGCACTGATCCCGGCGTTCCGGGCGGGCCGGATGAACGTACTGAACGCGATCGCGACCGAGTAGCCGAGCGGTCGGCCGACCCAATGACCACCGCAGACGGGGGTTGCGGGGGACGGGCCCGGTCCGGAAGGTGCCGCCTTCCGGACCGGGCCCGCTGTCTTTTCGGCGGCGGCCGTCGCTATCCCGTACGGCGTTCCAGCAGTACGACTCCGTAGGCGGTGCCCTTGACGCCGTACCGGGCGTCGGGGTGCAGGGTCCGGGCATAGGCCTCGACGTCGCGGTAGCGCTTGCGGGAGTTGTCGAGGGCGATGAAGTCCGGGTCGACGCCACGGGTGTTGCTGACCCAGAAGACCCGGCAGCGTGCGGTCAGCCGGCTGATCGGGGCGATGTTCGCCTCGACGGAGGCACCGTCGGGAACCTCGGCGAGGAGGCGCTCTATCGCGCTCACGCGCGCGGGCTTGCGGTAGATCTCGCTCTCGGCCAGCGCGGACAGCGGCAGCGAGGTGGTCAGCGCGAGCGAGGCGGCCGCGACGGCGGCGGGCAGGTGATGGACGTACGACCGCAGCCACGCGCGCGTGCTGTGCCGGCTGATCGCGAGGGCGTCGACGAGCGCGAGGGTGACGACCGGCATCAGGACGGCGTTGTAGTGCCAGTCCGTCCCCCAGTACTGCGGATAGGAGGAGACGAAACGCCAGCCGATGGTGGGCAGGGCGACGAGCAGGATCGGGGACCGCAGGGCGAGCAGTCCGGTGGTGGGTATCAGAAGCCAGGCGAGCGTACGGAGCTTGGTGTCGAGGCCGTCGAGGGGCCCGCCGCCGCCCGACTCGTTCACCTTGTTCCAGTAGTCGTAGGTGCCCGCGGAGTTGAAGCCCGGTATGACCACCAGGAGCGTCACCGCCAGGGCCACCACACCGAGGACGGCGACGGCGATCGCGTACCGGGACGCGCGCGGCGAGTCCTGGCGGGCCCGCCAGGCGACGACCAGCGCGACGCCGGTGAGGGTGAACCCCAGGTCCTCCTTGACGAGGACGAGCGGCACGGCCCACAGCAGCGCGGCCCGCCACCGCCGCGCGAGAAGCGCCTCAAGGGAGAAGGCGATCAGCGGCACGGCGAAGCAGATCTCGTGGAAGTCGAAGTCGACGGCCTGCTGGAGCCCCCACGACAGCCCGTACGCGACGCCGATCGCCAGCCCCCGCTGCCGCCCGAGCAGCCGGGCCGCGGCGCGTGCGACGGGGACCGCGGAGAGCGCGAAGAGCGCGGCCTGCGCGACGAGCAGGGTGACCGGCGAGGGGAAGACCCGGTAGAGCGGCGCGAGGAGGGCGGTCACCGGACTGAAGTGATCGCCGAGGATGTTGAACCCGGGCCCCTTCAGGTCCGCGATCGGCGCCTGCAGATGCGCGTACGACCGGATGACCTGCTCGAAGATGCCGAGATCCCACGAACGCTGGCCCAGATGCCGGTAACGGCCCACGGAGACGATGGCATAGCCCACGAAGAGTGCGACAGCGAGGAGCCAGGGGTCTCGCGGGGCCGGGTCGGGGTGGGTGCGATCCGGGTCGCTCGGTGTGGGCGCCGGTATGTGGGGGTCCGGGGAAGTGTCCGTGGGGGTGGACGCGGCGGGGGTGGACATGAGGGGACCTTACGCGGTGTACACCCCTGGCCTTCACTCGCCGGCGTTGTGCTGCGCCCGGTACCGGAGAACGCACGTTATCCACAGCCCCCGGCGCCCGCCCGCCCGGCGACGTACGCTGGAACACCCGGTTCGTCACACGTGTCGGGCCGTTCGTGTTGCCCACCCCTGGACGGAAAGCGCCCTCCATGAGTCTGCACGGTCTGCTCGACGCCGTAGTCAAGGACACCGCCCTCGCGGAAGCGATCACGGCGGCCGCGGACGGCAACCGCATGCACGTCGACCTGGTCGGCCCCCCGGCGGCCCGCCCGTTCGCCATCGCCGCCCTCGCCCGCGAGGCCGACCGCCCGCTCCTCGCGGTGACGGCGACGGGCCGCGAGGCCGAGGACCTGGCGGCGGCCCTGCGCTCCCTCCTCCCCTCGCAGGGCGTCGTGGAGTACCCGTCCTGGGAGACCCTCCCGCACGAGCGCCTCAGCCCCCGCAGCGACACCGTGGGCCGCCGCCTCGCCGTGCTCCGCCGCCTCGCCCACCCCAGCGGCGACGACCCCGAGACGGGCCCCGTCTCCGTGGTGGTGGCACCGGTGCGCTCCGTGCTCCAGCCGCAGGTCAAGGGCCTCGGCGACCTGGAACCGGTGGCACTGAGGACCGGCCAGACCGCCGACCTGAACGCGATCGTGGAGGCCCTCGCGGCCGCCGCGTACGCGCGCGTGGAGCTCGTCGAGAAGCGCGGCGAGTTCGCCGTACGAGGCGGCATCCTGGACGTCTTCCCGCCCACCGAGGAACACCCTCTGCGCATCGAGTTCTGGGGCGACGACGTCGAGGAGATCCGCTACTTCAAGGTCGCCGACCAGCGCTCCCTGGAAGTCGCCGAGCACGGCCTGTGGGCCGCTCCGTGCCGAGAGCTGCTGCTCACCGACGACGTACGGGCACGCGCGCGTGCCCTCGCCGAGGAGCACCCCGAGCTCGGCGAACTGCTCGGCAAGATCGCCGAGGGCATCGCGGTCGAGGGCATGGAGTCCCTGGCGCCGGTCCTCGTCGACGACATGGAGCTGCTGCTCGACGTCCTGCCCAAGGGCGCCATGACGGTCGTATGCGATCCGGAACGGGTCCGCACGCGTGCCGCCGACCTCGTGGCGACCTCGCAGGAGTTCCTCCAGGCGTCCTGGGCCGCCACGGCCGGCGGCGGCGACGCGCCCATCGACGTCGGCGCGGCCTCCCTGTGGTCCATCGCCGACGTCCGCGACCGCGCGCGCGAGCTGGACATGATGTGGTGGTCGGTCTCGCCCTTCGCGGCCGACGACGAACTCGACGCCGACACCCTCAAGCTCGGCATGCACGCGCCCGAGTCGTACCGCGGCGACACCGCGAAGGCCCTGGCCGACACCAAGGGCTGGCTCGCCGACGGCTGGCGCACGGTCTTCGTGACCGAGGCCCACGGCCCGGCGGCCCGCACGGTCGAGGTGCTCGGCAGCGAGGGCGTCGCGGCGCGCCTGGAGGCCGACCTGGGGGAGATCTCCCCGTCCGTCGTCCATGTCGCCTGCGGCTCGATCGACTACGGCTTCGTCGACCCGGCGCTCAAGCTGGCCGTCCTGACCGAGACCGACCTGTCCGGGCAGAAGGCGGCCGGCAAGGACGGCGCCCGGATGCCGGCCCGCCGCCGCAAGACCATCGACCCGCTCACCCTGGAGACGGGCGACTACATCGTCCACGAGCAGCACGGCGTCGGCCGCTACATCGAGATGGTGCAGCGCACCGTCCAGGGCGCCACCCGCGAGTACCTCGTCGTCGAGTACGCCCCCGCCAAGCGCGGCCAGCCCGGCGACCGGCTGTACATCCCCACCGACCAGCTGGAGCAGATCACCAAGTACGTCGGTGGCGAGGCGCCCACGCTGCATCGCCTGGGCGGCGCCGACTGGACGAAGACGAAGGCACGGGCCAAGAAGGCGGTCAAGGAGATCGCGGCCGACCTGATCAAGCTGTACAGCGCGCGTATGGCGGCCCCCGGCCACGCCTTCGGCGCGGACACCCCCTGGCAGCGCGAGCTGGAGGACGCCTTCCCGTACGCCGAGACGCCCGACCAGCTGACGACCATCGCCGAGGTCAAGGAGGACATGGAGAAGTCGATCCCGATGGACCGGCTGATCTGCGGCGACGTCGGCTACGGCAAGACGGAGATCGCGGTGCGAGCCGCGTTCAAGGCGGTGCAGGACGGCAAGCAGGTGGCCGTACTCGTCCCCACGACCCTGCTGGTGCAGCAGCACTTCGGGACGTTCTCCGAGCGCTACTCGCAGTTCCCGGTGAACACCCGGGCCCTGTCCCGCTTCCAGACCGACACCGAGGCGAAGGCGGTCCTGGAGGGCCTGCGCGAGGGCTCGGTGGACATCGTGATCGGCACGCACCGGCTGTTCTCGTCGGAGACCAAGTTCAAGGACCTGGGCCTGGTCATCGTCGACGAGGAACAGCGCTTCGGCGTCGAGCACAAGGAACAGCTGAAGAAGCTGCGCGCGAACGTCGACGTCCTGACGATGTCCGCGACCCCGATCCCGAGGACCCTGGAGATGGCGGTCACGGGCATCCGGGAGATGTCGACGATCACGACCCCGCCCGAGGAGCGCCACCCGGTCCTGACCTTCGTCGGCCCGTACGAGGAGAAGCAGATCGGCGCCGCGATCCGCCGCGAACTGCTGCGTGAGGGCCAGGTCTTCTACATCCACAACCGGGTGGAGTCGATCGACCGCGCGGCCGCGCGCCTGCGCGAGATCGTCCCCGAGGCGCGTATCGCGACGGCGCACGGCCAGATGTCGGAGGGGGCGCTGGAGCAGGTCGTCGTCGACTTCTGGGAGAAGAAGTTCGACGTCCTGGTGTCGACCACGATCGTCGAGTCCGGCATCGACATCTCCAACGCCAACACCCTGATCGTGGAGCGCGGCGACAACTTCGGCCTGTCCCAGCTCCACCAGTTGCGCGGCCGGGTGGGCCGGGGAAGGGAGCGCGGCTACGCCTACTTCCTGTACCCCCCGGAGAAGCCGCTCACCGAGACCGCCCACGAGCGCCTCGCCACCATCGCCCAGCACACGGAGATGGGCGCGGGCATGTACGTGGCCATGAAGGACCTGGAGATCCGAGGCGCCGGCAATCTGCTGGGCGGCGAGCAGTCCGGCCATATCGCGGGCGTCGGCTTCGACCTGTACGTCCGCATGGTCGGCGAGGCGGTCGCGGACTACCGCGCCTCGCTGGAGGGCGGTGTCGAGGAGGAGCCGCCGCTGGAGGTCAAGATCGAGCTCCCGGTCGACGCCCACGTCCCGCACGACTACGCGCCCGGCGAGCGGCTCAGGTTGCAGGCCTACCGCGCCATCGCCTCCGCCAACACGGAGGAGGACGTCAAGTCCGTACGCGAGGAACTCGTCGACCGCTACGGCAAGTTGCCCGAGCCGGTGGAGAACCTCCTCCTGGTGGCGGGCCTGCGCATGCTGGCCCGCGCGTGCGGCGTCGGCGAGATCGTCCTGCAGGGCAACAACATCCGGTTCGCGCCGGTGGAGTTGCGCGAGTCGCAGGAGCTGAGGGTCAAGCGCCTGTACCCGGGCAGCGTCATCAAGCCCGCGGCGCACCAGGTGCTGGTGCCCCGCCCGAAGACCGCGAAGGTGGGCGGAAAGCCGCTGGTCGGGCGGGAGTTGCTCGGGTGGGTCGGGGAGTTCCTGGCGTCGATTCTGGGGTCGTGAGCTGGGCGTTCCGTCCCGGGGTGCCTTGGAGTTCGTGGGGTTCGTGGGTTCCTGGGTTCCCCGGGTGCCTTGGGGTTTTTGGGCTCCTTGGGCGCACCCTGGGGGCGTCAGCCGGCCTGCACCTCGGTGTTCTGGCAGGCGTGCAGGAGCCACCTTCCGTCGTCCTGCTTGGTCATGACGTAGAGCGGGGCGCCCTCCGTGTCGCCCTGCGGTGAGTGGTAGACCTGCCGGACCTTCACGGCCGCGACATCGGGCCGCAGGAACCTCGTGTGCGCCACCTCGTAGGTGACCTCGCCGTCCCAGGTCGCGGTCGGCAGCACGGCACGGGTGAACTCGGCGATGGCGTCGAGACCGATGAGGACCTTGCCGTGCGCCGTGGTCCACAGGGCGTCGGGGTGGAAGAGGGCGAGGAAGCCGTCGGGGTCCTTGGCGCGCTGGGTGCGTTCGACGGTGGCGACGAGCTCGGTGATGGCCTTGAGGTCGGCGCCTGCGTCGGCTGTTGCTGGTTCGGTGGTCATGCGGGTCACTCTGGGACCTCAAGTTGGCTTGAGGTCAAGCGTGAGCCTAGATCGACGGCGTGCTCGGCGGCTCGCTTCGGAACAGCATCGCCGCCAGTGTCCGGAACACCTCCTCGGGGTCCTCGTCGCCGACCGGGCCGTCAAGGTTGTGGCCGAGGAGCAGCGTGGCGAAGCCGTGGGCCAGAGACCAGGCGGCCACGCCGGCCAGGCGGCTGTCGATGCCGAGTTCCTCGGGCCGTACGGCGGCGACGGCCCCGCGCAGGGTGTCGGCGGCGAGGGCGCGAGCCGTGGTCAGTTCCAGGTCGCCGGCGCGCAGCAGTTCGGGCGTGAACATCACCTGGAAGTGCGCGGGGTGCTCGCGTGCGAAGCGGACGTAGCGCACGCCCGCGTCCTTCAGGTCCGCGGCCTCGATGAGCGCGGTCGCCAGCAGCCCGAAACCCTCGGCGGCGATCGCCGTCAGCAGTCCGGTGCGGTCCTTGAAGTGATGGGCCGGCGCCGCGTGCGAGACACCGGCGCGGCGGGCGAGGTCGCGCAGGCTCAGCGCTGACGGGCCGTCGGCGGCGATGACGTCCAGCGCCGCGGTGAGGATGGCTCTGCGCAGGTCGCCGTGGTGGTAGGGGCGGCGGGTGGACGGCGGTTGTGCGGCTGTCATGGGCAGCAGCGTACGCCCCATCTTGGCGGCGACAAGTTTCTGACATCTAGGCGTTGACAAGTTCTTGGGGGTGGGGCAATCTTGTCAGTGTCAAGTTGTGGGCGTGGGGGTGTGGGAGATTCCGACACCTCGAATCAGGGGGAGCGGCATGGTGAAGCAAGACGGCGGTCTGGAGTCGAGTCGGGTACGTCAGCTCTGGCACCTGCTGGAGCCACTGCATGCGGTGCTGTATTACGCGCCGGAGGTCTTCGAGGAGGCGGCCGCGCTCGGTTACGCCACCGAGGAGCGCTGGCCGAGCTACTTCCCTTACCGGGCGGCGCCATTGGGGGCGCTGAGTGCGGAACAGGTCGCGTCCGCCTTCTACAGCTTCAGCCCACGAATGGTCGCCGAACACATCCACCCCGCTTGGAAAATCGCGACTCCCGAGGCCCTGTTGGAGGCGCGGATGCACGGGGTCGACCGGGCCTACCGCGTGATATTCGGCGACCGGATCGACAGTCCCGAGCTGGCGGAGGCGGCGGCCCTCGCACGCCGCGCGGCCGAGGCGGCGAACACCGCGGGTCGCCCGCTCGCCGCGGCCAACGCCACCCTGGACTGGCCGCAGGCCCCGCATCTCCAGCTCTGGCACGCGGCGACCCTGCTGCGGGAACACCGAGGCGACGGTCACATAGCCGCCCTGCTGGTGGCCGGCCTCGACCCCGTCGAGTCGCTCGTGTCGTTCGCCGCGATAGGCGCCGCATCCGCCGAGCGCTTCGAAAGCCGTGGCTGGAGCCCCGAGGAGTGGGCGTCCGCGCGCGACCGTCTGGCCGCCCGAGGCCTGGTCGACGCCGACGGCACGGCCACGGAGGCGGGCCGCGAACTGCGCCGCAGCGTCGAGGACCACACCGACCAACTCGCCGCCGGGCCCTGGCAGTCCCTCACGGTGGAGGAGGCCGACCGGCTGGTGGAACTGCTCGGCGAGTTCTGGGTCGCGGTGCTGTCCTCCGGTCTGCTGCCTTCGGAGACGACGTTGGGGATCGGGAAGGTCTGAGGAGCGGGCGCACGGGGACGGCGTGCATTGAACTTCGCGTTGTGGCCAGCAAGTTCTGAGGGTCCGTGCTGCGGTCCGGCCAGCGCGAAGCCGCCCGCAGGAGGTGCAGCTCCGCGGACGGCCCCTGTTCTTCAGGTGGTTGAAGCGCACCCCGGCGTCGGCGCCGTGCCCGACGGGTCTCGTGGTCTAGTGGTCCTGCGTGGGCCGCGGCCTTACGGCTGCTCGGGCCTGTCCCGGTCCATGCCTGCTTCGCGCTCCATCCGCCGCTGCGCTTCGTCGACCTGGCTCTCGTGCTTGTTGCCAGTCCGCTCGTTGACCTTCCGCTCCGCGGTGTCGGACATGTCCCGCGCCTTTTCCTGCGCGTGGCGGTTCTTGAACCTGTCGAAGATGCCCATCCAAGAGCTCCTTCCGGAGGTGATTCACCACCGACGATACGCCCGGGTTACGAAGTATGCGCGATTGATCCCGTTGTTGTCTGGACCTCCTTGCCCGGACTTCCTTGCCCGGACCTCCACCCCGGACCTCCCGAATGCCGCCGTGCGCCGGGTCGCTACCGTGTGCGCGACGGTGTACCAGGGAAGACCGCCGATGTCGGGGCGGAACGGGCAGCAAGGGGAGGGACGCATCGTGATGCGTCTGAGGGGCGGGGCGGCGAGCGCCGCGGCGATGCTCGGCATGGTGCTGGTACTGGCGGGCTGCGAGAACGTCGATCTGCCGGTGGACGACGAACCCTCGGGCTCGGTCCCGGCCGGCGGATCCGGTCGCGCCGTGAGCCCACTGGACAACCCCGACGGCACGAAACCGGGGCTCGCGCCCCTCACCTCGGACGCCGACCGGGCAGAGGCACGGGCGCTCATCGAGAAGGTGAAGACGAAGGGCCGTGGCCCCAGGACGGGTTACGACCGGGACGAGTTCGGCTACGCGTGGATGGACTCGGCCCCGGGCGGCATCCCGTTCGCCCGCAACGGCTGCGACACCCGCAACGACCTACTCAAGCGCGACGGCGAGGACGTCCGCTTCCGCTCCGGCTCCGACTGCGTCGTGACGTCCATGACCCTGGACGACCCGTACACCGCCCGGACGATCGAGTGGGCCAAGTCCCGCGCCACGACGGTACAGATCGACCACGTCATGCCGCTGTCGTACGACTGGCAGATGGGCGCCTCCCGCTGGCCGAAGGGCAAGCGCCAGGACATCGCCAACGATCCCCTCAACCTCATCCCGGTCGACGGCCCGACCAACGGCTCCAAGGGCGACTCCGGCCCCGCGTCCTGGCTGCCCCCGAACAAGCGGATCCGCTGCTCGTACGCGGTGCGCTTCGCCCAGGTGTCGCTGAAGTACGAACTGCCCGTGACCACCGCCGACAAGGAGATGATGCTGCGCCAGTGCGCGAGGTGACCCGCCCCGCGGGCGGGAGCCGAGCCGTGGGCCGAAAAAGGCTTTCCGGCGAGGTCGGCCCGAGCCTACGGTTGCCGGCATGGAACTGAAGGTGGCGAGCCTCGCCGAACGCCCGGAGATGCTCGGGCCGGTCCTGGAAATGCCGGACACCTGGCCGGAGTTCGTCCTTCACGACCCCGTGGGCAACGCCCACTACGGCCGGATCCCGCGCGAGTTCCCGGAGTACGCGCTGTTCGCGGAGGACGAGCGGGGCGAGGTCGTGGCCCATGCCTTCAGCGTTCCGTTCGCCCTGCACTCGGAGGGCCGCGGCCGGCTGCCCGCCCGGGGCTGGGACGAGGTGCTGGTGTGGGCCTTCGCCGACCTGCGCGCCGGCGTCCGCCCCGACACGGTCAGCGCCATCTCCGTGGTCATCGCCCCGCACGCACTGGGCGGCGGCCTGTCCGCCCGGATGCTCTCCGCGATGCGCGACAACGCCCGCGCGCACGGCTTCCACGAGGTCGTCGCGCCGGTCCGCCCCAACGCCAAGCACCTCGAACCGCACACCCCCATCGAGGAGTACGCCCGTCGTGTACGCCCCGACGGTCTGCCCCACGACCCGTGGCTGCGCGTCCACGCCCGGGCCGGGGCCACCATCGACTCCATCGCCCCGGCCTCCATGACCGTCGCCGGTTCCCTGGAGCAGTGGCGCGGCTGGACCGGCCTGCCCTTCGACACCCCGGGTGAGATCGAGGTGCCCGGCGCGCTGGTGCCGGTGCGGTGCGAGCCGGAGCGGGACCATGCCGTGTACGTCGAGCCCAATGTGTGGATGCGGCACCCGCTCTGAGCCGCCCGGGGCGGGCGGAATCGGAGCGGGCGCGCGCGATCGGCCCGGAAGCCGAGCCTCCGCGCGACCTGCGCCGTCTTACGAAGTGATCAGCACGACAAGGGTTCGGTACAACCGGTGACCGTATGTCGGTGTCGGCCTATACGCTCGAAGCGACAATCGCACGACCGAGGTTGCCCCGCACCGGGCAGGGTCGGTCGGCCCCGCAGGTCCACTTCAGGCATCAGGAGCAGCCATGCAAGGCCACGGCCACACGCAGCCGGTGAACCAGCCGCCGCCGACCGGTTGGCTGGTCTTCCTGCGCGTGGTCTTCGTCGTGATCTCGGTGCTGAGCTTCGGTCTGCTGATGTGGACGATGATGCTGCGCCTGGCCATCGTGACCCGCAAGGCGCTCGACTGGTGTCTGTTCGCGGCGTCGATCGTGGTGGAGTTCCTCGGTCTGTATCTGATGGGTTCCGAGTCGGGCGACGAGATCCACACCGCGGGCGGCTGGACGGGCCTCGCCCTGGTCCTGGGCGGCCTCGTGGCCTCGATCGCGTACTACCTGTCCGCGGACATACGCCACTTCCACCAGCTCCGCTTCACCGGCTACTCCGCGCAACGGCCCCCGCCCCAGTCCTACGGCTATCCGCAGTCCCGGTCGCCGTACTCCACCACGACGGTGCCACAGTCGCCGTCGATACCCCAGACACCGATACCTCAGACGCCCGTACCCCACACGCCGGTGCCCCGCACGCCGGTGCCGCCGCCCCCGCAGCGCCCCGCCCCCGCGCGCATCGACCAGGTGCGTGCCGAGCTCGACGAGCTCAGTGACTACCTGCGCAAGCACGACGGCCGGCAGGACGGCAACCACGAGGGCGGAAGGTGACCGTGGCGACAGGACGCGTCGTCGCCGGCCGCTATGAACTGTCCACGCTCATCGGACAGGGCGGCATGGGACAGGTCTGGACGGCCTACGACCGGCGGCTCGACCGGCGCGTGGCGGTGAAGCTGCTGCGCCCCGACAAGGTGGCCGGGCAGGAGGCGGGCGAGCTGCGCCGCCGGTTCGAGCGCGAGTGCCGGGTGACCGCGCAGGTCGACCACCCCGGGCTCGTCACGGTGCACGACGCGGGCAGCGAGGGCGAGGAGCTGTTCCTCGTCATGCAGTACGTCGACGGCGTCGACCTCTCCGCTCATCTCACCGAGCACGACCCGTACCCCTGGCAGTGGGCGGTCGCGGTCGCCGCGCAACTGTGCGCCGTGCTGAGCGCCGTGCACGCCGTGCCGATCGTCCACCGCGACCTCAAGCCACGCAACCTGATGGTGAAGCAGGACGGCACGGTCACCGTCCTCGACCTCGGCGTCGCCTCCGTCATGGACGCCGACACCACCCGCCTCACCCACACCGGCACTCCCATCGGCTCGCCCGCCTACATGGCCCCCGAGCAGGCGATGGGCGGCGCGGTCGGCCCGTACACCGACCTGTACGCACTCGGCGTACTGCTGCACGAACTCCTCAGCGGGGACGTGCCGTTCTCGGGTTCCACGGCCCTCGGTGTGCTGCACCGGCACCTGTACGAGCCGCCGCTGCCAGTGCGCCGTGTCCGCCCCGAGGTCCCGGAGGCGCTCGAAGCCCTGGTGCTCCGCCTGCTGGCGAAGGACGCGCAGCACCGCCCGGCTTCCGCGCAGGAGGTGTACGAGGACCTGGCGCCGCTGCTGCCCGCGCGCGGCACGCCCACCGGAGAGCCTCGCGACCCCACCCGCCCCTTCCTGCGCCCGCACGCCCCCTGGCCGGACCGCGCCCGCACCCCCGCGCCCCAGCCCGCCCCCGCCGCCCCCGTCACGCCCGACATCGAGAAGACCGACGTCGTGCGTGCCGTGGACGAGGTCAAGCGCCTCCTCGGCGAGGGCCGGATCACCCAGGCCGTCGACATCCTCGGCGCGATCCTGCCCACCGCCGCCGAACAGCACGGCGAGCACTCCCCGGTCGTGCGCACTCTGCGCAAGCAGTACGCGGCCACCCTCATGGACGACGGCCAGTACCGGCGCGCGCTACCCGAACTGCGCCGCCTCGCCGACGAACGCGCCGCCGAGGCCGGCCAGGCCGACCCGCAGGCCCTGCGCTTCCGCTTCGACGTGGCCCAGTGCCTGGAACAGCTCGGCGATCCGGCCGCCGCGCTCGCCCAGTACCGCGCGCTGCTGCCGTACTACGAGAACCAGTACGTCTCCGGCGACCCCGAACTCGCCCACGACGTCCGCCGCCGCATCGGCCACCTCCTGCTCGCCGTGGGCGACCGGCCCGCCGCCCACGACACTCTGGCCCGCCTCCTGATCGACGTGGAGCGCCGGCACGGCCCCGGCCACCCGGTCGCGGCGGAGGTGCGGCGGACCCTGCAGTGGCTGGGGCAGGTGCGCGGCTAGCTTTTCTGGTCAACGGCAAGCAGACACGGGACGGCTGCACGATCACCGTGGACCGCGACGCCTGGGGCGGACCGGTGGCGATCACCGGCTGAGCGGCCGAGAGCGGCGAGTGGGCCGGGCGGGGGTGCTTCGGTGCCCGAAGTCCTGGCGAATCGTTGGTCGAATGGGTTGGCCAGAGCTTGCCCACTGCCTACCATCGATCACCGCAAGACTTTGTGCACCGCCGCACAAACTCCTCAGGAGGTCTCCTTGCACCGCCGTCGTCGTACCGCGCTCCTGCTCTCCGCCGCGATCGTCGCGGCGCCCCTGCTCACCGCCTGCGGATCCGACGCGCACCCCGGTGCGGCCGCCGTCGTCGGCGGCCAGCGGATCACCGTCTCGCAGCTGGAGAACAGGGTGAGCGAGGTCCGCGCGGCACAGCGCGCGGCCGTGCCGGACGAGGCCGCGTATGCGCAGGTCATCGCGAAGTCCGGCAGCCTTCCGCGCGACGTCCTGCACAACATGGTCCTCGACGAGGTGCTGCACAAGGCCGCTCAGGACGCGGGCGTGACCGTCACCCGCAAGGAGATCCAGGGGATGCGCGGCGAACTGGAGGACCAGGTCGGCGGCCCCAAGGCCCTGGAAGCCGCCTGGCTCCAGCAGTACGGCATCCCGCCGCAGCGCCTCGACGAGAACCTCCGCCTCCAGCTCGAGGCCCAGAAACTCGCCACCAGCCTCGGCACCGACACCGGCAAGCCCGCCTTCTGGAACGCCCTGGCCGGGGCGTCCAAGAAGCTCGACATCGACCTCAACCCGCGCTACGGCACCTGGGACGTCCAGAAGAGCAGCCGCGCCGACGCGAAGACGCCGTGGGTGCGCGAGGTCACGGCGGCGGGGACGCAGCAGACGATGTGACGGCGGACCGACCCGGCTCCGCCCCCTGTGGACAACCACAGGAACCTCGCCCAGCCTGTGGACAACCACAGAGACCCCGCCCCGCCTGTGGATAACTCAAGGCGTCGTCGGTCGCTTGGGTTACGTTCGGATCGTGAACGCAACCAGTCCCGAAGCCGCCGCCCCCGGCCGCATCGTCCTGCTCACCACCAGCCACCGCGTCGCCCCCGGCCTGTTGTCCTGGCCCGCCTGGCAGGCGCTGCACTCCGCCGACCGTGTGCTGTGCGCGGACGGCGCGCATCCGCAGCTGCCGTATCTGCGCGAGGCCGGGATCACCGTCGACGAGGCCGCCCCGACCGCCCAGGACCTGATCGAGGCGTGCGCCGGCGGTCGCACGGCCGTCGTCGTGGCGACCGGCGAGGGCGAGCCCGCGCTCACCGACGGCCTCGCCCGCCTCGCCGGCACCGGCCGCGTCCAGATGCCCGATCTGGAACTGCTCCCCGCCTCCTACGACCTGCCCGGCGCCCGTCTCCTCGACCTCGTCCAGGTCATGGACCGCATCCGCGCCGAGTGCCCCTGGTCCTCCCAGCAGACCCACAAGGGCCTGGCGAAGTACGGCATCGAGGAGGCATACGAACTCGTCGAGGCGATCGAGGACGGCGACCGCGACGAACTCCGCGAGGAACTGGGCGATGTCCTCCTCCAGGTCGTCTTCCACGCCCGTATAGCGGAGGAGGACCCGGACTCCCCCTTCTCCATCGACGACGTGGCCGGCGGCATCGTCACCAAGCTCATCCACCGCCACCCCCATGTCTTCGGCGACGAGACGGCGACGACCCCCGAGGAGGTCAAGGAGCACTGGCTGCGCACCAAGGCGGTGGAGAAGCAGCGCGAGTCGGTGACGGAGGGCATCCCCCTCGGCCAGCCGGGCCTCGCCCTCGCGGCGAAGCTGGCGTCCCGGGTGCGGACGGCGGGCCTGGAGGTGCCGCTGCCGGCCGGGGAGGGCCTTGGGTACGAGCTGCTGGCGATGGCGGTCAGAGCGGAGGCGGCCGGGGTGGACCCGGAGGCGGCCCTGCGGGTGGCGGCACGGGCCTACCGGGACGCGGTGCGAGCCGCCGAAGGGCTCGGCGCCCAGTAGCTTCCCGAGCTTCCCGGGCCGTGGGCGAACCCCCCGACCCGCCAGCTACCGTCAAGGAGTGACCAACCAGCCCCACCCCCCGACTCCCACTCCCGCGGCCCCCGACCTCTTCACCTGGGAGTTCGCCACCGACCCCTACCCCGCCTACGCCTGGCTCCGTGAGCACGCCCCGGTGCACAGGACGCGGCTGCCCAGCGGGGTGGAGGCATGGCTGGTCACCCGGTACGCCGACGCCAAGCAGACCCTCGCCGACCCCCGGCTCTCCAAGAACCCGGCCCACCACGACGAGCCCGCGCACGCCAAGGGCAAGACCGGTATCCCCGGGGAGCGCAAGGCCGAGCTGATGACGCATCTGCTCAACATCGACCCGCCGGACCACACCAGGCTCCGCCGGCTCGTCTCCAAGGCCTTCACGCCCCGCAGGGTCGCCGAGTTCACCCCCAGGGTGCAGGAGCTCACGGACCACCTCATCGACCAGTTCGCGCGGAAGGGGAGTGCCGACCTGATCCACGAGTTCGCCTTCCCGCTCCCCATCTACGCCATCTGCGATCTGCTGGGCGTCCCCCGCGAGGACCAGGACGACTTCCGGGACTGGGCGGGCATGATGATCCGGCACCAGGGCGGCCCGAGGGGCGGGGTCGCGCGGTCGGTGAAGAAGATGCGCGGCTATCTCGCCGACCTCATCCACCGCAAGCGCGAGGCGCTTCCCGCCACCCCCGACCCCGGCGAGGACCTCATCTCGGGCCTCATCCGCGCCTCCGACCACGGTGAGCACCTCACCGAGAACGAGGCCGCGGCCATGGCCTTCATCCTGCTGTTCGCCGGTTTCGAGACAACCGTCAACCTCATCGGCAACGGCACCTACGCCCTGCTCACCCACCCCGAGCAGCGCGCCCGCCTCCAGTCCTCCCTGGCCGACCGCGACACCGCCCTGCTCGAAACCGGCGTCGAGGAACTCCTGCGCTACGACGGCCCCGTCGAGCTCGCCACCTGGCGCTTCGCCACCGAGCCGCTCACCATCGGCGGACAGCACATCGCCCCCGGCGACCCCGTCCTCGTCGTCCTGGCCGCCGCCGACCGCGACCCGGAGCGGTTCGGCGACCCGGACGTCCTGGACCTCGGCCGCCGTGACAACCAGCACCTCGGTTACGGCCACGGCATCCACTACTGCCTCGGCGCCCCGCTCGCCCGCCTGGAGGGCCAGACCGCCCTGGCCACGCTCCTCACCCGACTCCCGGACCTCCGACTCGCGGTGGATCCGGGGGAGTTGAGATGGCGCGGTGGACTGATCATGCGCGGACTGCGCACCCTTCCGGTGGAGTTCAGCCCAGTTGGGTGATTCTGTCCGCCCCGGCAAACGTGATACGCGCTCAAGTCTGTGATCTTCACGTGATCTACGCGGCATTAACTTGTGACAAGTGATCGTCTGCCTATACGTTCACGGATCAACGAGGCGCCCAGGTTTCACGCGCCACAGTCACTGCTGTCTCGTGAAAGGCACCCGCATGCTCTCCGGGAACGGTCGTCACCGTCGCCCCCGTCAGGCTCCGGCTCTCCTTGTCGCGGCCGGGGTGACCGGCTCCGCCATCGCCATCCCGCTCCTCGGCGCCACCGGCGCGAGCGCGGCCGACGGCAATGTGTGGGACAAGGTGGCCGACTGTGAGAGTGGCGGCTCCTGGAGCGCCGACACCGGCAACGGGCGTTATGGCGGACTCCAGTTGACCCAGGCCGACTGGGAGAAGTACGGCGGTCTCGACTACGCCTCCACTCCCGATCTGGCCAGCCGCTCCCAGCAGATCGCCGTGGCGCAGGACGTCCTGGCGGCCCGGGGAACCAGTCCCTGGGGCACCTGCGCGGTGCTCAACGGACTCACCAAGGCGTCCGGCTCGGTCGACCTCGACACCGGGGTGGAGGAGGACTCACCCTCCGAGGTGTCCGGATCCTCCGGTTTGCTCGATTCACCCAAGTCGTCCGGCTCGTCCGGCTCATCGAGTTCGTCTGACTCATCGAGCGAATCCGACTCCTCCGGTGCGTCGACCCCGTCCGACGATGCCTCGAACCTGCTGAGCGGCTCCTCCGGCGCTTCGTCCGAATCACCCGATAATTCATCATCCTCGCCCTCGTCGTCCTCTTCAGTCGACAAGTCCGCGAAGTCCGATACGTCACCCGACTCAAGGACTCCACAGTCGCCGGACAGCTCTCCCATAGAGACCCCCAAGGGTGACAATCAGGACAACTCGGAGCAGGATGCGGGCTCCTGGAGTCTCGTCGACACCGGGTCGATCGACGACGCGACGGCCGGCTCCGGGCGTCATCGCGGTCCCAGTGCCGACGAGGACGATGCCGTCGACAGTGCCGTCAAGTCCTCCGGTCGCCACGCCTCGTACAGCGTCCGCCCCGGCGACACTCTCGCCTCCATCGCCGACTCCCTTGAGCTTCAGGGCGGGTGGCGCGCGCTGTACAACGCGAACAAGAAGGCCATCGGCGCCGACGCGAACCACATCTTCGCCGGTCAGACCCTGGACGTCCCTGTCGAATAACGGTCGAACAGGGCGAAAAACAGCGGGAGTTCGCGTCATGTTTCGCCCTGGAATGTCCGCTTTAAAGGTAGTGAGAGATAGATCTCAGATGCCCTGATCGTCTTTGTAATTCCGCGAATCGCGTGTCTACGGTCATGACCGCTCGCCACCAGAGCGAGCCCCGACAGCCGTCACGCCGAATCCTGCCGGCGGCCGTACGGGAACAGTCGTCGCGTCAAGCGCCGTAGGCAGGAGCGGGGGACCCAAGGTAAGCGCCGGGTCCGGCAGTTGAGGCCCTTCGGGGCCGCACGGCCGGAGTTCGGCTTGGGGTTAAGTCGCGCACCAGCGTCAGCGGTGCGCGGCCGGGCAACTCAACCGGCCCGAACCCGACAGCTCACCTCGTAGGCGTCGGTGAGGGGATCCTTCCATGCTGTTTTCCAGCAAGGGCAAGCACCGCCGTCCGTCCAAGGCCGCTCGCGCCATCGCCGTCGTCGGCGTCACCGGCGCCGCCGCCGTCGCCGCCCCGCTGATGGCGGCCGGCAGTGCCTCGGCCGCCACCGCCTCCGAGTGGGACACCGTCGCCCAGTGCGAGTCCGGCGGCAACTGGTCGATCAACACCGGCAACGGCTACTACGGCGGTCTGCAGTTCTCCGCCTCCACCTGGGCCGCGTACGGCGGCACGGCGTACGCCTCCACCGCCGACCAGGCCAGCAAGGCCCAGCAGATCGAGATAGCCGAGAAGGTCCTCGCGGCCCAGGGCAAGGGCGCCTGGCCGAACTGCGGCACCGGCCTGTCGAGCGCCGCCTACAACGGCTCCTCCGCCGGCTCCTCGCAGAGCGGCGAGACCACCACTCGCTCCAGCGAGCAGCAGTCGGCCTCCCGCTCCACCGACCGCCCGGCCGCCAAGAAGAGCACCAAGACCGTCACCACCCCGACCGGCAAGAAGGTCAAGAAGGGCGACGGCGAGTACAAGGTCGTCAAGGGTGACACCCTCAGCTCGATCGCCGCGGACCACGACGTCAAGGGCGGCTGGGAGAAGCTCTTCCAGCTGAACAAGGGCATCGTCGAGGACGCGAACCTGATCTACCCGGGTCAGCAGCTGCACCTGAAGTAAGCCGGCGCGGCGGGCCGCGAACCGGCGGCCCGCGGCATCACGCGGCCGACAGTTGAACCACAGCGCCTTCACATCCGTGGACCTCATAGTGAAGGCGTCGTGAGGGCCACCCCCGTCCCCACGAACTCCCCGCCTCGGTGCGTTTTCCCCCGTACGCACCGGGGCGGGGCTCTTTCTTGTGCGGGCTTGCACGCGGGTTCTTCTGCGGGCCCGCACGCGGACCATTTTTGTTCCGTTCGGAAACAATTTACTCTCGGTTCTGTCCACGGGGCGGTCGACCGCTGGCCGAACGCCCGGAGCCGGTTAGGCTCGTCTCGCAGTACCCACCGCGGTCTGCGTACCCGCGTCACATCCGAAGAAGGAGATGCTCGTGCCGTCCATCGACGTCGTCGTAGCCCGGGAAATCCTGGACTCCCGAGGCAACCCCACGGTCGAGGTCGAGGTCGGCCTCGACGACGGCAGCACGGGTCGTGCCGCCGTCCCGTCCGGCGCCTCGACCGGTGCCTTCGAGGCCATCGAGCTCCGTGACGGTGACCCCAACCGCTACCAGGGCAAGGGTGTCGAGAAGGCCGTCCTCGCCGTCATCGAGCAGATCGGCCCGGAGCTCGTCGGCTACGACGCCACCGAGCAGCGCCTGATCGACCAGGCGATGTTCGACCTGGACGCCACCGACAACAAGGGCTCGCTCGGCGCCAACGCCATCCTCGGCGTCTCGCTCGCCGTCGCGCACGCCGCCTCCGAGGCGTCCGACCTCCCGCTCTTCCGCTACCTGGGCGGCCCGAACGCGCACCTGCTGCCGGTGCCGATGATGAACATCCTGAACGGCGGCTCGCACGCCGACTCCAACGTGGACATCCAGGAGTTCATGATCGCCCCGATCGGCGCGGAGTCCTTCTCCGAGGCCCTGCGCTGGGGCACCGAGGTCTACCACACCCTCAAGAAGGTCCTGAAGGGCCGCGGCCTGTCCACCGGCCTCGGCGACGAGGGCGGCTTCGCCCCGAACCTCGGCTCCAACCGCGAGGCCCTCGACCTCATCCTCGAGGCCATCAAGGAAGCCGGCTACGCCCCCGGCGAGCAGATCGCCCTCGCGCTCGACGTCGCCGCCTCCGAGTTCTACAAGGACGGCAAGTACCTCTTCGAGGGCAAGGAGCGCTCCGCCGCCGAGATGACGGAGTACTACGAGGAGCTCGTGGCGGCCTACCCGCTCGTCTCCATCGAGGACCCGCTGTTCGAGGACGACTGGGCCGGCTGGAAGGTCCTCACCGACAAGCTCGGCGACAAGGTCCAGATCGTCGGCGACGACCTGTTCGTCACCAACCCGGAGCGCCTGGCCCGCGGCATCGACGACGGCGCCGCCAACGCCCTGCTGGTCAAGGTCAACCAGATCGGCTCGCTGACCGAGACCCTGGACGCCGTCGAGCTGGCCCAGCGCAGCGGCTTCAAGTGCATGATGTCCCACCGCTCCGGCGAGACCGAGGACGTCACCATCGCCGACCTGGCCGTCGCCACCAACTGCGGCCAGATCAAGACCGGCGCCCCGGCCCGCTCCGAGCGCGTCGCCAAGTACAACCAGCTGCTGCGCATCGAGGAGATCCTCGACGACGCGGCGGTGTACGCGGGTCGCTCGGCCTTCCCGCGCTTCAAGGGCTGACGCCCGGCCGGGTAAGCCTTAGCCAGTCGTACGTACGTCCCCGTACTCGGTCCCGTACCGTGTGCGGGGACGTACGCACGTGAAAGGGGAGGCGGAGAGCCGATGGCCGTGAAGGACCGGGACCGTTTCTCCACCGCGACCAGGATCCGGTTGCTCGGCGAGCAGACGGCGGCCCGCGTCTACCGCTCCCAGACCAAGCGGCAGGCCCGGCGCTCCAGGCTCACCGGGCGCGCCGCGCTGCTCGCGCTGGTGCTCTGCTCCCTCGTCGTGGCACTGGCCTACCCGATAAGGCAGTACGTCTCCCAGCGCGCCGAGATCGCCGACACGCAGCGGCAGCAGGAGGAGGCCGCCCAGCGCGTCGAGCAGCTGCGCGACCTCAAGGCACGCTGGCAGGACGACGCGTACGCCGAGCAGCAGATCCGGCAGCGGCTGCACTATGTGATGCCCGGGGAGACCGGTTACATCGTGGTCGACCCGGACGCGGGCAAGGCGTCCCGGACCGACCGGAGCGCGGCCGACAGCCCCTGGTACGCGAAACTCTGGGACGGGGTCGACAAGGCCGACGCCGCCGCCCAGTGAGAACCGATCGCCCGGACCGATCCTGAGATCGCCGGCGAGAACCGATAGAAAGACAGGCATGGAAACGCCCCCGCCGCCCACTCCGCGCACCGAGCCCACCGACGCGGACGTCGAGGCCTTCAAGCAGCAGCTCGGGCGGCCCCCGCGCGGGCTGCGCGCGATCGCGCACCGGTGCCCGTGCGGGCAGCCGGACGTCGTCGAGACGGCCCCTCGGCTGCCCGACGGCACGCCCTTCCCGACGCTGTACTACCTGACGTGCCCGAAGGCGGCGTCGGCGATCGGGACGCTGGAGGCCGAGGGCGTGATGAAGGAGATGACGGCCCGGCTGGAGAGCGATCCGGAGCTGGCGGCGGCGTATCGGGCCGCGCATGAGGACTACATCCGGCGGCGGGACGAGATCGAGGAGCTGACCGGGTTTCCGAGCGCGGGTGGCATGCCGGATCGGGTGAAGTGTCTGCATGTGCTGGTCGCGCACTCGCTGGCGGCCGGGCCCGGGGTCAATCCGCTCGGGGACGAGGCCATCGCGATGCTGCCCGAGTGGTGGATGAAGGGGCCGTGTGTGGTTCCGGCCGAGTGATCCTCGCCCCGCCGCCCCTACCCGTCCCATCCCGTGGGCTGCGCCCACGGCGCTGAAATGTCCCGTACTGTCCCGTACATCGGAAGGCACCCCATGACCCGCGTCGCAGCCATCGACTGCGGTACGAACTCCATCCGGCTCCTCGTCGCAGATGTCGACCCAGGCGCTGGTGAACTCGTCGACCTGGACCGCCGTATGACCATCGTGCGGCTCGGCCAGGGCGTCGACCGTACGGGGCGGCTCGCCCCGGAGGCGCTGGAGCGGACCTTCGCCGCCTGCCGTGACTACGCGGCGATCATCAAGGAGCACGGCGCCGAGCGGCTTCGCTTCGTGGCCACGTCCGCCTCCCGGGACGCCGAGAACCGGGACGAGTTCGTGCGCGGGGTGATGGACATCCTGGGCGTCGAGCCCGAGGTCATCACCGGGGACCAGGAGGCCGAGTTCTCCTTCACGGGCGCGACGAAGGAGCTGACCGGGCGTGCGGACCTGCACCGGCCCTACCTCGTCGTGGACATCGGCGGTGGGTCGACCGAGTTCGTCGTCGGCGAGGAGCATGTGCGCGCGGCGCGCTCCGTCGACGTCGGCTGTGTGCGGATGACCGAGCGGCATCTGGTGCGGGACGGCGTGGTCTCCGACCCCCCGTCCGAGGAGCAGGTCGCGGCGATACGGGCCGACATCGAGGCGGCTCTCGACCTCGCCGAGGAGACCGTGCCGCTGCGCGAGGCCAGGACGCTGGTGGGGCTGGCCGGTTCGGTCACCACGGTGTCGGCCATCGCCCTGGATCTGCCCGAGTACGACTCGACCCGCATCCACCACTCCCGGATCACCGCCGACCGGGTGCGCGAGATCACCCACTGGCTGCTGCGCTCCACCCACGCCGAGCGCGCCGCCGTGCCCTCCATGCACCCGGGGCGGGTCGACGTCATCGCGGCCGGCGCGCTGGTGCTGCTGGCGATCATGGAGCGGATCGGTGCCGAGGAGGTCGTCGTCAGCGAGCACGACATCCTCGACGGCATCGCCTTCAAGGTGGCGGAGGACGCGGAGGCCGCCAAGCGCGGTCACTGACACGCGCGGCGACGCGGAACGGCCCCGGTGCCTCGTGGGGAGGGACCGGGGCCGTCGTGCGAGCCCGTGCGGGCGGTGGGTCAGTTGCAGATGAGGACGATGAGGCCGTTGCACCCGTCGTCGTCATCGTCGTGGCTCGGACTCGTCTGGGCGACCGTGGCCTTGGAGGGCTCGTGGTCGGATGTGGCCGCGGCGGACGCGGCCGTGGCCGCCCCCGCCGCCAGGGCGATGCCCAGGGCAACGCCGACCGAGACTATTCGCTTGCCGGCCCGCTTGGGGGCCTTCCGTGAGGTGATCATGGCTGCACGCTATGTGGCCTCTCGATCATTTTCGCGCGGAATGTGACCGACCGGGTGACGGTGACTCAGATCGCCTCGGAGGGGTGGTTCGTGTCTCGTTTGCTACCGATCGGTAGCCATCGGCTGAGCGGTGCGGTTAGCGTATGAGCACTCCTCGGGGGGCCTTTCGGGCCCCTCGGAGCCCACTCGAAGTGACGCGCTCAAGAAAGTTCGTGAAGTTCTTCACAAGGAATTCGGCCCTGTCGGAGCACAGATCGCTGTCGGTTGACCCTTCCGAGGGGTGAACAGGGTCTTGAACATGTTCAGATGGTCGATGTAAGGGAGCTTCGAGAGCCTCGCGACGGAGGGTGTCCCGGCCCGCTCACAGGGGGCCCTGGAGCCCGGAGAGGCAGCTCACGCGGCATTGACAACGGGTCGTACCGCCCACCGGTTCCCCGACGTGACCATGAGGTGCGTAACGCGGGCCGGGGATGGTAGCACAGTGCCTGCAAGAGCTTGTGAAGGGGCGCACGAGCGACCCCCCTGAGGCGGGTGGATACTCGATGGCATGAGCACCACGGAGCGTCCCAGGATCCTCGTAGTAGGCGGTGGGTACGTAGGCCTGTACGCAGCTCGGCGCATTCTCAAGAAGATGCGCTACGGCG
The DNA here is from genome assembly GCF_055634335.1 of Streptomyces sp. NPDC111802. Taxonomy (NCBI): domain Bacteria; kingdom Bacillati; phylum Actinomycetota; class Actinomycetes; order Kitasatosporales; family Streptomycetaceae; genus Streptomyces; species Streptomyces sp. NPDC111802. The sequence continues at coordinate 100,469 of NZ_JBVKCZ010000004.1, read as the reverse complement.
AGGCGACCGTCACGGTCGTCGACCCCCGGTCGTACATGACCTACCAGCCCTTCCTTCCCGAAACCGCCGCCGGCAGCATCTCCCCGCGCCACGTCGTCGTCCCGCTGCGACGCGTGCTGCCCAAGGCGGAGGTCCTCACCGGCCGGGTCACCACCATCGACCAGGACCGCAAGGTCGCCACGATCGCCCCGCTGGTCGGCGAGGCGTACGAGCTGCCCTTCGACTACCTGGTGATCGCGCTCGGCGCGGTCTCCCGCACCTTCCCGATCCCCGGCCTCGCCGAGCAGGGCATCGGCATGAAGGGCATCGAGGAGGCCATCGGCCTGCGCAACCACGTCCTTGAGCAGCTCGACAAGGCCGACTCCACCACCGACGACGAGATCCGCCGCAAGGCGCTCACCTTCGTCTTCATCGGCGGCGGCTTCGCCGGTGCCGAGACCATCGGTGAGGTCGAGGACATGGCCCGCGACGCGGCCAAGTACTACACCAACGTCTCCCGCGAGGACATGCGGTTCATCCTCGTCGACGCCGCCGACAAGATCCTGCCCGAGGTCGGCCCCAAGCTCGGCCAGTACGGCAAGGAGCACCTGGAGGCCCGCGGGGTCGAGGTCTACCTCTCCACCTCCATGGACTCCTGCGTCGACGGCCACGTCGTGCTGAAGAACGGCCTCGAGGTCGACTCCAACACCATCGTGTGGACGGCCGGCGTCAAGCCGAACCCGGCCCTGGCCCGCTACGGCCTGCCGCTCGGCCCCCGCGGTCACGTCGACTGCGAGCCCACGCTCCAGGTCAAGGGCACCGACTACATCTGGGCCGCCGGTGACAACGCCCAGGTCCCGGACCTCGTCGGCCGCAAGGCGGGCAACGAGAACGCCTGGTGCCCGCCGAACGCGCAGCACGCGCTGCGGCAGGCGCGCGTCCTCGGCGACAACGTGATCTCCGGTATGCGGGGCTTCCCGCAGAAGGACTACTCGCACGCCAACAAGGGCGCGGTGGCGGGCCTCGGCCTCCACAAGGGCGTGGCGATGATCGTCATGGGCAAGATGAAGATCAAGCTCAAGGGCCGTCTCGCCTGGTACATGCACCGTGGCTACCACGGCATGGCGATGCCGACCTGGAACCGCAAGGTCCGCGTCTTCGCCGACTGGACCCTCGGCATGTTCCTCAAGCGCGAGGTCGTCTCCCTCGGCGCGATGGAGCACCCGCGCGAGGAGTTCTACGAGGCCGCCAAGCCGATGCCCGCGGCGCCCAAGGCGGAGAAGACCGAGGCGAAGGCCTCCTGACCGGCTCCGGTCGCTGAACGAACCGAAGGACCTCCCGCCATCCGTGGTGCGGGAGGTCCTTCGGCGTTTTCCCGAGCCGCTGGACGGACCAACTGTGTGCCCGCCGCAGGTATTTTGCCTGGCCGTAACGCGCGTGGGGGACTGCGTCGGGGGTCCGCAGGTGTTTACGTGGTGTTGGACATTCCGGGATCGTTGTCACGGAGGTGTGCGCCATGGCCGACGCCGCTCTGCGGCTGAAAAGCCTCGTCGAACAGTTGCTGGGGGTCCCGCTCCCGGTGCGCATCCGCGCCTGGGACGGTTCGCAGGCGGGTCCGCCCGGCGCCCCGACCCTTGTCGTACGCAACCGCCGTGCCGTACGGCGGCTGTTGTGGAAGCCCGGTGAGCTGGGGCTGGCCCGCGCCTGGGTCGCCGGGGACATCGACATCGAGGGGGATCTCTACACCGCCCTCGATCTGCTCGCGGGGCTCGTGTGGGAGCGGGGCGAGGACGCCCGGAGCCTGGCTCAGGCGCTCCGGGACCCCGAGGTGCGCGCCGCCGTGCGCGGCCTCGTCAAGATCAGCGGGGTGCCGCTGCCGCCCGCGCCGCCGCCCGAGGAGGTGCGCCGGCCCGGCCATCTGCACACCAAGCGCACCGACAGACGCGCCATCAGCCACCACTACGACGTCGGCAACGACTTCTACGAGATCGTCCTCGGGCCGTCCATGGTGTACTCCTGCGCCTACTGGCCGGCCCCGCCGCCGGACGGCACCCTCGAAGCCGCCCAGCGCGACAAGCTGGACCTCATCTGCCGCAAGCTCGACCTGAGCCCCGGTCAGCGGCTGCTCGACGTCGGCTGCGGCTGGGGCTCCATGGCCATCCACGCGGCCCGCGACTACGGCGTGAGCGTCGTCGGCATCACCCTCTCCCAGGAGCAGGCGGCGTACGCCCGCAAGCGCGTCGCCGACCAGGGGCTCACCGACAAGGTGGAGATCCGCGTCCAGGACTACCGGGACGTCGACGACGCGCCCTACGACGCCATCTCCTCCATCGGCATGGCCGAACACGTCGGCGGGGAGCGGTACCTGGAGTACGCCGATGTGCTGCACCGGCTGCTGAAGCCGGGCGGGCGGCTGCTCAACCACCAGATCGGGCGCCGGCCGCAGCGCGACGAATCGACGTACGAGGTCGACGAGTTCATCGACGCCTATGTGTTCCCCGACGGCGAGCTCCAGCCCATCGGGGCCACCGTCACCCAGCTCGAACGCGCCGGCTTCGAGGTGCGCGACGTGGAGTCGATCCGGGAGCACTACGCCCTGACCCTGCGGCGCTGGGTCGCCAATCTGGAGGCCGACTGGGCCCGCGCGGTCAGGCTCACCAGCATCGGGCGCGCCCGCGTCTGGCGGCTGTACATGGCCGCCTCCGCGGTGTCCTTCGAGCGCAACCGCATCGGCGTCAACCAGGTGCTGGCGGTGAAGACGCCGGAAGAGGGGGTTTCCGGGATGCCGCTGCGGGCCCGCAAGTGGAGTGAGCGCGAACGCCGTTGATCCGGACACAAGCGCAAGGGCCGGGCTCCCCCGTCATGGGGAAGCCCGGCCCTTCGGTGTGGCGGAGCTTGGTCACTCGGCCTTGATGGCGTTCAGCATGTTCAGCCTGGCGGCGTTGCGGGCCGGCCACAGCGCGGCCAGGACGCCCACCAGACCGGCCAGCACCAGGAAGATCCCGATCCGGTCCCACGGCAGGACCAGCGCGTAGCCCGGGATCTGCTCCGCGATGGTCTCGCCGATCGCCCAGCCGAGGAACGAGCCGAGACCGATGCCGACGACCGCGCCGAACACCGAGATGACCACGGCCTCCAGCCGGACCATCCGCTTCACCCGGCGCCGGTCGAGACCGATCGCGCGCAGCATGCCGATCTCCTGCTGCCGTTCGAAGACCGACATCGCCAGGGTGTTGACGACGCCCAGCACCGCGATGATCAGGGCCATCGCCAGCAGGCCGTACATGATGTTCAGCAGGGTGTTGATGGCGCCGCCGAACTCGTTGCGGATGTCCTGCCGGTCCATGACCGTGATCGCGGGGTTGTCGCCCAGCGCGTCGATGAGGACCTTCTCGTTCGCCGAGGACTGGCCGCCGTCCACCTTCACGAAGATCTGCCGGATGTACGGCTTCGTCTCGTGCTGGTTCACGACCTTGGTGTCGATGAGGACGGAGGAGAGGAACTCGCTGTCCTTGAAGACGGCGCCGACCGTCAGCGTGTCCTTCTTCTCGTCGCCGAAGGTGACGGGGACGGTGTCGCCGGTCTTCCAGCCCTTGCTCTTGGCCGTCTTCTCGGCGACCGCGATCCGGCCCTTGGCGAGCGAGTCGACGCTGCCGCTGACGACATCGACGTTCAGGACCTTTTCGATGTCGCCCGGAGTGACCGCGGAAGCGGACACGTAGTCGTCGGCACCGACCAGGAAGTAGGCGTCCTGCTGCGGCGAGACCGCGGAGACGCCCTTGGCCTTCTCCAGCGCCGTCAGTGCGGACTGGTCGAGGTCACCGCCGTTCGCCATCGAGACCATGTAGTCGGCCTTGATGTTGTCCGTGGTCATCTTGTCGATGGCCGTGCCGACCGTGATGCCGAGCACCGACAGGCCGGTCACCAGCGTCAGCCCGATCGCCAGCGCCGAGGCGGTGGCGCCGGTACGGCGCGGATTGCGGACGGCGTTCTGGCCGGCCAGCTTGCCGGCCACCCCGAAGGGGCCGACGAGCAGCGGACGGACGAGCGCGATCACGGGCCGGGACAGCAGCGGGATCAGGATGATCACACCGATCAGCGCGAAGAACGCGCCCGCACCGATGTACATCCGGCCGTCGCTGCCGCCGGTCGAGGCACCCAGCACGATGCCGGCCGCGCCGAGGGCGGTGACGGCGGTACCGATGGAGTTGCGCAGCACCAGCGACTTGGTGGTGGCCACCGCGTGGACGCTGTTCATGGCCGCCACCGGCGGGATCTTCGCGGCCCGGCGGCCGGGCAGCCAGGCGGCGAACATCGTGATCAGCACACCGACCGCGATCGCGGCGATCACCGGCGTGGCGGACAGGACCAGCGGGCCGTCCGGGATCTTCATCTCGAACGCGGCCATTCCGGACCGCAGACCGACCGCGAGGCCAATGCCGAGGACGAAGCCGATCACCGACGCGACCAGGCCCACCACCGCGGCCTCGGCGAGCACCGAGCGGGTGATCTGCTTGCGTGACGCACCGACGGCGCGCATCAGGGCGATCTCCTTCGTGCGCTGGGCGACCAGCATCGTGAAGGTGTTGGAGATCAGGAAGATCCCGACGAAGAGCGCGATGCCCGCGAACCCGAGCAGGATCTGCTTGAGCGAGCTCATGCCCTCTTCGATCTGCTTGGCCTGCTCGTCCGCGAGCGCCTGGCCGGTCTGGGCCTCGGCGGTGTCCGGCAGCAGCGGCTTGACCGCGTCCAGGATCTTCGCGTCGTCCGCGCCGGGGGCGGCGGTGACGGTGACGCTCTCGAAGTAGCCCGGCTTGAGGTACTGCTTCTGGGCGACCGCGGTGTCGAAGAGGACGAGGCTGCCGCCGGCGTTCACGGCGCCGTCCTCGGTGGTGAAGACACCGCTGAGGGTGAACTCCTTCACCGGCCCGTTGGTCGCGACCCGCACCCGGTCGCCGACCCGGTACTCGCCCTTGGTCGCGGACTCCTTGTCCAGGGCGATCTGATCGTCCTTCACCGGGCCCGAGCCGTCGGTGAACGTGTAGGCGGTGTCCTTGCCGTCCTTGCCGGGGGCGAAGTTGGAGCCCTTGTTGGACCAGCCGACGCCGATCAGCTTTCCGTCGGGGTCGGCGACCCCGGCGAAGCCCTCGACGCGGCCGTAGGCGCCGGCGACGCCGTCCACGGCGGAGATCTTGTCGAGGGTCTTCCGGGAGAGGCCGGGCTCTTCCTCGGGGTTGTCCGGGTCGGCGTGCGAGGTGACGGAGACGGCGACGTCGTCGTAGCTCTTCGCCGACTGGTTGCGGAAGGCGTTGGAGAGGGTGTCGGCGAAGACCAGGGTGCCGGAGACGAACGCGACGCCGAGCATCACGGCGAGCACGGTCATCAACAGCCGGGCCTTGTGCGCGAGTACGTTGCGCAGGGCAGTGCGGAACATCAGCTGGTGCGGCCCTTCGCGTCGAACTGCTTCATGAAGTCGAGCACGTTGTCCGCGGTCGGCCGGTACATCTCGTCGACGATCCGTCCGTCCGCGAGGAACACCACGCGGTCCGCGTACGCGGCGGCCACCGGATCGTGGGTCACCATCACCACCGTCTGCCCCAACTCCCGTACGGAGTTGCGCAGAAAGCCCAGCACCTCGGCGCCGGAGCGCGAGTCGAGGTTTCCGGTCGGCTCGTCGCCGAAGATGATCTCGGGCTTGGAGGCGAGTGCGCGGGCGACGGCGACGCGCTGCTGCTGGCCGCCGGAGAGCTGGGCGGGGCGGTGGCTGAGCCGGTCGGCGAGGCCGACCATCCCGATCACCGAGTCCAGCCACTGCTTGTCCGCCTTGCGGCCCGCGATGTCCATCGGGAGGGTGATGTTCTCCAGGGCGGTCAGCGTGGGCAGCAGGTTGAACGCCTGGAAGATGAAGCCGATCTTGTCCCGGCGCAACTTGGTGAGCTGCTTGTCCTTCAGGGAGCCGAGCTCGGTGTCGCCGATGCGCACCGAACCGGAGGAGAACGTGTCCAGGCCGGCCACGCAGTGCATCAGCGTGGACTTCCCGGAGCCGGAGGGGCCCATGATCGCGGTGAACTCGGCCTGCCGGAATTCGACGGAGACCCGGTCCAGGGCGACCACCTGGGTCTCGCCCTGTCCGTAGATCTTCGACAGATCCGTGGCCCGTGCGGCCACGGTGGTGGCCCGGTCGGCGATGGGTGCGGTGGTCACGAGAAGAACGCTCCTGAAGGGACGGCGGTGTGTTCGAAGGACGTATCCATCGTCCCGGCCGGGGATCGCCGTGTAGTCCGTCCCTGTTCCGGTTCCGAAGGCAGACTCCGGATGGACCGGGGGCGGCTGTGTCATACCTGAGGATGACGGGGGCCCCTGACAGTTGTTCGCTTCGGAACAGGTGGAGCGTCCTCGTTTGGACGGTGAAATTCCGTCATTCCGTATGCGCCGCCGACCGCCGCACGTAAGGCTATTGGCAAGTGCGGATGGCGTGTTCCGTGGGCTGATGCACCCTCAGACGTCAATAAAATAAGACAACATCGGTCCGCCCGTCCGCTGTTCGGGGGATGTATCCCGATAGGCTCGGGATCTCGATGCGGAGCCCATGGCCTGCCCAGATGGTGGAATGCAGACACGGCGAGCTTAAACCTCGCTGCCCCTTCGCGGGCGTGCCGGTTCAAGTCCGGCTCTGGGCACTTCCGATGCACTCCCTTCCTTCAAGAGTTCACCGCAACCGTTGACAGCGGGCGCGTGCGGCCGGACACTCGCATCCAGAGTTGGTGAATAAAACTTCACCACGCGAACAGCGAGAAGGGAAGCGCCCGATGCGCACCACCGTCGGCATCATCGGAGCGGGCCCCGCCGGCCTCCTCCTCGCGCGGCTGCTGCACGGCGCCGGCATCGACTCGGTCGTCCTGGAGAGCCGCGACCGCGCCTACGTCGAGCACCGCCAGCGCGCCGGAATCCTGGAGCAGGGCACGGTGGACGTGCTGCGCGCGGCCGGCGCCGCGGAGCGGATGGACCGCGAGGGCCTGCGACACGACGGCATCGAGCTGCGCTACGACCGTAAACGCCACCGCGTCGACTTCCCCGCCCGCACCGGCGGCCGCTCGGTGATGGTCTACGCCCAGACCGAGGTCTGCAAGGACCTCATCGCCCTCCAGCTCAAGGAGGGCGGCCCGCTGCTGTTCGAGGCGGAGGCGCTGGCGGTGGAGGGCGCGGACACCGACCGCCCGCGCGTGCGCTTCCGGCACGAGGGCGTCGAGGGCGTCCTCGAATGCGACTACGTCGTCGGCTGCGACGGCTTCTGGGGCGTCTCCCGCAAGGCGATCCCCGAGGAGTTGGTCCGGGTCTTCGAGCGGACGTACCCCTTCGGCTGGCTCGGCATCCTCGCCGACGTGGCCCCCTCGCACGACGAACTCGTCTACGCCCGCCACGACCGCGGCTTCGCCCTGCTCTCCATGCGCTCCCCGTCCGTCTCCCGCCTCTACCTCCAGGTGCCCGAGGGCACGGACGCCGAGGCGTGGAGCGACGACGAGATCTGGGCGGAGCTGGAGCGCCGCTTCGAGACGGCCGACGACTGGCGCCTCGAGCGCGGCCCCATCACCCAGAAGTCGGTCACCCCCATGCGGTCCTACGTCCACGAGCCGATGCGCCACGGCCGTCTCTTCCTGGCCGGTGACGCGGCGCACATCGTGCCTCCGACGGGCGCGAAGGGACTGAATCTGGCCGTTGGTGACGTCGTCACCTTCGCGCGGGCGCTGGCGTACGAGAAGGGGACGGGTTCGGCGGAACTCCTCGACGCCTACTCCGAGACCTGTCTGCGCCGCGTCTGGCAGGCCGAGCGGTTCTCCTACGACATGACGACGCTGCTGCACCGCGCCCCCGAGGCCACGCCGTTCGAGGACCGGCTCCAGCTCGCGCGGCTGGAGCGGATCGCGGGATCGAGGGCGGCCGAGACGGATCTCGCCGAGGCGTACACGGGGTTTCCGTTCGGGTGACCCGGCGGCCCGGGCCGGGCGGGTGATCTCCGACAGGTTCCGGCCACGTCGCAGGTTGGTCATGAATGAGCCCCTCCGTGGCCGGGAATCACCCGGCCGCGTAGCGTGTTGGCCCGCACGACGAGGGAAAGATCCTCCCCAAGCAGTAGGGTCAATCCTTTGCCCACCTATTACTCTTGAGCCAAGGTCGCGCACGGCGATCATGGAGGAGTGAAATGAGGAGCAGCAACCCGGTCTTCTCGCGACGGGGGTTCAGCCGCGACAACGGCTACGCGGGCTTCAACACCGCGCCGCAGGCCGGGGGCGCCGCTGTCGGCACGCAGGGCAACCCGTATGCCCAGCCGCAGGCCGGCAACCCGTACGCGCAGAACCCTTACGCCCAGCAGGACCTGCAGTACGGCGCGCCGCCGCAGGCGCCGGTCACCACCGGCCGCATGACGATGGACGACGTCCTCATGCGCACCGGCACCACGCTCGGCGTCCTGATCGTCACGGCCGCGCTCGCCTGGGCGACGCTGCCGGTCGACGACGCGAACATCAGCCGGTCCTACGGCATCGCGATCGGCGCCGGCCTGATCGGCATGGTGCTGGCGCTCGTCCAGTCCTTCAAGCGCAAGGCCTCGCCCGCGCTGATCCTGACGTACGCCGCGTTCGAGGGCGTGTTCCTCGGCGTGGTCTCCAGCGTCGTCGACAACCGCATCGCCAGCGGTGCGGCCATGCAGGCGGTGCTCGGCACACTCGCGGTCTTCGCCGCGGTGCTGGTGGCGTACAAGGCGGGCTGGATCCGCGTCAACCGCCGCTTCGTCGGCTTCGTGATGGCGGCCGCGCTCGGCTTCATCGTCCTGATGGCGATCAACCTGCTGTTCGCGGTCTTCGGCGGCGGTGACGGCCTCGGCTTCCGCAGCGGCCCGCTCGGCATCCTGTTCGGTGTCATCGGCATCCTGCTCGGCGCCTGCTTCCTCGCCCTGGACTTCAAGCAGGTCGAGGACGGCATCGCCTACGGCGCTCCGCGCGAGGAGGCCTGGCTGGCGGCCTTCGGTCTCACGATGACGCTGGTGTGGATCTACATGGAGTTCCTGAGGCTCATCTCGATCCTCAGCAGCAGCGACTGATCTGAGACGGTCGTGAGCGAAGGGCCCCGGGTCGTCACCCGGGGCCCTTCGGCATGTCCTGTCCCTGTGCGCGCCTAGAGCAGTTTGCGCGCGGCCCTCCTCAGGTCGTACTCGTGGACGATCGCCTTCGCGTGGCCGTACGCGAGGTTGTGCTCATGGCGGAGCCAGCTGACCTTCTCCTCGAAGTTGAAGAGAGCCGGGCCTTCTTCTACGGCGCGCAACCAGTCGGAGACTTCACGACCGGTGCAGTGGGGGATGCGGGCGAGCATGTTGCGGTGGGTCTCCTCGGAGAGGACGTGGGACATCGGCGCCTCCGGACGCAAAGGGGATGTAAGCCGGTCCTTCAGGTCACCGTGCCTGAGCGTTCGCCCGTTGGCAACAGTCGCGTACGCTCACGGCGTGGTTGATACGACGCGTTTGACCCGAGCCGTAGATCACTTCGCCGACCGCTTGCGGGCGGCGCCGCAGAGCCGGCTGCAGCGCAGCGCCGCCGCGGAGGCACTGGCGCTGGCCAGGGAATTGTCCCGTCGGGCCCAGCTTCTGGAGGCGCCCGGGGCGGAGCCCAGGGAGATGCCCGACGCCGGGATGTTCGCGGCGGCCGACCAAGTCACCGTCGCCGTCCATGACTTGGCCCTCGTACTCACGAACGAGGGGGAGGTCGAGGAGGCGGTGATGCTGGTGGAGGAGGCGCAGAAGCGCGCCGGGGTGTGAACGCTAGGGTCTGTCGTTTGGATCAGGTCGGCTGAGAGAGACTGCGCCTTTCAACCAACCCGAGCGGGGTGTGGTGCGTGCAGCTGCAAGGCGGAGGAGGGAGTCGACGCGGAGCGTCGGCGACTGACGACAACGCGGCTGGGGGTCCCCCCTCTGGGGGAGTGCGTGCCACACCCCGCGACGCCGGCATGATCCAAACGACAGGCCCTAGAGGGACGCTATGACCCGGTCGGCCAGGATGTAGACGCTCTCCTCGCCGCACGCGAAGGTCAGCGTGTACGCGCCAGAGACACCCGAACCGCCCAGCAGTACCGGCGTCTCGCCGGCGCGCAGGGCCGCCGCAAGGCGTTCCGCCGTCTCCCGGTGGCCCGGGGTCATGCACAGCGTGGTGCCGTCGGCGAAGACGTAGACGTCCAGGGTGCCCAGCGGGCCGGGGCGGACGTCGGTCAGTTCGACGGCGGATGCGGCCAGTTCCTCAAGGGTGGACACCGTGCGTTCGTGGTCGTTGACCACCGGTGACTGGACGGGGACGAAGTCCGGGTGGGAGGGGTGGCGGCGGCGGGCCGCGGCCAGCTCCGGCGAGTCTCCCCCGGTGGGGGCGCCGCCGGGGAATTCATCGGCGTCCGCGGCCGGCTCCGTCACCGGCTCCAGGTGCTCCAGGCCCGCGAAATCGGACTGCCGGGGCAGGAACAGCTCACTGTCGGACAGACCCAGCAGCGTCGGCCCGTCGGAGGCGTCACGGGACTCCTGGGCGGCCCAGAAGGCGCGCGCCTCGGCCAGCTCCCGCTCGCGTTCCTCGGCGAGCGCCTCGGCGACGGCCGCGCGTATCTCATCGGCGTCGGCGGAGAGGCGGGCCGGCGGGACGAGACCGCGGGCCGCGTTGGCGTTGCTCTGTGCCAGCTCGGTGTGCAGGGCCGCGACCTGTCGGCGCAGCACCCTGAGGGTGCGCAGGACGGCGACGCCCACGGCGCCGGTGGCGGCCGTGGTGAGCAGCAAGGCGATCGGCATGGCGCTCACTGACGTACTCCCGGTTCAAAGTCGACCCCCGACTTCCTACATCAGCTTGAAGGGCGGACTATCCAGCTGTCAGTGCGTAACGTCACGAAACGGACAGGGTTTTGGGCCTGGGGTTTGGTGGTGAAACAGCTCTGACCTGCGTAAATCCCTCCGCGAAGGGAGATAGGTCACATCCTGGGGGAGATTGGATCACAAAACGGCCCAGAACCGTGGAGTTTCCCGGGTTCTGGGCCGAAGCCTCACGCTGGGTCGTGAGTTGACTACCTAGGGACTTCAGCTGAGGCGCTCGATGACCATCGCCATGCCCTGGCCGCCGCCGACGCACATCGTCTCCAGGCCGAACTGCTTGTCGTGGAACTGGAGGGAGTTGATGAGCGTGGTGGTGATGCGGGCGCCGGTCATGCCGAAGGGGTGGCCGACGGCGATGGCGCCGCCGTTGACGTTCAGCCTGTCGATGTCGATGCCCAGCTCGCGGTAGGACGGGATCACCTGGGCGGCGAACGCCTCGTTGATCTCGACCAGGTCGATGTCGTCGATGGTGAGGCCGGCGCGCTGGAGGGCCTGCTTGCTGGCCTCCACCGGGCCGAGGCCCATGATCTCGGGGGACAGGCCCGAGACGCCGGTGGAGACGATGCGGGCGAGCGGGGTGAGGCCGAGCTCGCGGGCCTTGGTGTCGGACATGATGACGACCGCGGCGGCGCCGTCGTTGAGGGGGCAGCAGTTGGCGGCGGTGACGAGGCCGTCGGGGCGGAAGACCGGCTTCAGGCCCGCGACGCCCTCCAGCGTGACGCCGGCGCGGGGGCCGTCGTCCTTGCTGATGACGGTGCCGTCGGGGAGGGCCACCGGGGTGATCTCGCGCTCCCAGAAGCCGTTCTTGATGGCTTCCTCGGCGAGGTTCTGCGAGCGGACGCCGAACTCGTCCATGTCCTGGCGGGTGATGCCCTTGGCGCGGGCCAGGTTCTCCGCGGTCTGCCCCATCGCGATGTAGGGGTCGGGGAGCAGGCCGTCCTCGCGCGGGTCGTGCCAGGTGGAGCCCTCGGACGCGGCGGTGGCGGCGGTGCGGGCCTGCGCCTCGTCGAAGAGCGGGTTGGTGGTGTCCGGCAGGCCGTCGGAGCTGCCCTTGGCGTAGCGGGAGACCGTCTCGACGCCCGCCGAGATGAAGACGTCGCCCTCGCCGGCCTTGATGGCGTGCAGGGCCATCCGGCTGGTCTGGAGGGAGGAGGAGCAGTAGCGGGTGATCGTGCAGCCGGGGAGGTGGTCCATGCCCATCTGCACGGCGACGATGCGGCCCAGGTTGTAGCCCTGCTCGCCGCCGGGGAGACCGCAGCCGAGCATCAGGTCGTCGATGTCCCTCGGGTCCAGCTCGGGGACCTTGGACAGGGCGGCCTGGATGATGGTGGCGGTGAGGTCGTCCGGGCGCAGGTCCTTGAGGGAGCCCTTGACGGCGCGGCCGATCGGGGAGCGGGCGGTCGAGACGATGACGGCTTCGGGCATCACGGCTCCAGTGGCATACCAGGGGGTCGGGCAGGGCTGTGAGGGAAGTTACCCGTACGTACGCACAGGGTCACGGGTGTGGCGGTGTGACCCTGACCGCAATTTTCTAAGCGCTTGCTTTCCTCGCGCCCGCCGCATTCACGACGACGGCGTCACCGGCGCACGGTCCGGCTCCGGGACGCGGCGCCGGCGGCGGCGTTTCAGCAGGGCCCAGGGGCCCTTCGGGCCGGTCGGCATCGCTGCGGTGACCTCGGTGCCGGCCTCCGACGCGGCCTCGGCCGCGGCTCGGGCGACCGGGAGGAAGCCCTCGCGGCGGGTGACGTCGGGGCGCTCCTCCTCCGCCGGCCACAGGCCGAGCGTCGCGCAGACCGTCGGCAGGACCGCCATCGCCGCGGTGGCGTACCCCTCCGCGGAGGGGTGGTAGTTGTCGGGGCCGAAGAGCTCCCGTGGGTTCGCCTCGAACTCCGGGCCCAGCAGGTCGCCGAGGGAGACCGTACGGCCGCCCTGTTCCACCACACCGATCGTCTGGGCCGCCGCCAATTGCCGAGACGCCCGGCGGGCCAGCCAGCGCAGCGGCTGCTGCACCGGTTCGATCGTGCCCAGGTCGGGGCAGGTGCCGACGACCACCTCCGCACCGGCCGTGCGCAGCCGGCGTACCGCCGAGGACAGATGGCGGACCGAGCGGGTCGGCGGCATACGGTTCGTGACGTCGTTGGCGCCGATCATGATCACGCAGACGTCGGGTGTCAGGGCGGGATCGGCGAGCACCAGGGCCACCTGGCGGTCCAGGTCGTCCGAGCGGGCGCCCGGCAGGGCCGCATTGCGCAGGACCACCGGACGCTCCGCCACCGCCGCCAGCCCCGAGGCGAGCAGCGCGCCCGGCGTCTGGGCCGCCCGGTGCACGCCCTGGCCCGCGGCCGTGGAGTCACCCAGCATCGTCAGGCGCAGCGGCGGCTCACCGGGGGTGTCGTAGAGGTGGCCGTACCGGCCGTCGGCGTTCGGTACGTGGTTGCTGGTGCCGTTGCCCACATGGCGCCTGGCCATCCGCACCTCGGCGAGCACCAGACCCACGGCCGCCGCGCCGGCCAGACCGACGCCGCCTCCGCCGTACGCGGCGCCCGCCGCGATCCGTCGGGCCACCCTCGCCCTCGACATGCTCGTCATGCGTCGCCGCCACCTCCTCATAGCCGTACATCAACTGCTTGCCCCGCACGGACCGTGGCCCAATCCCAACGGCGAGTGAACGACCTTCACCGGCCCCGCGGGCCACCGGGCCGTAGGCTGGCGGAACCACTACGACCACCCCTTTTGCAGCATCCGGAGACAACGGTGCATTTTCACGACTCGATGATCAGTCTCGTCGGCAACACCCCGCTGGTGAGGCTCAACAACGTGACCAAGGGCATCCAGGCCACCGTCCTGGCCAAGGTCGAGTACTTCAACCCGGGCGGCTCCGTGAAGGACCGCATCGCGCTGCGCATGATCGAGGCGGCGGAGGAGAGCGGCGCGCTCAAGCCCGGCGGCACCATCGTCGAGCCCACCAGCGGCAACACCGGTGTCGGGCTCGCCATCGTGGCCCAGCAGAAGGGGTACAAGTGCATCTTCGTGTGCCCCGACAAGGTGAGCACGGACAAGATCAATGTGCTGCGGGCGTACGGGGCCGAGGTGGTCGTCTGCCCCACCGCCGTCGATCCCGAGCACCCGGACTCGTACTACAACGTCTCCGACCGCCTCGTGCGCGAGACGCCCGGCGCCTGGAAGCCCGACCAGTACTCCAACCCCAACAACCCGCTCTCCCACTACCACTCCACCGGCCCCGAGCTGTGGGAGCAGACCGAGGGGAAGATCACCCACTTCGTGGCGGGCGTGGGCACCGGCGGGACCATCTCGGGGACCGGGCGGTATCTGAAGGACGTCAGCGACGGCAAGGTCAAGGTCATCGGCGCCGACCCCGAGGGCTCGGTGTACTCCGGCGGCTCCGGGCGGCCGTATCTCGTCGAGGGCGTCGGTGAGGACTTCTGGCCGACCGCGTACGACCGGACCGTCGCCGACGAGATCGTCGCCGTGTCCGACAAGGACTCCTTCCAGATGACCCGGCGGCTGGCGAAGGAGGAGGGCCTGCTGGTGGGCGGGTCGTGCGGCATGGCTGTCGTGGGCGCGCTGCGGGTCGCCGAGCGGCTGGGCCCGGACGACGTGGTGGTCGTGCTGCTGCCCGACAGCGGCCGGGGTTACCTCTCCAAGATCTTCAACGACGAGTGGATGGCCGACTACGGCTTCCTGGAGGACGAGGGCCCGAGCGCGCGCGTCGCCGACGTCCTCAACGACAAGGAGCACGGCGCCATCCCGTCCCTCGTCCATATGCACCCGGACGAGACGGTCGGCCAGGCCATCGAGGTGCTGCGCGAGTACGGCGTCTCGCAGATGCCGATCGTGAAGCCGGGCGCCGGCCACCCCGACGTCATGGCCGCCGAGGTCGTCGGGTCGGTCGTCGAACGGGAGCTGCTGGACGCGCTGTTCACCAAGCGGGCCTCGCTGGAGGACCCGCTGGAGAAGCACATGTCGGCGCCGCTGCCGCAGGTCGGCTCCGGTGAGCCGGTCGGGGACCTGATGTCGGTGCTGGGCGCGGCGGACGCGGCGATCGTGCTGGTCGAGGGCAAGCCGACCGGTGTGGTCAGCCGGCAGGACCTGCTGGCCTTCCTGGCCAAGGGCGGGAAGTAGCGGCGAACCTGCGGTGAACGGGCCGTGTCGGCGGCGAACTTGCGGTGACCTGGGCCGATCGGACCGTCGCGGAACTGGTACGAGCGCGTCACGTCCGCGCAGCACCCGCTTAACACGGGTCCGGCACATTAGTGGGTGTCGGCAGGGCGGGAGCGGCTCCCCGCCCCCGCCGGCACCAAAACGGCGTCACGGACCTCCGGAGCGGCTCCCGGACCTCCACCGACGCCTAGGACGCGCAAGCCCGGCCCTGACCCGGCCCGCGTCCCTCGCGGGGACCGCCGTCGTCCCGCCCCCCGGAAACGGGGGTGCGGCGGTCCCCGCGCACAGCTCTTTCGACAGGCCCTACGCGTTGGCCGTCGTCCAACTGGCCAGCAGCGCGAGCCTCTCCGCCGTCTCCGAGCCCCGCTCCGGCGTGTACACCACCAGCGTCTGGTCCGGATCCGTCTGGATGGTCATGGTCTCGTACGGCAGGGTCAGCGGGCCCGTGAGCGGGTGGCGGAGGCGTTTCGTGCCGGACATGCAGGCCTTGACCTGGTGGTACACCCACAGACGGCGGAAGTCCTCGCTCTTGACGGACAGTTCGCCCACGAGGGCGCTCAGCTCCTGGTCGTCGGGACGGTGGCCCGCGTTCAGGCGGAGGTGGGCCACCGCCTGGGCGGCGATCGCGGGCCAGTCCGGGTAGAGGTCGTGGGCGGCTGGGTCCAGGAAGACATGCCGGGGGATGTTGCGGTCGGCGGGTGCCGCCCGGCTGTAAGCGCTGATCGCGTCGGCGAGGGAGTTCCACGCCAGGACGTCCATGCGCGGGCCGATGACGAAGGCCGGCGTGCGGTCCATGCTGTCCAGCAGCGCCTGGACGCCGGGGCGGACGCGAGCCGACTGCGCGCGAGGTGCGCCTCGGCGTGGCCGGGCCACCGTACGCAGGTAGGCGTGCTCGGTCTCGTCCAGCCGCAGGACCCGTGCGACGGCGTCCAGGACGGCGTCGGAGACATGCTGCCCCCGCCCCTGCTCCAGCCGGACGTAGTAGTCGACGCTCACCCCCGCCAGCTGCGCCACCTCCTCGCGGCGCAGGCCCGGAACGCGGCGCCGCCCGTACGAGGACAGCCCCACCTCCTCCGGCTGGATCCGGCCGCGGCGCGAGCGCAGGAAGTCTCCCAGGTCCCCGTCCATGGGTTCGAGCGTAGCCGCGCGGTGGACCCTGAGCCTGGTACTGCCAGACACAGGAACAACACATCCCTGGGTAGGGCGGGCGCGGCGGCCGAGGGTGGGGGGTGTTCGCCAGTCGCCGGGGAGACGCCCCGGTGGCTCCCTCACCTGGAGGAGTCCCATGTCGTACGAGAACCTGACCGGCCGTACCGCCGTCGTGACCGGAGCGGCGAGCGGGATCGGCGAGGCCATCGCCGTGCTGCTCGCCGAGCGGGGAGCGCGGGTCGCCCTGCTGGCCCGGCGCGCGCAGCGGCTGGACGAGCTCGCCGCGAAGATCACGGCGGGCGGCGGTGCCGCGCTGGCCGTCGTCGCGGACGTCACCGACGACGCGTCCGTGGCCGCCGCGGCGGAGTGCGTCCACGAGGCGTACGGGGCCGTCGACCTCGTCGTCAACAACGCCGGTGTCATGCTGGGCAACCCGGTGGAGGCGGGGCGGCTCGACGAGTGGCAGCGGATGATCGACACCAATGTGACCGGGGTGCTGCGTATCGTCCGGGAGTTCACCGGTGATCTGGTGGCGGCGGCCGCGGACGGCCGCACGGCCGACCTGGTGAACATCTCGTCCATCGGCGCGCACCTCGCCTTCCCCAACTACGGGGTGTACGGGGCGACCAAGGCCGCGATCACCCATCTCTCCCAGTGCCTGCGCACCGAGTTCGGGCCGCGGGACGTGCGGGTCACCAACATCGAGCCCGGGTTCGTGGAGAGCGAGCTGCGGCTGCACACCGACAACGACGAGGTGTCGGGGCAGGTCGACGGCATGCTGGAGGTCGTGGGCGCGCTGGCGGCCGAGGAGCTCGCCGACGTGGTGGCGTACGCGGCGAGCCGGCCCCGGCATGTGAACCTGCGGCAGATCATGGCGATGCCGACCCGGCAGGCATGAGCGCCACGACGCCGGCGGGGACGCTCGGGGAGGCTCAGTCCTCCCAGCGGTCCTCGTCCTTGGCCGGCTTGCGGCGCCAGCTGCGGAAGAGGCCGGGGTTGGTGCGGGCCGCCTGGACGACGTTGACCCCCACGATGCCGACCCAGGCGACCAGCAGGCCGGGGAGGTGGGCCACGCCGCCGCCGATCGCCGACAGGGGGATCGCCAGTACCAGCGAGACGATGCCGAAGCCGAAGCGCTCGCCGAAGGTGTCCGTGGTCTTCGGCGACCGCGCCCCCCGGGCCACCACCATCTGCTGCTCGGCCAGCTGCCGCCGCAGCCGGCGCTCGACAGCTCCGTCGATGCGCTGGTCGACCTTCTCCATGAACGAGTCGACCAGCGCGGACTCGTAGTCGTCGCCCAGTTCCCTGCGTGCCTGCAGGGTGGCGTTGAGTTCCTTCTTGAGCTCGGTGTCCCGCGCATCCATTCCGGTCATGCAGCCACGGTAGGCAGCGGGACAGGGGGCCGCACTGGGGTTAGCCCCCCTGTTCGGATGGGGGTGTACGGCACTGTGCCGTCACTTCACCAGCCCGTGCTCCTTGGCGTACGCGTTCGCCACGTCCTCCGGGTCCTTCTTGTCCTTGTCGACCTGCCGGTTCAGCTCGGTGAGCTGGGCGGTGGTCAGGGTGCTGCCGAGGCGCGCGAGGGCCTTGCGGACCGTGGAGTCCGCTTTGCGGTCGGCGATGAGGGGGACGACGTGCTGGCCGGGGATGAGGTTCTTGGGGTCGGTCAGGACCACCCAGCCGTTGTCCAGGATGTCGGTGTCGGTGGTGAACAGGTTCGCCACGTCCACGTCCCCCTTTTTCAGGGCGCCCTTGACGAGCGGTCCGGAGGAGTCGAGCGACTTGAACTCCTTGAATTCCACGCCGTACACCTCCTTGAGGCCGACGACGCCGACCCGACGCGTCTTCACCTCGGGGGCGGCGCCGATGACGAGCTTGCCGTTCAGCTTCTTCAGGTCGGCGAGGGAGGTCAGGCCGTACTTCTGTGCCGTCTCCTTGGTGACGGCGAAGGCGTCGGCGTCCTCGGCCGCGCCGTACGGCAGTACCTGAAGTCCGGTGGGCAGGGCGATGGTGATGTCGTTCTGCATCGCGCCCTCCTCCGTCGCCGTGGCCTTGGTGTCGAGGTAGGTCAGGAGCGCGCCCTGGTACTCGGGCAGGAGGTCGATGTCGCCGCTCTTCAGGGCGGGGAAGACGATTTCGCGGGTGCCGAGGTTGGGGCGGACGCTCACCTGCACGCCGGCCGCGTCGAGTACGGCGGCGTAGAGGTAGCCGAGCACCTGGTTCTCGGTGAAGTTGGCGGTGCCGATGGTGATGCCGCCCTTGCTGGAGCCGCCGCCGGCGCCGGAGCCGCCCTGGCTTTCCAGGGAGGTGATGCCGCTGGAGCAGGCGGCGAGGGCGGGGACGGAGGCGGCTGCGAAGAGGCCGCCGAGGAGAGTACGTCGGTTCATCGGAAGGGTCCCTAGGCAGTGCGGTGGCGGAAGAGGAAGCGCTGGAGGCCGGACAGGGCCAGGTCGAGGGCTACGGCGACCACGGCGACCAGCACCGCGCCGCCGAGCACCTGCACGAGGTCGCGCTGGGCGAGGCCGTCGAAGACGTAGCGGCCCAGGCCGCCGAAGGAGACGTAGGCGGCGATCGTCGCCGTGGCCACGACCTGGATCAGTGCCAGACGCAGGCCCGTCATGATCAGCGGGAGGGCTAGGGGGAGCTCCACCTGGAAGAGGACCTGGTGGCCGCGCATCCCCTGCCCGCGCGCCGCGTCCTTCACGTCCGGGTCGACGGCCGTCATCCCCGCGTAGGTGTTGGTGACGATCGCCGGGACCGCGAGGGCGACCAGGGCGACGTAGACCGGCAGCATGGACAGTCCGCCGGCCAGGAAGACCAGCACGACCAGGCCGACGGTCGGCAGGGCGCGGCCGAAGGACGCGAGGTTGATCGCGAGGAAGGCGCCCCTGCCGGTGTGGCCGATCAGCAGGCCGACGGGGAGGCCGATCGCGGCCGCGATGAGCGTGGCGAGGAGGGAGTACTGGAGGTGCTCGGCCAGGCGGTGTCCGATGCCGTCAGGGCCGGACCACTGCTCGCCGCTGACCAGCCATTCGCCGAGGTTCTTGAAGAGTTCGTACATGTCAGGCTCGCCGCCTCCGCCACGGGGTCAGGACGTACTGGACAGCGACCAGCAGCGCGTCCGCGACCACCGCCAGCAGGAGGGTGAGGACCACTCCGACGATCACCGGGGTGGGGAAGTTGCGCTGGAAGCCGTCGGTGAAGAGCTGGCCGAGGCCGCCGTCGCCGATATAGGTCGCGACCGAGACCAGGGAGATGGACATGACGGTCGCGATCCGGACGCCGGCCATGATCACGGGGAGCGCGAGCGGGAACTCGACCGTCAGGAGCGTGCGCAGGGGGCGCGTGCCCATCGCCTTCGCGGCCTCCTTCACCTTCACGGGGACCGAGTCGAGGCCCTCGACAGTGTTCCGCAGCAGGACGACCAGGGTGTAGACGGTCAGGCCGATCACGGTCGTGGTGCGGGTGAGGCCCGACACCGGGAGCAGAAGCACGAAGATCGCGATCGACGGGATCGTGAACAGGACGTTCGAGAGGCCGAGCAGGAAGCCGCGCAGCGGGCGGATCCGGTGCGCGACCACCGCGAGGGGCAGCGAGATCAGTACGCCGAGGAAGACGGCGGTCAGCGCGGCCTGGAGGTGGGAGATCGTCAGGGTGGTGAGGTCGTCGGTGTGGTCGCCTATCCACGACCAGTCGATGGTCATGCCGCCACCCGGGCATCCGAGTGCGCCTGGCCCGCGTGCTGGTGGATGTCGTCGCGGGAGGAGACGCCGGTGAGGGCGCCGTCCGCGTCGACGCGGGCTATCAGGCCGGTGGGCGAGGCGAGGGACTCGTCGAGGGCCGACAGGAGGGAGTCGTCGTCCTTCAGCGGTCGTACGGGGAGTTCGGCGTCCTTCGACGCCCAGTGCAGGGGCTTGTTCGCCGCGTCGAGCACCAGGCTCCAGTCGCCGCCCTCCGGCGCCGGGCCCTGCGGGACCTTCGCGAGGGTCTTCAGGGACAGCAGCTTCAGGCCGCGCTCGGCGCCGAGGAAGTCGGCCACGAAGTCGTCGGCGGGGCGGGCGAGGAGTTCGGTGGGGGAGGCGCACTGGACGAGGTGGCCGCCGGTGCGGAAGATCGCGATCTGGTCGCCGAGGCGTACGGCCTCGTCGACGTCGTGCGTGACGAAGACGATGGTCTTGCTCAACTCCTTCTGGAGTCTGAGCAGTTCGTCCTGGAGCTGGGCGCGCACGACGGGGTCGACCGCGCCGAACGGCTCGTCCATCAGCAGCACCGGCGGGTCGGCCGCGAGCGCGCGGGCGACACCGACGCGCTGCTGCTGGCCGCCGGAGAGCTGGTGCGGGTAGCGCCCGCCGGCGTCGGCCGCGAGACCGACGGTCTCCAGGAGCTCGGCCGCGCGGGAGCGTGCCTTGCGGCGGCTCCAGCCCAGCAGCAGCGGCACGGTGGCGACGTTGTCGAGCACCGTGCGGTGCGGGAAGAGGCCCGCCTGCTGGATGACGTACCCGATGGAGCGGCGCAGCTCGGCGGCGTCCTGCCGGGTGACGTCCTTGCCACCGACCCGGATGGTGCCGGAGGTCGGCTCGACCATCCGGTTGATCATCCGCAGGGTGGTCGTCTTGCCACAACCGGAGGATCCGACCAGGACGGTCACGCCGCCCTCCGGCACCTCCAGGGAGAGATCGTGGACTGCTGTCGTGCCGTTGGGGAAGCGCTTGTGGACCGCGTCGAACTGGATCATGAGATGTCCCTTGCCCGGCTGTATAACGTCATGCAGAGTTCTCGGTAGGTGAATAAGTTGTCAACGGGTTGGTGTAAATCCGAAGTAACGGATGACTGAAGTGCAAGATCGAGTGTCCGGATTGAGGGGTGTTTGAGCTTTATGTCGTCTCGGATCGTGGACACGCCGGATGCTGTGTCGTCCGGGCATACCGCCTTGGTCGTCCTCGACGGGATCGGGATCGGCGTCGAGGACGTCGTGCGTCTTGCCGAGGGGGCCGCGCGGCCGGTGCCCGCGACCGACGCGATGAAGCGTGCCGAGGAGTCCTGGGACGCGGCCCGCCTCATCGCCGCGACCGGGCGTGTCTACGGCCGCTCCACCGGTGTGGGCGCCAACCGGAACGAGGACGTACCCACCGAGGCCGCCGCCGAGCACGGCCTGCGCCTGCTGCGCAGCCACGCCGGCGCGATCGGTGAGGAGCTGCCCGCCCGGCAGGTGCGGGCCATGCTCGCCGTACGCGCCAACCAGCTGCTGGCCGGGGGCGCGGGCCTCAGGCCCACCGTCATCACCGCGCTGTGCGAGGCGCTGGAGAGCGGCGCCCACCCGGTCGTGAACGAGTTCGGCTCGGTCGGCACCGGAGACCTCGCCGCGCTGGCCCAGACCGGCCTCGCGCTGGCCGGCGAGCATCCCTGGCGCGGCTCCGGATCCCCCGAACCGCAGCCGCTCGACAACAACGACGCCCTCGCGTTCATCAGCAGCAACGCCCTCACCCTCGGCCAGGCGGCCCTGGCCCTGCACGAACTGCGCGGGCTCGTCGCCGCCACCCAGGTCGTCGCCGCCCTGTCACTGCTCGCCGTCGACGGCTCCCACGAGGCGTACGCCGCCCCCGTGCACACCGCCCGACCGCACCGGGGCAGCACCGAAGTCGCCCGCCGGATGCGGGAGTTGATCGGCGCCGAGGACCGGCCCACCCCGCCGCTGGGCCGGATCCAGGACCCGTACGGCTTCCGCTGCCTGCCCCAGATCCACGGCCCCGCGAACGACGCCGCCGACGCCCTGGAGGAGGTGCTCGCGGTCGAGATCAACGCCGCCGCCGAGAACCCCCTCATCTCCCCCGAGGACATGGCCGCCTACCACCACGGCGGCTTCTATCAGGCCCAACTCGCCCTCGCCCTCGACCACTTCAGGCTTGCGCTGACCCAGGTGGCGCGGCTGTCGACCTCCCGGCTGTCCACCCTGAACGAGCCCGCCTACACCCGTCTGAAGCCCTTCCTCGCCGACCAGGAGCCCGCCTCGTCCGGCGTGATGATCCTGGAGTACGCCGCCGCGGCCGCCCTGGGCGACCTGCGCGCCTTCTCCGCTCCCGCCTCGCTCGGCCACGCTGTACTCTCCCGGGGCGTGGAGGAGCAGGCCAGCTTCGCCTCGCTCGCCGCGCGGCAGACCTTGCGCGCGTGCGGCGCGTACCGTCTCGTCGTCGGCTGTGAACTGGTCGCCGCCGTGCGGGCGTTGCGCCAGCGCGGTCTGAGGCCCGACCCTGAGCTTCCGGTCGGCCGGGCGATGGCGCTGGCCGAGTCGGTGCTCGACGACGACCTGGTTGATCGTCCGCTCACCGATGATGTGACGGCGGCGGCCGCACTGCTGGACCGGTTCACGGAGATCTGGAGGGGGAGCGCGGCATGAGCGCGGACAGGAACACCAACGGGTCGGACAGCCCCGCCGCGCGACTTCAGGCGCTCTTCGAGGGGCACCGGCTCACCCCGACCCAGCGGCGCATCGCGCACAGCATGGTGCGGCGGGCCGCCGACGTGCCGTTCCTGTCCAGCGTGGAGCTGGCCGAGCTGGCCGGGGTCAGCCAGCCCTCCGTGACCCGCTTCGCCGTCGCCCTCGGCTTCGACGGCTACCCGGCGCTGCGCCGGCACCTGCGCGAGGTCGCGCCCGTGGAACAGGCCCCGGACGCCGGCTCGTACAACGAGTACCAGCAGGCCGTGGAGGCCGAGATCGAGAACCTCCGGCACCTGGCCGAGGTGCTCGCCGACCCGCGCCCGGTGCAGAAGGCGGGGCGCCTGCTCTCGGCCTCGCGCCCGCTGCCCGTGCTCGGCCTGCGCGCCGCCGCCTCCCAGGCGTACGGCTTCTCGTACTTCGCCGCCAAGGTCCACCCGGACGTACGGCTGCTGAACGAGGGCGGCACGATGATCCACGACCGGATCGACGCCGCCGTACGGGCCGGCGCGAGCGCCCTGCTCTGCTTCGCGCTGCCCCGGCATCCGCGCGAGGTCGTGGACACCCTGGCCTACGCCAAGGAGGCCGGGCTGACGGTGGTGACCGTGGCCGACTCCGCGTTCGCGCCGGTCGCCAAGGTCTCCGACCTGCTGCTGCCGGCGGCCGTCGGCACGGGCCTCGCCTTCGACACGGCCTGCGCGCCGATGCTGCTCGGCCGGGTCCTGCTGGAGGCGATGTGCGACGACCTGCCGGACGCGCAGGCGCGGCTGGAGGAGTTCGACGCGCGGGCGGCGTCCCGGGGGTTGTTCGTCGAGTGAGTTCTGCCGGGCGGGTGACTTCTTAAGACTCGTCTCACGTTGGCTGGCTAGCGTGCGCGCACAGCAGCTGGCAGACATGGGACGGGAGGCCGGACGTGGCGCGCGCAGGAGGACAGGGGCTGGCTCGGGTGGCCGTCGTCGTACGGGCCGGGTCGGCGCCGTTGTGGTGGCTCGGGGTGTTCGCGGCGGGCATCGGCGTACTGGTTCCGGGTGTCACGGGCCGCAGGATCGGCGTCCTGGCCGGTGCCGCGCTGTTCATCGTGGCGACGGCCGTGGTCGCGTACGCCCGCCGCAAGCGTTACGCCGGCCTGATCCGCTCGGCGGCCCGCGCAGGCAAGCACGATGTGCTCCAGGACCGTGCGGTGGCCGTGCGCAACTGGCGCCAGGGTCACCGCTGGTGGCTGGTGCTCGCCTTCGCCGCCGCGCTGGGCAGCGCGTTCGCCGTGCCCGCGGCGGGCGGGATGCTGCTCGCGGGGTGCGGGGCGGGGCTCCGGCTCAAGGCGGCGTGGCTCGGCCGGCGGGAGCGGGCCGGGAACGCCCTGCTGTGGGTGCGGGTCGACTGGCTCGACAGCCGCGGCGGCCGTCCCGCGGGCAAGGCCGTGAAGGCCTACCGCAGTACGGGCATCGCGGCGGGCGACGCGGCCCCGGGTGGGGCCCGCCGCCGCACCGCGGCGCTGGTCTAGGTCAGACTTCCAGATCCTCCTCGATCTTCTTCAACTGGTGCCGGGCCATCGCCAGATTGGCCCGCTTCGCGTCGAGGACCAGGTACAGGAAGAGGCCGTTGCCCCCGCGCCCGGTGATCAGCCGGATCAGGTGGTACTGGTCGGTGAGGGTGATCAGGATGTCCTCGATGCCGCCCTTGAGGCCGAGGTGCTCCATGGTGCGCATCTTGGCGCGGACGACGTCGGTGTTGCCGGCGGCGGCGACATTGAGGTCGAAGCTCTTGCCGCCGCCCAGCGTGCCCAGCGCCATCCCGCTGGTGTAGTCGACGAGCGCGGCCCCGGTCGCGCCCTCGATCGAGGCGAGGCATTCCTTCAGCGTGGTCTCGGTGTTGGCCATGATGTGTGTTCCTCTCAACTCTCGGTAGTGGTGCGCGCGTTGGCGGTGGTGCGTGCGGCACGCGCGTTCTTCGTGCGGGTGGGCATGGGTTTGGCGGGCTCCTTGGCGGAGCTCTTGGCAGGGCTCCTCCGGGGAGGCGCGGTCGCCTCCGCGTCGACGAGCTCGCCGATCCGGGCTCCGGCGCGGCGCCCTTCCAGGTGCAGCCGGCCGACGTTGACGCCGTCGGTGGCGAGCAGCGTCAGCACGGCCGTACGGCCCGCCGCGTACGTCGCGACATAGCCGTCCGTGCCGCGCACGAGCAGTTCGCGGAAGTCGCCCCGTCCGGTCGCGTCCGCCACCCGCACCGCGACGCCCAGTGCGGCGGCGGTCAGGGCGGCGAGGCCGTCCGGTTCGACACCGGGGGTGTCGTGGGCGAGGACGAGGCCGTCCACGCCGGCCGCGAGCGCCCCGGTCAGCTGGGGCACTCGGGCTCTGAGCCGACGGAACTCGTCGAGTAGCGGGGCCTCGGCCGCCATCAGGTTTCTCCTCTCGGCCCGGGACCGCTGCGACGGGCGCGGCAACCCGGCCGGCTCGCGGTCCTCGAACGGTTTGCGGTCAAAGGGCCTCCAACGCATCCCTGACCCTCTTCAGCAGCGCGACGTAGGGATCGACGGCAACGTCGGGCGGGGGATCCGGAGCGGGCGGCGGCTGCGGGGACACGAGCCCCGCAGCGGCCAGCCGCCGTATGTGCACCAGCGTGTGGAACGCCGGTCGGCCCAGCTCCCGCGCGATGTCCACGGCCCTGCGCACGCCGTCCACCTGCTCCAGCACCGCGGCCTGCCGGGACGGCACCGAGGGCGCCGCGACCGGGTCGGCCCGGATCAGGGGCGCGCCGTCGGTCGCCGGATCGGGCCAGATGCGCCGCAGCAGGGCGCGGCGGCGCAGCGTCTCCCGCTCCAGCTCGGCCACCGGCACCGGATGCACCGCGGCGAGCCAGTGCGCTACGCCGTAGCGGAACCGGCCGGGTGTGCTGCTGGGGCCGAGCGCGAAGTACGCGGCGTCGTACAGCACGCTCACCTGGGCCAGCTCCAGCACCCCCGGTGTCACGCCGTACCGCGCCAGCCGCCCCTCGTCGGCGCTTTCCTCGACGTCCCGCCAGGTCTCGGCGTCCAGGGTGCCGTGAGCCGTGAGGAGCATGCCGAGGCCGGGCGCGAGCGGGCTCTCGGCGTGCACCACCCGGCCCTCGGCCAGGTGGAGCGTGCCGTGCTCGCGGTCCAGGACGCCGGTGGCCTTCTCGTCCGCGAGCCGGGTCAGCATCGGCGAGACGCCGCTCCCGGACCGCTCAAGGGTGCCCGCGCGGTCCCGTACCGGCAGACGCGGCGGCGGGGTGGTTCCGACCACGGTCATCCCAGCACCAGCCGTTCGGCCATCTCACCGAGCCGGATGCGGGCCAGCGCGAGATTGCCGTCCGCGCGGGACAGCCACAGGTACAGAAACACACTGCTGTCGAAGGACGTCGGCACGAACCGCAGCACGTGGTAGCTGTCCCGGTTGCTGAGGATCACGTCCTCCACGGGCGGATCCACAGCGTCCGTGCCGTCCTCCGGCCCGAACGCCTGCTGCTCGGCGGCCAGCCGGGCCAGCTCGGCCGCCTCGGCCGCCGCCGTCTCATGATCGCCACCTGGTGGATCGCCCACGGTGCCCAGGGCCAGCCCGCTGGTCCAGTCGACCAGCGCGGCGCCCCGGGCACCGGGCAGTCGCATCGTCTCCAGCAAGCACTCGTCGATTCCGGGCACCGTCGCTCCCCTCCCGCCTGGGGTTCGGCTGAGTGACGGCCAAACTACGCAACGTGTGTGCGGCGAGTGAGCGTTCGGGCATTTTCCAGTGGAACATGCGCCGAGTGACTAGGGTGGGTCAACTGACCTCGTTTTCGCGTGACTTGATCGCGTATGGCTTACGGCTCCGCATCTGTGTACGTCAACGGCGCTTCGGCGCGGGAAGGGTGGTGAGCGCGGTGACGTGCGCCCCTCCGGATTCGGCCACGATCTCGTCGAGCGACTGCGGCTCGCGCACGGTCGCGAAGGCGATGCCCCCGGCGTCGTCCGGCGCGAAGCCGTAAATGCCGGGCCGGGCCAGGGAGTTGTACGCGTAGTGGTGCGCGAAGTAGTACGCGCCGGTGTCCAGCGCCGCCGCGAAGTCCCCCTGCTCCAGCAAGGGCAGCGCACACCCCTCGGCCAGCAGGTCGCCCGAGAAACAGGCCGGCCCGGCCACGTCCTGCAGCACGGCCGGGCCCTCCTTGGGGCACCCCTTGCCGTCGTACGCGGCGATCCTCAGCGGCCAGCTGCCCGGCGCGTACACCGTCCGCGTGGCCACCTGCACGCCCGCGTGTGTGACCGCCACCGGCCGGCCGCCCGCGCTCTTGGCGTACTCGACCCGCGCCACGACCGTCCCGTGCTTGGCGAGGAGCGAGCGGCCGAACTCCGTGACCAGGCCGTAGCGCCCGTCGAACAGTCCGGGCACCGCCTGGCTCAGCAGCCGTGCGTACTGTGCGTACGTCGGCGTGGTGGCGTCCGAGGCGAAGTTCACCGGCAGCCCGCCGCCGATGTCGAGCGTGTCGATCTGCCGCCGCCCGATCCGCCGGTTGATCTCCTCGGCGAGCGCGTACGCCTCCGCGACCCCCCGGGCCATCAGCGACAGCGGAATGCCCTGCGAACCGGTGTGCGCGTGCAGCCGGGTCAGCCACGGGCGGTCCTGGTAGGCCCGGACGACCCACTCCCGGGCCCCCTCGTCGAGCAGCGCCACCCCGAACTTCGACGTCGCCGTGGCCGTGGACGTCGCCTCGATGGAACCCCCGCCGACCTGCGGATTCACCCGGATCCCGAGCGGTGAGCGGCTGGCGGCGGACCGCATCAGAGCGTCGATGCGGTCCAGCTCCTGCGGGTTGTCGACGTTCACGGCGATACCCAGTGCCAGCGCCTCGCGCAGCTCGGCCGGCGTCTTGGCGGGCGAGTCCAGAACCGTCGTCTCCGGGCCGAGCCCCGCCGCCCGGGCCAACGCCAGCTCGCCCGGGCTCGCCACCTCCGCGCCGATGCCCTCCTCGCGCAGCAGCCGCAGCACCGGCACCAGCGGGGTCGCCTTCACCGCGAAGGCGTGCAGCACGGGCGTGCCCGGCGCCACCACCGCGTCGAACGCCGCCCGCAGCGCCACCGCCGACTCCCGGATGCCGGTGACGTCGAGCAGCCCGACGATGGGGGCGGCGGGCCCGAGCAGCCCCTGCTCCACGGCGGCCCGCACCGCATCGTCCCGCCGGGCGGCCCGCTCGGCGTCCCACGCCGGAATCTCGCTTCCGTTGTCCACAACGTCCCCCGTCATGTCGTTGTACGAGCCCATGCATCCAGCCAAACACCCCGGACGCGACCATGCGGGCGCGCAGATGTATTGACTAGTTCTATTCAGAAGTCCAGGATGTGAATATCCACCTCAACAGTTCGCAGTCACAGTCCGCTGGGAGGCAGACCATGTCAGGACCCCGCCCCGTCCGAGCGCCGCGCGGTACGGAACTGAGTGCCCTGGGATGGCAGCAGGAAGCCGCCCTGCGGATGCTCCAGAACAACCTCGACCCCGAGGTCGCCGAGCACCCCGACAAGCTCGTCGTCTACGGCGGCACCGGCAAGGCCGCACGCGACTGGCGCTCCTTCGACGCGATGGTGCGCACGCTCAAGGGCCTGAAGCAGGACGAGACGATGCTCGTCCAGTCCGGCCGCCCCGTCGGCGTCATGCAGACCCACGAGTGGGCCCCGCGCGTCCTCATCGCCAACTCCAACCTCGTCGGCGACTGGGCCAACTGGGAGGAGTTCCGCCGCCTGGAGGCCCTCGGCCTCACCATGTACGGCCAGATGACCGCCGGCTCCTGGATCTACATCGGCACCCAGGGCATCCTCCAGGGCACCTACGAGACCTTCGCCGCCGTCGCCGCTAAGAAGTTCAACGGCACCCTCGCCGGGACGATCACCCTCACCGCCGGCCTCGGCGGCATGGGCGGCGCCCAGCCGCTCGCGGTGACCATGAACGACGGCGTCGCGATCTGTATCGACTGCGACCCGCGCGCGATCGAGCGCCGCATCGAGCACCGCTACCTGGACGTGAAGGCCGACTCGCTCGACCACGCCCTCCAGCTGGCCACCGAGGCCCGTGACGCCCGCCGTCCGCTGTCCATCGGCGTCCTCGGCAACGCCGCCGAGCTGGTCCCGCAGCTCCTCGCCATGGGCGCCCCCATCGACATCGTCACCGACCAGACCTCGGCCCACGACCCGCTGGCCTACCTGCCGCTGGGCGTCGCCTTCGAGGACATGGCCGATGCCGCCGCCAAGGACCCGGCGGGCTTCACGACCAGGGCCCGCGAGGCGATGGCCAAGCACGTCGAGGCCATGGTCGGCTTCATGGACGCCGGCGCCGAGGTCTTCGACTACGGCAACTCGATCCGCGGCGAGGCCCAACTCGCCGGATACGAGCGGGCGTTCGCCTTCCCCGGGTTCGTGCCGGCGTACATCCGGCCGCTCTTCTGCGAGGGCAAGGGCCCCTTCCGCTGGGCGGCCCTCTCCGGCGACCCGGCCGACATCGCCAAGACCGACAAGGCGATCCTGGACCTGTTCCCGGAGAACGAGTCCCTCGCCCGCTGGATCAAGATGGCCGGCGAGCGGGTGCACTTCCAGGGCCTGCCCGCGCGCATCTGCTGGCTCGGCTACGGGGAGCGGGACAAGGCCGGCGAGCGCTTCAACGACATGGTGGCCTCCGGAGAGCTCGCCGCGCCGCTGGCCATCGGGCGTGACCACCTCGACTGCGGTTCGGTGGCCTCTCCGTACCGCGAGACCGAGGCCATGCTCGACGGGTCCGACGCGATCGCCGACTGGCCGCTGCTGAACGCCATGGTGAACGTCGCTTCCGGTGCCTCCTGGGTGTCCATCCACCACGGCGGTGGCGTCGGCATGGGACGGTCCATCCACGCCGGTCAGGTCACGGTGGCCGACGGTACGAAGCTGGGCGGGGAGAAGATCCGCCGGGTGCTGACGAACGACCCCGGGATGGGTGTCATCCGGCACGTGGACGCGGGCTACGACATCGCGGAGTCGGTCGCCGACGAGCGGGGCGTGCGCGTTCCGATGCGTGAAGGTGACGACGCGTGACGCAGAACGGCAGTGGGCGCAGCGGCAACTCTCCGGCGGGGACCGAGGTCTCGTCGCCGGGTGCTGGTTCGGCCGCGCCCACCGGTTCCGCCCCGCGGAACGACCGCCCACAGCCTGGTGGCTCCTTCCACCAGATGTGGCGCGACCTGCTCCCCATCGGCCGGCACCCCGAGTCCCGCGGTTATCGCCGCTTCGCCTGGACCGGTGCCGACTCCGACTGCCGGGCCTGGTTCAAGGAGCAGGCGGTCTCTCGTGGGCTGGCCTACGAGGTCGACCGGAACGGCAACCAGTGGGCCTGGCTCGGGGACCCCGCCGCCGGGAACGCCGTCGTCACCGGGTCCCATCTCGACTCCGTTCCCGACGGGGGCGCCTTCGACGGGCCCCTGGGCGTCGTGTCGTCCTTCGCCGCGCTCGACGAACTGCGCGGCCGGGGCGTGGACTTCGCCAAGCCCCTCGCCATCGTCAACTTCGGCGACGAGGAGGGCGCCCGGTTCGGGCTCGCCTGTGTCGGGTCGCGGCTCACCGCCGGGCAGCTCACCGTCGAGAACGCCCACCGGCTGACCGACGGCGACGGGGTCAGCCTGCCCCGGGCCATGGAGGCCGCCGGGTACGACCCCGACACCATCGGTGCCGACCCCGAGCGGCTGGCCCGCATCGGTGCCTTCGTGGAGTTGCATGTCGAGCAGGGCCGGGCGCTGGACCTGTCCGGCGACCGGGTCGGCATCGCCAGCGCCATCTGGCCGCACGGCCGCTGGCGGTTCGACTTCCGGGGCGAGGCCAACCACGCCGGCACCACCCGGCTCGTGGACCGCCGCGACCCCATGCTGTCGTACGCCGAGACCGTGCTCGCCGCCCGCCGGGAGGCCGAACTCGCCGGTGCCGTCGCCACCTTCGGCAAGATCGCCGTCGAGCCCAACGGCGTCAACGCGATCCCGTCCCTGGTGCGGGGCTGGCTGGACTCCCGCGCCGAGGACCAGGCGAGCCTCGATGCCGTCGTCGGCGGCATCGAGAAGGCGGCCCGGCAGTACGCGCAGGAGCACGGCATCGACCTCGACGTCGTCCGTGAGTCCTTCACCCCCGTCGTCGAGTTCGACCACGCCCTGCGCGACGAACTGGGCCGCATCCTCGGCAAGGACACCGACATCACCGTCCCCGTCCTGGGTACCGGTGCCGGACACGACGCCGGAATCCTGTCCGGGAGCATCCCGACCGCCATGCTGTTCGTACGCAACCCCACGGGCGTCTCGCACTCCCCGGCCGAGTCCGCCGCCGAGGACGACTGTGTGGCCGGAGTGATCGCCCTCGCCGACGTACTGGAAGGACTGGCCTGCACGTGACGCCGACCCAGCGGACCCGTACGTACTGGCTGGAGCACGCCTGGCTCGACACCCACGTCGAGCCGGGCGTCGCCCTGGACGTCCGCGACGGCCGTATCGCCGCCGTCCGCACCGAGGTCCCCGCCCCGCCTCCCGGCGCCGAGATCCTCCGCGGACTGACGCTCCCCGGCCTGGCCAACGCGCACAGCCACGCCTTCCACCGTGCCCTGCGCGGCACCGTCCAGGTCGGCTCGGGCACCTTCTGGACCTGGCGTGAGGTCATGTACAGCACGGCCGACCGGCTCACCCCGGAGACCTATCACGCCCTCGCCCGCGCCGTGTACGCCGAGATGGCGCTGGCGGGCATCACCTCGGTCGGCGAGTTCCACTACGTCCACCACGCGCCGGGCGGCACCCCCTACGCCGACCCGAACGCGATGGGGGAGGCGCTGATCGCGGCCGCCGCCGAAGCCGGGATCCGGATCACCCTCCTCGACACCGCCTATCTCTCCTCCGGCTTCGGACAGGCGCCCGACACCCATCAGCTCCGCTTCTCCGACGGGGACGCGGAGGCCTGGGCCGAACGCTGTTCAGTTCTCAAGGAACAGGATCACGCGCGGATCGGGGCGGCGATCCACTCCGTACGAGCGGTGCCCGCCGACCAGTTGGAGACCGTGGCGCGATGGGCCGAGGAGCGGCGGGCCCCGCTCCATGTGCACCTGTCCGAGCAGACCGCCGAGAACGAGGCCTGCCGCGAGATCCACGGGTGCACCCCGACGCAGCTCCTCGCCCTGCACGGAGTGCTGGGGCCGCGCACCACCGGTGTCCACAACACCCACCTCACCGCCGAGGACGTCTCCCTGATCGGCGGCAGCGGCACCGGCACCTGCATGTGCCCGACCACCGAGCGGGACCTCGCGGACGGCATCGGGCCGGCCGTCGCCCTGCAGAACGAGGGCTCCCCGCTCTCCCTCGGCTCCGACAGCCACGCCGTGATCGACCTGCTCGAAGAGGCGCGCGCGATGGAGCTCAACGAGCGCCTGCGCACCCGTACGCGCGGTCACTGGACGGCGGCGGCCCTCCTGCGGGCGGCCTCGGCCGACGGCCACGCGGCCCTCGGCTGGGACGGCGCGGGCACCCTGGAGGCCGGTGCGCTCGCCGACTTCACGACGATCGCGCTCGACTCGGTCAGGACGGCAGGGCCGCTTCCGCGGCTCGGGGCCGAGACGGCCGTATTCGCCGCGTCGGCAGCAGACGTGTCGCATACGGTCGTGGGAGGTCGGCACGTCGTACGGGACGGGGCCCACACCCTCGTACCGGATGTGCCGAAAGCCCTCGCGGACGCCGTCGAAGCCCTGCGCGGATGACCCCGGGCCGCCCACCCGCGCGGCCCGGCTCCGCCCCCGAACCCGACCCCACCGCCGACCAGGCAACCGAGGACGCCATGAGCAACGCGACGACCGTCAGCCCCGCCCACTCCGCGAGCACCGCAAGCACGCTCATCACCAACATCGCCGCCCTGGTCACCAACGACCCCTCCCTCGGTGACAATTCCCCCATCGGACTGGTCCAGGACGCGGCCGTCGTCATCGAGGGCGACCGCGTCGTGTGGACCGGTGATCAAAGCAAAGCACCCGCCACTGACAATCGGGTCGACGCCGGCGGCCGGGCCGTCATCCCCGGCTTCGTCGACTCCCACTCCCACCTCGTCTTCGCGGGCGACCGGACGCAGGAGTTCAACGCCCGGATGTCGGGGCGCCAGTACAGCGCGGGCGGCATCCGTACGACCGTCGCGGCCACCCGGGCGGCGAGCGACGAGGAACTCGAGGCCAACCTCACCCGTTACCTCACCGAGGCCCTCCGCCAGGGCACGACGACCTTCGAGACCAAGTCCGGCTACGGACTGACCACCCACGACGAATCCCGCGCCCTGCGCATCGCGGCCGCCCACACCGACGAGGTCACCTACCTCGGCGCCCACATCGTCTCCCCGGACCACGCCGACGACCCGGCGGCGTACGTCGCCCTGGTCACCGGCGAGATGCTCGACGCCTGTGCCCCGTACGCCCGTTGGATCGACGTCTTCTGCGAGAAGGGCGCCTTCGACGGCGACCAGGCCCGCGCGATCCTGACGGCGGGCAAGGCGAAGGGGCTGCACCCCCGCATCCACGCCAACCAGCTCTCCTACGGCCCCGGCGTCCAGCTCGCCGTCGAACTCGACGCGGCCAGCGCCGACCACTGCACCCACCTCACGGACGCGGACGTCGACGCCCTGGCCGGCAGCCGTACGGTCGCCACCCTCCTCCCCGGCGCCGAGTTCTCCACCCGCGCCGAGTGGCCGGACGCCCGCCGCCTCCTCGACGCGGGCGCCACCGTGGCGCTGTCCACCGACTGCAACCCGGGCTCGTCCTTCACCTCCTCCGTCCCGTTCTGCATCGCCCTGGCGGTACGGGACATGGGGATGACCCCGGACGAGGCGCTCTGGTCGGCCACGGCCGGCGGCGCGGCGGCACTGCGCCGTGACGACATCGGCCGTCTCACTGCGGGTGCCCGCGCGGACCTGCTCGTGCTCGACGCGCCGAGCCATGTGCACCTGGCGTACCGGCCGGGTGTGCCGCTGGTCAGCCAGGTCTGGCGGCGCGGCGTACGCGAGGTCTGAGCCCGGCGCGACGGCGGGGCACCTCGGTCACGAGGCCCCCGCCCGCCACCGCTGCCCGGAGCCCCCGCCCAACGGCTGGAGCGACAAGCCGTCCCCGGCCCCACCGTCCGGAGTCACCGCCGTCCCGACATCGATGGCGGGGCGGATCGCCCCGTCGCCGTCCACCACGAACTTCAGGTTCTGTCCGTTGCGGCCCTCCACCGAGTCGCAGGTCCAGATCCCGACGCCCCGGTCCGTCGAACCCCGGCTGTCCAGGCAGAAGTCGGGATCGGCGGCCGACTGGAGCACGCCACGTGCCGTGTCGACCCGCCAGCGCTGGGTGCTGGACGAGCCGCAGGGGGCGGTGACGACATCCGTCCCCTTGAAGAAGGCGCCGCCCACGTCCAGGCACAGGCCCGAGTCGACGTTCACGACCTGGGCGAACGTGCCGGTCGGCGGGTGAGTGGGGGAGGGCGGCGGCTTCGGCCTTGCCGTCCTCGTCGGCGTCGGACTCCTCGTGGGGGAGGGGGACTTGGAGCTCCGCGACGGCGACGGCGACGGTGATGGCGAGGGGGACGACGACGGCGTCGCCGGCACCGCGGCCGTCACGGTCACCGCCACCGGCGGCACGCTCACCGGTGTGCTCGCCGCCCCCACCGGATCCTGCGCCGGCGAGCCGCCCTGCGCCACCAGGAACGCCACCAGCGGCAGCAACGCCACTGCGAGCGCCGCCGACACCAGCACCAACCGTCGGCCATCCCGCGGCCCGCGCCCCCGCGTCCAACTGCCCACCGCGGTACGGCCGCCGGCCTCCCGCTCTTCCGCACCGCGCGCCGCATACGCCGTACCGCCCCACGGGAGCAGCCCCTCCGCCAGCGCGGCGCGCGGTGTGTCGCGCAGCGCGGACAGCTCCTCGTGCGCGGTGGTGCAGTGCGGGCAGCGCGCCATGTGGGCGTGCAGATCGGCGCTGTCGCGGGGGCTGTCCGGCCGTACGGACTCCTCGATGAGGCGGCCGAAGTCGAGGCAGTCGGGGTCGTCGGAGGCGGCGAGACGGGCGCGCAGACAGGACCGGGCCAGCTGCTGGAGCGCCGGGTCCGTGCCGTAGGTGACGTCCTCGCGGGTGAGGCCGAGGAAGGCGGCCGTGCGTTCCCCCGGCTCCCGCTCCACGACCCCGTACCAGATCAGGCCCTGGGTGCGCGGCGGCAGGGACTGGAACGCCGTGAGCATGGGCGGGACCGGGTCGGAGGGGCCGGCCGTGTTCAGCACGAGCAGCAGTGCCGGGTCGAGGCCCGCCGCCCGCTCGTCCATCGCCCAGGTGCCGGCCAGCCGGGCGGTCAGCAGCAGGAGTTGGTGCCGCCAGGGGACGCCGGGGTCGATACCGCGCGCCGTCTGACGGGCCGCCAGGGTGAAGGCCTGGGCCGCCAACTGCCGTGCCATGGAGTCGTTCGGGGTGCACAGCCGGGCGTAGGCGAGGACGTGCGGGTGGTGGCGGGCGCGCAGTTCCTGGAGTGCCGGATAGGCGGTGGCCGTGTCGGCGCGCAGCAGTTCGGTGAGCCGTGCGTCGGACGCGCCCGCGTGGATCCCGAGGTCGCGTTCCCCGCCGCCCGCCCCACCGTCGTAGGCCCGAGCCATCCGCCTGCCTCCTTGCAGCCGTGCGACCCGCTCGTAGTCCTGACCTACCGGCGGGTATGACGGCTCATAGTGGAGGAAGGGGAGCCATGGGGAAAGGGTTTCTGTGGGTAACCCATGGGCGACCGGTGAAAGATCCGAAAGCACTGTGCCCGGTGCCCGGCCGACCAATTCGGCGGGGCACCGGGCACAGTGCAGGTCGGCACGGAGGAGACGGGGCTCCTCGGCCGGTCATTCCTCGATCGTCAGCCCCTTTCTGAGCTTGATCAAGGTTCGCGACAGCAGTCGCGAGACATGCATCTGGGAGATGCCGAGTTCCTCGCCGATCTCCGACTGCGTCAGGCCCGCGACGAACCTCAGGGAGAGGATCTTCCGGTCCCGGGGCGGGAGTTCGGCGATGAGCGGCTTCAGGGACTCGACGTACTCGATGCCCTCGATGCCGTGGTCCTCGTAGCCGATCCGGTCGGCCAGCGCGCCCTCGGCGTCGTCCTCCTCGGGCTGGGCGTCCAGCGAGGAGGCGGTGTAGGCGTTCGACGCCGCCATGCCCTCGACGACCTCGTCCTTGGTCAGGCCCAGGCGCTCGGCCAGTTCCGCCACCGTCGGGGCGCGGTCGAGCCTCTGGGCCAGCTCGTCACCGGCCTTGGCCAGGTCGAGCCGGAGTTCCTGAAGCCGGCGCGGTACCCGCACCGACCACGAGGTGTCGCGGAAGAAGCGC
The DNA here is from genome assembly GCF_055634335.1 of Streptomyces sp. NPDC111802. Classification (NCBI taxonomy): domain Bacteria; kingdom Bacillati; phylum Actinomycetota; class Actinomycetes; order Kitasatosporales; family Streptomycetaceae; genus Streptomyces; species Streptomyces sp. NPDC111802. The sequence continues at coordinate 64,495 of NZ_JBVKCZ010000004.1, read as the reverse complement.
TTGATCTCACCGATGATGGTGGGCATCGCGAAGGTGGGGAACTCCACGCCACGGCTGAGCTCGAAGCGGTCGATCGCCTTGATCAGGCCGATGGTGCCGACCTGGATGATGTCCTCCATCGGCTCGCTGCGCGAGCGGAAGCGGGAGGCGGCGAACTTGACCAGCGCGAGGTTGAGTTCGACGAGCGTGTTGCGGACGTACGAGTACTCGTGGGTCCCTTCCTCCAGCGACTCCAGCCGCTCGAAGAGGGTCTTGGACAGGGCCCGTGCGTCCACCGGCCCCACCTCGTCGTACGGCGGGATGTCCGGAAGCCCGGCGAGTGCGTCGTCCTGTCCCAAGCCATGCTCGAAGGCGTGTTCGGGACCTACGTCGCTGCTGCGCTCGATGGGATCCAGATGTTCCGGGTGGGATGCCGACGTCGCTTTCTGGGTATGCGATGCGTCGAGCCGGGGTGACATGATGTCCTCCATCGTTCTCGGCATATGGCTGCCGAAGCCTGTCGTGCACTGCGGTGTGCGGCGCCTCCAAGCCAGCCGAGTCGGTTACGTGTCTCTACTAGCCCTACCTGCTTTCCTGAGCCCACCGCAAGTGCGCTCCGGTCCGAAATGTCCGATTCTGTGTAGATGTTCGGGTGTTGGAGGGCGTAGGGAAGGCGTAATGTTCGAGAACGTCAGTCAGCAGCCACGACGTCGGGAGTGAGAGACGGCATGGACCGCGGGACGGTCGGCAGCGCACAGTCTGGCCGACTTCTGGTCGAGGTGCGGGAAGAGGGCTCCAGTGCCGTCGTGACCCCGGCGGGTGAGTTGGATCACCACACCGCCGATTTGTTGCGTGAGCCACTGGAGGACTGCCTCGGCAAAGGCTTCAGTCGACTGGTCGTCGACTGCTCGCGGCTCGAGTTCTGTGACTCCACGGGGCTGAATGTGCTGCTCGGGGCGCGGTTGAAGGCGGAGGCGGCCGGTGGCGGGGTGCATCTCGCGGGCATGCTGCCCGTCGTCGCGCGGGTGTTCGAGATCACGGGGGCCGAGGCCGTCTTCACGGTCCATGACTCCCTCGAAGCAGCCCTCGCCGACGAGCCCGACGGCTCCGGCTGACCCCTCGCGTCCGGTCCTGCATCGGACGTCACATCATTCGGCCCGAATACGGGGGTGTTCCCTCGGCCCGGTCGGGCAGGAGACATCCTGGAACTGTCGGCTGTGATGTCGGCCACCGGGGGTGGGGGACTGTGACCGACCTATCAGGCAAGGACGTGTACAGGCGTACTGACTCTGCGTACTGACTTGTGAATCGTGTGAATGTTGAACTGGTGAATCGGTGAGGTGAAGCGCTGATGAGCACCACCCGGCCTTACTCGCCGGGCGACCGCGGCCCTGAGCCCAGCGGCGCTTCCGGGGCGTCCGAGGGGGGCGTGCCAGGGGCGGGGGCCGCCGGACGGGGCGCGTCGGCGGCGGGAACGTCCGCCGGGGGCGCCGTGCCGTCCCTCAGGCCCGAGCAGCCCACCGCGGCGGCGACCGCCGCCGCGGCGGCGGCGCGCCAGGTCCGCCGCCTGGACTTCGAGGGCCAGAGCGGGGTCGTCCCGCTCGCCCGTGACTTCGCCCGTCAGGCGCTGTACGCGTGGGGCTGGCTGCCCGCCGCCACCGCCGACCAGCGGGCCGCCGCCGAGGATGTGCTGCTGGTCGTCTCCGAGCTGGTCACCAATGCCTGTCTGCACGCCGAGGGACCGGACGAGATGTGGATCGCCTGCGACAACAAGGTGATCCGTATCGAGGTCTCCGACAAGGGCAACGGCCAGCCGGCCCCCCGCACCCCGCACCGCGCGGGGCGCCCCGGTGGCCACGGCATGTTCATCGTGCAGCGGCTCTGCCTGGACTGGGGGGTCGTGCGGCAGCCGGGGCTCGCGGGCAAGACGGTGTGGGCGGAGCTGGGCGCCCCGGCGTAAATCGTTTCCGCCGGTCGAAGACGCGCTCTACGCTCGTCGCAACGCGCTGACGGAGACGAGTAGCCCGGGCCCCGCGAGCCGAGAGAGCCGCCACCCGCTGTGAAGGCGGCCTCGCGCCCCGACGTGAATCCCCTCCCGAGTGCGGGGAGGCAATGCCCCGCCGGCCGGCCCCCGTCATCGGGCCAGAACGAGATCGTCGTACGGCCGCACAGCCGTCGTACGCCGATGAAGGCGTGGTGGCACCGCGAGCACCCTCTCGCCCACGCCCCGAGGGATCACCCCGGGGCGGCGCCCGCCGCTTCGGCCGACCGGACGGAGCACGCGCATCATGCTCGACGTCACCCTCATCCGAAACCATCCCGACCAGGTCCGCGACGCTCTGCGCAAGCGCGCCGTCGACCCCGACATCCCGGGCTTCCTCGCGCTGGACGCCGCCTTCCGCGAGGCTCGCACGGCCGTGGAGCGGCTGCGCGGCGAGCGGCGGCGGATTTCGGCCGAGATCGCCGTACGACGTCGTACGGACGCCCCCGCGGACGAGCTGCGGGCCGAGGCCAGGGACCTGACCGACCGGCTCACCGAGGCGGAGGAGGACCTGGCCCGGCTCGCCGCCCGGCATCAGGAGTTCCTCGACGCGCTGCCCAACCTCCCGGACGACGACGTGGTGGCCGGCGGCAAGGAGAACAACGAGGTCGTACGGGCCGTCGGGGACCCGCCCGCCTTCGCCTTCCCGGCCCGCGACCATGTCGGGCTCGCCCGGGACCTGGGACTGATCGACTACGAGCGAGGCACCGCCCTCGCCGGCAACGGCTACTGGATCTACCGCGGCGAGGGCGCCGCCCTGGAGTGGGCGCTGCTCAACCACTTCCTGGACGCACACCGGCGCGCGGGCTACGAGTTCGTGCTGCCGCCGCACCTGCTGACGTACGAGGCCGGGTACACGGCGGGGCAGTTCCCCAAGTTCGCCGACGAGGTCTTCCGGGTGGACGAACACTTCCTGCTGCCGACCGCCGAGACCGCCCTGGTCAACCTCCATCGCGGCGAGACGCTCGACGAGCGGGAGCTGCCGCGCCGGTACGTCGCCTACACGCCCTGTTACCGCAGGGAGAGCGGCAGCCACCGCACGGCGGAGCGCGGGACGCTGCGCGGGCACCAGTTCAACAAGGTGGAGCTGTTCCAGTTCGCCCGGCCGGAGGACTCGGACGCCGCGCACCTCGAACTGCTCGCCCGCGCGGAGGAGTTGGTCGCCGGGCTCGGCCTCCACTATCGCGTCACCAAGCTCGCCGCCGGGGACACCAGCCCGGCGCAGGCCAGGACCTACGACGTGGAGGTCTGGCTGCCCAGCCTGGGCGGGTACGCCGAGGTCAGCTCGGTGTCGAACGCCCGCGCCTACCAGGCGCGGCGCGGCGGCATCCGGTACCGCCCGGCCGCCGGCGGCAGAGCGGCCTACGTCCACACCCTCAACGCCTCGGGTCTCGCCACCAGCCGGCTGCTGCCCGCGATCCTGGAGCAGCACCAGCGGGCGGACGGGACGGTCGCCGTGCCGGAGGTGCTGCGGCGGTGGGGGCTTCCCGAGGTGCTGCGCCCGGTCTGACCCGGTGTTACCCAGGGTCACCCTGAGGGCTCTGCTCTCCACTCGAATCCCTCCATGCGCACGCCGGATCGTCACAACTCCGGCGTGCGCTGTGTCTTCCCTCCTCAAGGCCCCGGGCGTACCTTGACGGCCGATCTGATGTGCCGTCAGGAATGAGGGGACCGTGTCGAAGCAGAAGCGAACCGCCGCGCTCGCGACCGTCGCGGCCCTGGCCGGATCGGCGGTGCTGGTGGCCGCCCCAGCGGCCCGGGCCGAGGTCGTCGACGTCAACTACGCCTGCAAGACGCCGATCGGCGACAAGAGTGCCGTCTCGCCCATCGACATCAAGGGCGTCGAGAGCGGCGGCAACTACAAGATCACCATGTCGTGGCAGAAGGGCGTCTCGTCCAGCCCGGTCGAACTGGGCAAGGGCGCGATGAAACCGAGCGCCACCATCAAGCTGGGCGGCGCCGACAGCGGCACCCTGAGCGTGACCGGCCCGGCCAACCAGGAGGCGATCCCCGCCAACACCCCCATCAAGATCAATGACTTGACGGGTACGTACACCCCGAAGAAGACCGGCAAGGTCACCTTCACCGCGGGCGTCCTCACCATCAAGGCCCTGGGCACGACCACCACCTGCACGCCCACCAACAGCCCCGGACCGTCGCTGACCCTCGATGTGACGGCGGCGTCCGGCGCCGGCGGCACCGGCCAGAGCGGCTCCGACTCCGGCGCCGAGCTTCCGCAGACCGGCCCCGAGGACTCGGCCGTCGCCCTCGGCACCCTCGGCGGCACGGTCCTGCTCGCGGGCGCGGCGGGCGCGCTGTGGCTGACGCGCCGAGGGCAGACGGTACGCCGCTGACCGTTACGCACCGATCCGCTGGAGCCGCCGATGTCGTCAGCCGCCCGTGTCCTGTGCCTGTCCCTGCTGTTGCTGTCGGCGATCGTCCCCACGGCGACCGCCGCCGAGGCCTGGTCCGTCGCGCCCTCCGGCGGCGGGCGGCCGTCCTTCTACACCGAGGGCGAGCCCGGGACGGTCCAGCGGGACACGGTGTCCGTCACGAACCCGGGCGACGAGCCGGTCACCGTACGCCTGCACGGCACCGGCGTCCCGATCGCCCTCGCCGAGAGCCGGGTGCGGATCCCGGCCCGCACCCGCGCCGAGGTCCCGTTCACGGTGACCGTCCCGACGGGCACGGCCCCCGGTGACCGCTCCGCCCAGATCGTCGCCCGTGACACCGACGGCCGCACCAAGACCGTCCCGCTCCGCCTGCGTGTCACCGGTCCCGAACTGTCCGCGCTGACCGTCGAGCATGTCGCGGTGCGCGCCGAGGGCATCACATACGAGCTGGTCAACCGCGGTACGACCCCCCTCGCCCCGACTCTCGCGGTACGCGCCGACGGCGTCCTCGGCCGCCTCCTGGACCGCGCCCCGCGCACCCTCCCCGTCGACCTGTCTCCGGGCAGCCGCACCGAGCTCACCGAGCCATGGCCCGACCGGCCCGCACTCGACGCGGTCGACGTGCGGCTGACGGTGACGGCGGCGGGCGGCGCGAGCGACACGGCGGAGACCTCGGTGAGGTTTGTGCCGTGGAGTGGGGCGGCGGGTGTCGCGGGGGCACTGGCGGCCGCGGGCGCCTTGTTCGCCGTACGCCGTCGAAGGCGCCGTAAGCCGTACGGCGGCGGGCCGGTCGAAGCCGAACGGCCGTTGCGCGAGGCCGAGTTGACGGGAGCGGGGACGTGAGCGCCAGGGTGCGGATCGCGGCGTTGCTGGCCGTGCTGGCGCTGCTGTCGCCGACGGCGGCCGGGAGCGCTTCGGCGGCGGACGGGCCGCCCACCGTGAAGCTGTCCAAGTCCCAGGCGGGTACGGGCGGTTCGATCACCGTGACCGGCGGTGGCTGGCGGCCGCGCGCCCTGCTGATGATCCTGGTCTGCGGCCAGTCCGTGCCCTCGACCGGTGTGACGGGAGGCACCAACTCCTGTGCCAACGCGGACGGCAGGGCCGTGACGACGGACGCCGAGGGCCGCTTCAGCCGGAAACTGCCGGTGGCCGAGCCGCCCGTGCCGTGCCCGTGCGTGGTGCATGTGGCGACGGTGACCGGTGCGAAGGCCGAGGCCGACGCGATCTTCCAGGTCGCCGGGCACGCAGTCGAGCCGCTGCCCGCGGAGCCGACCGGCGGACGTCTGTCGGTCCTCACGGATACACGGCTGGACGGCTCCAGCGGCCTGCTCACCTGGTTCGGCGCGCCGCCGGCACGGACGCTCGTCTTCACCGTCGGCAACGTCGGCACCTCCGCCGTCCGTAACCCCGTCTTCCAAGTCGGCACCTCCCACGGCGTGTTCGCCCCGCAGTGGGAGGAACAGCAGTGGCGCGGCACGATCCGGCCGGGGAAGAAGGCGCGGATCGAGCTGCCCGTGGAGCTCGCCGCCGCGGCGCACGGCGACTACACCGTCTCCCTGAAGTACGGCGGCAAGGTGCTGGCCGAACAGCCCTGGGGCGTGGGCCGGCCCTGGGGCGTGACGCTGTTCTGGATCCTGGTCTGCCTGGTCGTACCGGCGGCGGTGTTCCGCGTCGGGATGGCGGTGGTGGACCGGGTACGGCCGCGGCGGACGGCCCGCCGCCGAGGCTTCCGGCTGCCCGAAGCCGCCCTACGTCTTCCGGGGTTGAGGCCCCGGGAAGAGGCGAGGCACGCCGCCTCGCCCTCCTCGACCCTGCCGTGGTTCGCCCCGGACAGCGATCCGGGCACGGCCGGTCGGCTCTCCGCACCGCACGACGACAGCACGACGAGTCCTACGACCCCCACGAGGAAGGGACCCCCGTGAGCAAGCCAAGGAGAGTCATACCGGTACGCCCCCGGAGAGCGACCGCGGCGGGCGCCGCCCTGATGCTCGGCGGCGCGGGCGTGCTGCTCGGCGTGGCCGCGGCGCCCGCGCAGGCGGCCGAGGTGTCGTACGCGACCGAGTGCATCCCGCCCGCCATCTCCGGGCTGCCGCCGGTCCAGGGCACCACGAAGGTGGAGATCACCGCGCCCGCCGAGGCGAAGGTCGGCGACGAGGTGGAGATCGTCTGGAAGTTCGTCCAGGCGGCGTCCAAGAACCCGAACATCCTCGACCTGGAGGCGAACACGGTCCAGCCGACCGGAACTCTGAAGGCGGCCGGCGCGCAGACGGCGGACATCGCCATGCAGGGGCCCCGGGAGAACCCGCCGATCCCGAAGAACACCGACATGAAGCTGTCCGACATGAAGGGCAAGCTGAAGCTGACGGCACCGGGCGAGGTGACGCTCGCGCCGGACGCGTACAACATCAACGTCAACAAGCCGATCTCCACGGACACCAAGTGCTCGCCGAAGGAGACGGTGAAGCCGGCGGCGACGATCAAGGTGACCGACGGGGGCGGGAGTTCGGGCGGTACGACGGGAGGGCTGCCGACGGTGGTCCCGACGCTCCCCACGGGTGTGCCGACCGATCTGCCGACGGGTCCGTCGAGCCCGGCTCCTACGCCGAGTGAGAGCGAGACCGGCGGGGACGCGGGCGGTTCGAGCACCGGTGGCGGCGGGGGCGGCGGCCAGAGCGACTTCACGGGCAAGGAGGTCCAGGTCCCGTACGCGTGCAAGACGCCCATCGGCGACAAGGAGGCGACCTCGCCGGTCCAGATCGACGCCAAGAAGAACGGCGGCAGCTTCGACCTGACGGTCCAGTTCAAGAAGTCGGTGATGGACTCTCCCGCCGACATCCCCAAGGACTCGGTCAAGCCGTCGATGGAGGTCGTGCTGGGCGGCGCCGACAAGGGCACGGTCCATGTCGAGGGCCCGACCAACTCCGAGGACATCAAGTCGGGCGAGCCGATAGAGATCCCCGACCTCACGGGCACGTACAAGCCGGGCGCGAGCGGCGAGTCGACCCTCTCCCCGGGTGTCCTGACCATCAAGGCCCTGGGCACGACGACGACCTGCACGCCCGCCAAGTCGGAGGTCTCCCTGACCCTGGACACCAGCGAGCAGCCCGGCGGCGCGTCCGGCGGCGGCTCGACCGGCGGCTCGGCGGGAGGCTCCGCGGGCGGCTCGTCGACGGACGGCGGCCTGGCGGCGACGGGCGCCGAGGACCGCGGGTCGCTGAAGGCGCTGGGTCTGGTCGCGGGGACGGCGCTGTTGCTGGGGGGAGCGGTGTTCACGTTCATGCCGCGGCGGAGGATGCGCTGACCCACGTGTGTTTCTCTGGGGCGCGGGGAACCGCGCACCGTGGCAAAGCGAACGGGGCCGTCACACCCACGTGGGTGCAACGGCCCCGTTCGGCTCGAGCGGCGCGGCGCTAGCGCACGTCGCCCATGAGCGCCTTGACCTTCTTGCGGTACATCCAGACGGCGATACCGGCGAGGACGGCGAGCGCGGCCTCGAGGGCGACGAAGCCCCTCTTGTCGAGGTTGACACCGCCGACGGCCGGGTTGGACAGGAGCGCGGTGACGGAGTCGCCCGCGGTGACGGCCAGGAACCAGACGCCCATCATCTGCGAGGCGTACTTCGCGGGCGCCATCTTCGTCGTGACCGACAGACCCACCGGGGAGAGCAGCAGCTCACCGATGGTCTGGACGAAGTAGATCGCCACCAGCCACATCGCGGCCGCCTTGTGACCGCCCTCGGCGATCGACAGCGGGGCCAGGAAGAGGAAGAAGGACGCGCCGACCAGGACCAGACCCGAGCCGAACTTCACGATCGTGCTGGGCTCCTTGCCCCGCCGGTTCAGCGAGAGCCAGAACCAGGCGAAGACCGGGGCCAGCGCCATGATCAGGACCGGGTTGACCGACTGGTACCAGGAGACCGGGAACTCCCAGCCGAGGACGCTGTTCTCGGCCGAGCCGTCGGCGAAGATCGACAGGGTCGAGCCGCCCTGGTCGTAGATCATCCAGAAGACGGCCGCGGCCACGAAGAACCAGATGTACGCGGACATCTTCGACTGCTCGGAGCGGTCCAGGTCCTTGTCGCGCTTGATGCGGACCAGAACCAGGGTCGGGATGATCACGCCGAGCAGGGTCAGCGGGATGAGGATCCAGTTCAGGGTGTAGGAGCCGGAGATGCCGACGATCGCGTAGAAGACGACCGCGATACCGGCCCAGATCGCAGCCTTGCGCAGCGTCGAGGTCTTCTCCTCGGCGGACAGCGGCGTCGGGACGACGCTGGAGCGGTCGGCCAGGTGGCGGGAGCCGATCAGGAACTGGACCAGACCCAGCGCCATGCCGAGCGCGGCGAGCGCGAAGCCCAGGTGCCAGTTGACGTTCTCACCGACGGTGCCGATGACCAGCGGGGCCGCGAAGGCACCGAGGTTGATGCCCATGTAGAAGACGGTGAAGCCACCGTCGCGGCGCGGGTCGTCCGGTCCGTCGTAGAGGTGGCCGACCATCGTGGAGATGTTGGCCTTCAACAGACCCGAACCGATGGCGACGAGACCCAGACCGGCGTAGAAGGTGCCGGAGGTGGGCAGGGCCAGGGTGAGGTGGCCGAGCATGATGATGCCGCCCGCGATGGCGACGGTCTTGCGCGGACCCCAGACGCGGTCGCCGAACCAGCCGCCGGGCATGGCGAGCAGGTACACCAGCGACACATACACCGCGTAGATCGCGGTAGCCGTCCCCGCGTTGAGATTCAGGCCGCCCGGAGCGACGAGGTACAGCGGGAGCAGAGCCCTCATGCCGTAGTAGGAGAAACGCTCCCACATCTCGGTCATGAAGAGAGTGGCCAGTCCGCGGGGGTGGCCGAAGAAGGTGCGCTCGGTGCCGGGGGTGCCCGGTCGGGCCGAGTCCTTCGTCAGGCTGGACGCCATGGTCGTTCCTTGCTGGTCGGGACGCGCACCGATGTCGAACGGTCACGCGCCCGGTGGGGGCGGCCGGCACCGGCGGACACGGCCGTCCGTCCCACGCCCGGGGGGAGGTCCGCTCCGGGTCACGAAGCGGGGGACGGCGACCGCCGGGATCCACGCCCCCGCCTTCGGGGGCCCGGCCACAGGTCATTGCTCTGCGGACCGGTGAGCACCGGTCCGCACACAAAAGAGACCCTCGGCGTCAAGTGCGCCGAAGGTCCCCGTAGTGCTACGGGCGTAGATTCACCATACGTCAGGACACTGCCGGATATGGAAGGACTTGAGACCGGGATCACAGGTGTCGAGGGAACCGCGGGCACCCTTTCCAAGGTCCTTTCCAGGATCGCACCTCATCGGCATAGGTCTGTACCACGGCATCCGAAGGTAAGAGTCCCGCCAAGGGCCGGTGAGAATCCGGGCTTCCGATCACACTCCAGCTCTTGTCATGGGCGGACTACCATCAGCTCATGACCCGAGTACTGCTCGCCGAGGACGACGCGTCCATTTCCGAGCCGCTGGCCCGCGCACTGCGCCGGGAGGGGTACGAGGTCGAGGTCCGTGAGGACGGCCCCACCGCGCTCGACGCAGGGATGCAGGGCGGCATCGACCTCGTCGTGCTGGACCTCGGCCTGCCCGGCATGGACGGTCTGGAGGTGGCCCGTCGGCTGCGTGCCGACGGTCACGCCGTGCCGATCCTCATCCTGACCGCGCGTGCCGACGAGGTGGACACCGTGGTCGGCCTGGACGCGGGTGCCGACGACTACGTCACCAAGCCGTTCCGGCTCGCCGAGCTGCTCGCCCGGGTCCGGGCCCTGCTGCGGCGCGGGGCGGCGGAGCCGCAGCAGCCGCCGGCCACGCACGGGGTGCGGATCGACGTCGAGTCGCACCGGGCGTGGATGGGCGACGAGGAACTCCAGCTCACGGCGAAGGAGTTCGACCTGCTGCGGGTGCTGGTGCGGGACGCCGGGCGGGTGGTCACCCGGGATCAGCTGATGCGCGAGGTCTGGGACACCACCTGGTGGTCGTCGACCAAGACGCTCGACATGCACATCTCCTGGCTGCGCAAGAAGCTGGGCGACGACGCGGCGAACCCCCGCTACATCGCGACCGTGCGGGGCGTCGGCTTCCGCTTCGAGAAGAGCTGAGCCTTCGGGGCCATACGGATAAGTAACAGGACATGCGCCGCCGACTGATCCAGTCCACCCTCGCCGTGGTTCTCGTCGTGATCGCCGTCTTCGGCGTGTCACTGGTGATCGTCGAGACACGGACGATCACCAACACCGCGCAGGAGCGGGTGGACACCGAGGCCGTGCGCCTCGCCAGCATCGTGGACAGCCGGCTGCTCGGCGACGAGACCGTGGACGCGTCCGTGCTGCGGGAGCAGATCCAGGGGGATCGTTACGCCGAGATCCGTATCCCCGGGCAGCCCGTGATCGAGGTGGGCCGCAAGCCGACCGGTGACGTCATCAGCGCCACCGAGACCGGCGAGGGCGAGACGGTCACCGTGCAGGAGCCGCGCTCGTCGGTGACGCGGGAGGTCGGCCGTACGCTGCTGATCATCGCGGCGGTGGCGCTGCTGGCGGTGATCGCGGCGGTACTGCTGGCGGTACGCCAGGCGAACCGGCTGGCCTCCCCCCTCACCGACCTCGCGGAGACGGCGGAACGTCTCGGCTCGGGCGACCCGCGCCCCCGGCACAAGCGGTACGGCGTCCCGGAGCTGGACCGGGTGGCGGACGTGCTGGACTCCTCGGCCGAACGCATCGCCCGCATGCTGACGGCGGAACGGCGTCTCGCCGCGGACGCCTCGCACCAGCTCCGGACGCCCCTCACGGCCCTCTCCATGCGGCTGGAGGAGATCACCCTCACCGACGATCTGGACACGGTGAAGGACGAGGCGACCATCGCCCTGACGCAGGTGGAGCGCCTCACCGACGTCGTACAACGCCTGCTCACCAACTCCCGCGACCCACGCACCGGCTCCGCCGTCACCTTCGACCTCGACGAGGTCATCCAGCAGCAGCTGGCGGAGTGGCGCCCGGCGTACCGCAGTGTGGGCAGGGCGATCGTGAGCTCGGGCAAGCGCCACCTCCAGGCGGTGGGCACCCCGGGCGCGGTGGCCCAGGTCCTGGCGGCCCTGATCGAGAACTCCCTCATGCACGGCGGCGGCACGGTCGCCCTGCGCACCCGCGTCACCGGCAACCAGGCGGTCATCGAGGTCACCGACGAGGGCCCCGGCATCCCGGCCGACCTGGGCGCCCGCATCTTCGAACGCGCCATCAGCGGCCGCAACTCCACGGGCATCGGCCTGGCGGTGGCCCGGGACCTGGCGGAGGCGGACGGCGGCCGCCTGGAGATGCTCCAGACAAAGCCCCCGGTCATCGCCCTGTTCCTGTCCCGCACCCAGCCCCCGAAGAAGACACAGGAGTCGGGCCCGATGGTCAGGTAGGGATCCCGGGGCTTCCTCTCACCACCGATCCAGCCAACCCGATCCGTCCGCTGCGGATGCCCCCGCCCCCTCACCGGGGCGGTTCATACTGCGGACGGTCCTTTTCGGCGCCGGCCATGCATCTCAGTCGGTCCGGTGTCATCCAAGGACAAGCACCCGCCGTCCCGAGCCCCCACCCACCCGCTGGGGCCGCTCATGCTGCGGACGGTCCTTTCCGGTGCTGGTCCATCGTCCGAGGACGAGGCCGGGCTATCCCAAGCCCCACCCACCCGCTGGGGCCGCTCATGCTGCGGACGGTCCATTTCGGCGCCGGCCATGCATCTCATTGGGTCCGGTGTCGTCTGAGGACGAGCTCTCACCATCCCGAGCCCCCACCGGCCCGTCGGGGCCGTTCACGCTGCGGATGGCCGCTTTCGGTGCTGGTCCAGGCGTCTCAGCTGGTCCGTCGTCCGAGGACAAGCTCCCGCCGTCCCGAGCCCCCATCCACCCGCTGGGGCCGCTCATGCTGTGGACGGTCCCTTTCGGTGCGGGCCATGCGTCTCAGCTGGTCCGTCGTCCGACGACGAGCTCCCGCCGTCCCGAGCCCCCACCCACACGCTGGGGCCGTTCATGCTGCGGACGGTCCCTTTCGGTGCGGGCCATGCGTCTCAGCTGGTCCGTCGTCCGACGACGAGCTCCCGCCGTCCCGAGCCCCCACCCACACGCTGGGGCCGTTCATGCTGCGGACGGTCCCTTTCGGTGCGGGCCATGCGTCTCAGCTGGTCCGTCGTCCGACGACGAGCTCCCGCCGTCCCGAGCCCCCACCCACCCGCTGGGGCCGTTCATGCTGCGGACGGTCCTTTTCGGTGCCAGCCAGGCTGATGTCGCCACGGTCCCTTTCGGCGCCGGTTCGTGTATCTCAGCCGGTCCGGTGTTTGAGGACGAGGCCCGTTCGGGGCCGGCGCGGGGTCTGGGGCGGCAGCCCCAGCGGGGGTGAGGGGGCGGAGCCCCTGGAGGACGGGACGGGTAGGGGCGGCGGGGGCGAGACTCCCCGGACCGCGTCAGCCCACCCGCTGCCCAACCCTCGCCTCCCGCGCCGCAGCCCTGCGCTCAAGGAACGATTCCGCGGCCGGCGCCGGCCCCTCCACAGGCAGCGCCCGGAACACCCACGTGCGGTACGACCAGAACCGGAACAGCGTCGCGATACCGATGCCGAGGAACTTGAAGATGTTGCTCTGCAGCGGGCTGTCCCACCCGAACCCGTACGTCGCCGCGTACAGCACACCGTTCTCGATCACCAGGCCCACCACGCTGAACAGCAGAAACAGGCTCAGTTCCTTCGTACGGCGGCCCTTGTCGCGATCCCGGTACGTGAAGTAACGGAACCCGACGTAGTTGAAGACGATCGCGACGACCGTGGCGATGACACTCGCCCGCACCACCTGAAGGTCGGTGACATGCCGCACCAGGTTGAACACGAGGAGGTTGACCAGCAGCCCGGCTCCCCCCACCGCACCGAACTTGGCGACCTCACGCACCAGCCGGTCGAACCGCTGCCGTACGGCACTGCGCGCTACTGGAGGCGCCACTTGAAGCCCCGAGGAACCACGTCCCATGGTCGTGAAGGCTCCTGTCGGTCGATTTGTCGGTCGCTTTGTCCGTCGTTCGACGGTCGGTTTCGTCAACCCAGCCCATGCTAACCACCCCTCTTGGCGATTGCCTGTGCGCGAGCCCATGGGGCGGGGAAGAGCCCCGGAAAAGTCCGGTAAGAGGCTCGCCCCGCGGTGGCCGATACCCTAGGGGCGTGACGTTCCCGGTAGTCGGCATGGTCGGCGGGGGTCAGCTCGCTCGTATGACACACGAGTCGGGCATCCCGTTGGGCATCAAATTCAAGCTTCTCAGTGACACCCCGCAGGATTCCGCGGCGCAGGTCGTAGGCGATGTCGTCATCGGCGACTACCGCGACCTCGACACGCTGCGCGAATTCGCCCGTGGGTGCGATGTGATCACCTTCGATCACGAACACGTGCCCACCGAGCACCTCAGGGCCCTGGAGGCGGACGGCATCCCCGTACGCCCCGGCCCCGACGCGCTCGTGCACGCCCAGGACAAGGGCGTGATGCGCGCGAAACTCGACGCGATCGGCGTGCCGTGCCCTCGGCACCGCATCGTGACCGATCCACAGGACGTGGTCGCCTTCGCGGCGGAAGGCCTGTCCGAAGGCGACGAGGGCGACGGCTTCCCGGTCGTCCTGAAGACCGTCCGCGGCGGCTACGACGGCAAGGGCGTCTGGGTGGTCGACTCCGCCGAGGAGGCCGCCGAGCCGTTCCGCGCCGGCGTCCCGGTCCTCGCCGAGGAGAAGGTCGACTTCGTACGGGAGCTCGCGGCGAACGTCGTACGCTCCCCGCACGGCCAGGCAGTGGCGTACCCCGTGGTCGAGTCCCGGCAGGTCAACGGCGTCTGTGACACGGTCATCGCCCCGGCCCCCGACCTCGACCGGACCCTGGCCCTGAAGGCCGAGGAGATGGCCCTGACCATCGCCAAGGAACTCGGCGTCGTCGGGCACCTCGCGGTCGAGCTGTTCCAGACCCGCGACGGCCGCATCCTCGTCAACGAACTGGCGATGCGCCCGCACAACTCGGGCCACTGGACCCAGGACGGCGCCATTACCTCGCAGTTCGCCAACCATGTCAGGGCCGTCCTCGACCTCCCCCTCGGCGACCCGCGCCCGCGCGCGAAGTGGACGGTCATGGTCAACGTCCTCGGCGGCGACTACCCCGACATGTACTCCGCGTACCTGCACTGCATGGCCCGCGACCCCCAGCTCAAGATCCACATGTATGGCAAGGACGTGAAACCCGGCCGCAAGGTGGGCCACGTCAACACCTACGGCGACGACCTCGACGACGTGCTGGAGCGCGCCCGTCACGCTGCCGGCTACCTGAGAGGCACGATCACCGAATGAGCCCCGTTGTTGGCATCGTCATGGGGTCGGACAGCGACTGGTCCGTCATGGAGGCCGCCGCCCAGGCCCTCGACGAGTTCGAGATCGACTACGAGGTCGACGTCGTCTCCGCGCACCGCATGCCGCGTGAGATGGTCACGTACGGCGAGCAGGCGGCCGAGCGCGGGCTGAAGGTGATCATCGCCGGTGCCGGCGGCGCCGCCCATCTGCCCGGCATGCTCGCCTCGGTCACCCCGCTGCCGGTGATCGGCGTGCCCGTCCCGCTGAAGTACCTCGACGGCATGGACTCCCTGCTCTCCATCGTGCAGATGCCGGCCGGTGTGCCCGTGGCCACCGTCTCGGTCGCCGGCGCGCGCAACGCCGGTCTGCTCGCCGCCCGCATCCTCGCCACCCACGACGAGGACCTGCGGCAGCGGATGCGGGAGTTCCAGCAGGACCTGAACGACCAGGCGACCGAGAAGGGCAAGCGGCTGCGCGCCAAGGTAGAGGGCGCGGGCGGCTTCGGCTTCGGCACGGGGAAGTGACGACGATGACCTCCGCCTCGCTGGAGGCAGCCCGGGAACTGCTGCGTGAGTTCCCCGTCGTCGACGGCCACAACGACCTCCCCTGGGCCCTGCGCGAACAGGTCCGCTATGACCTCGACGCCCGCGACATCGCCGGCGACCAGGGCGCCCATCTGCACACCGACATCCCCCGGCTGCGCGAGGGCGGCGTGGGCGCGCAGTTCTGGTCGGTGTTCGTCCGCTCGGACTACGCCGGTGACAAGGCGGTCAGCGCCACGCTCGAACAGATCGACTGTGTACGGCAGTTGCTGGCGCGATACCCGAACGACCTGCGCCCGGCGCTGACGGCGGCCGACATGGAGGCCGCACGCTCGGAGGGCCGTATCGCCTCCCTCATGGGCGCCGAGGGCGGCCACTCCATCGCCGACTCCCTCGCCACGCTGCGCGCGTTGTACGCGCTCGGCGTCCGCTACATGACCCTCACCCACAACGACAACATCGCGTGGGCGGACTCGGCGACGGACGAGCCCGGGGTGGGCGGCCTGTCGGCCTTCGGCCGCGAGGTGGTCCGGGAGATGAACCGCGCGGGCATGCTCGTGGACCTCTCGCATGTGGCGGCCACGACCATGAGCGACGCGCTCGACACCTCCGCCGCGCCGGTGATCTTCTCGCACTCCTCGTCCCGAGCCGTGTGTGACCACCCGCGCAACATCCCGGACGCCATCCTTCAACGCCTCCCCGGCAACGGCGGCATCGCGATGGTGACGTTCGTGCCGAAGTTCGTGCTCCAGGCGGCGGTCGACTGGACGGCCGCGGCCGACGAGAACATGCGCGCGCACGGCTTCCACCACCTCGACACCACCGCCGAGGCGATGAAGGTGCACCGCGCCTTCGAGGAGCGCATCCCGCGCCCCATCGCCACGGTGTCCACGGTCGCCGACCATCTGGACCACATGCGCGAGGTCGTCGGCGTCGACCACCTCGGCATCGGCGGCGACTACGACGGCACCGCCTTCACCCCGGACGGCCTCGGCGACGTCTCCGGCTACCCCAACCTGATCGCCGAACTGCTGGACCGCGGCTGGTCGAAGACCGACCTGGCCAAGCTGACCTGGCAGAACGCGGTACGGGTGCTGGGCGCGGCGGAGGACGTGGCCCGCGACCTCCAGACGACGCGGGGCCCGTCCAACGCGACCATCGAGGCACTGGACGGCTGATCGCCGAGGGCGGGGCAGCCGGTGCGGCCGGTCGCCCCGCCCGTGTACATCAATCGACCGCGGCTACCCCCGAACGCCCCGTTCCATGCCGCCGGCGGCGCCGTACCCCCGAACGGATCGCCCACCAGGACGCCCCTTCGGGTCCGTGCGACGGTGAACCGTACTGCTTGATCAGGACGCCGATCACGTACGGAGGCCGTCATGGCTGACCTCAGGGACGACCTGGACCCCGGCACCGCGGTCGACGAACTCGGTGACCTGCCCGACCCGTTTCCCGGGAAGCCGTACGACAGCGTCACCGGCCCCGAGGCCGATCCCGACGCGGATCTCCTGGCCCACGCCCACGCCCTACTCGCCGCCCACCCTGTCGCCGACGGCTACAGCGGGCTGCCGTGGGCGCTGCGCCGGCTGCCCTGGTTCGACCTGGAGCTCGGCGAGAGCGCCGTCGACACCGATGTGCCTCGGATGCGCGAGGGCCACGTCGGCGCGCTGTTCTGGGCGCTGCACCTGCCCGACGGACTGGCCGGGGACCGGGCCGTCGGTGCCACGCTGGAGCAGCTGGACCTGGTGAAGACCGTCGTACGGGCGCACCCCGAGGGGCTGCGCCTCGCCGAGACCCCGGGGCAGATAACCGACGTACGCCACAGCGGTCGCGTCGCCGTGCTGCCGGGCCCGGCCGGAGCCGCCGCGCTCGGTGACTCGCTCGGCATCCTGCGCTCGCTGCACGGGCTCGGGCTGCGCGCCCTCACACTGTCCGGCGTGTCCTGGGCGAGCGAGGCGGGGCTGACCCGGTTCGGCGAGGAGGTGCTGCGCGAGATGAACCGGCTCGGTGTGCTGGCCGACCTCTCCGGCGCCTCCGCGGACACCGCGCGCCGGGCGTTCGCGGTCTCCAAGGCGCCGGTCCTGTGCGCCCGCTCCGCCGCCCGCGCCCTGCGCCCCCACCCGGCCAACCTCCCCGACGACCTGCTCGCCGAGCTGGGCGCCGCAGGGGGCCTGTGCATGGTGCCGCTCACCGCCGAGCAGACCGGCCCGTCCGTCCGGGACGTCGCCGACCATCTCGACCACGTCCGTGAGGTCGCGGGCCCGCAGTGCGTCGGCCTGTCCGGCACCTACGACGCCGGCGCCGCCCACCCGCAGGACCTCACCGACGCCTCCTGCTATCCGCACCTCGTCGCCGAGCTGTTGCGCCGGGGCTGGCCCGAGGCCGAGATCGCGCTGCTGACCTGGGGCAACGTCCAGCGTGTGCTGCGCGAGGCCGACTTCACGGCGCGGGAGGCGCAGCGACGCCGGGCGCCTTCGACGGCGAAGATCGCCGAGCTGGACGGGTAGGCGTCACAGCGCGCTCGCTCAGGAGTGCTCGATCCGGCAGAGGCAGAACGGATGCCCTGCCGGATCGGCGTACACCCGGAAGTCCTCCTTGTCCTCCGCGTGCAGCAACCGCGCACCCAGCGCCAGCACCTTCTCCTGGGCCGCCTCGATCTCCTCCCAGGTGGACCCGGCGTCGAAGTCGAGGTGGAACTGCTGGGAGTTGAGGTCGGCCCGCGGCCACTGAGGCGGGGTGTATCCCGGCGCCGGCTGGAAGGCCAGCCGCGGCCCGTCCGGCAGCTGGAGCACGACCCATTCGGGGTCGTCGTCCTGCGGTGTGCCGCCGCCGACATCGGCGTAGAAGCGGGCGAGAGCTCGTGCGTCGGGGCAGTCGATGACGACGTTGCGCAGGCGGGCGACGGGTGCCATGGGGTCCTCCCGGTGGGTACGAGGTGCTCAGCAGGCGCACAGACAGAAAGGGTGCCCCGCCGGATCCGCGTAAACCCGGAAGCTGCGCGAGCGGTCCTCGACGTCCAGCGGCTTCGCGCCCAGCGCCAGCACCCCTTCCTCGGCCGCGTCCAGGTCCTTGACGGTCAGGTCGAGGTGGAACTGCTGCGAGTGATCGGGCGCGGGCCACTGCGGCGGTACGAACCCGGGGGCGGCCTGGAACGCCAGCGTCCGTCCGCCGGGCACCTTCAGGTCCACCCACTCCCCGTCGCCCTCCACGCTGCCGCCGAGCACGCGCCGGTAGAAGTCGGCGAGTGTGCGGGGGTCGGGACAGTCCAGGACGACGGCACCCAGTTCGGCGATGGCCATGACTTCCTCCTTGAAGGCTCGGTTACCTGCTGAGGGCGTCAACCGGTAACGTCGTTACCTCATACTCCAGCATTGGAGGTAACGTCGCAACGGGATTGTGGAAGCGAGAGATAGCGTGCAGCCATGAGTGAGAGATCGCCCGCCCCCGGGGGTCTGGACCTGGTCGAGTCCCTGGTCAACACGCTGGACCTGGAGTCGGGCGCGGACTCGCTGGACACGGCGGAGGGCCGGGCGCGCTTCGGGCTGGCCGAGGCGGACGTGCCCGGGGCGCGGGAGCTGCGGGAGTCGCTGCGCGTGGCCCTGCTCGCCCACGCGGGCCACCCGGCGCACCGCGAGGTGACCCCGCTCGGGGATCTGCTGAGCGCCGGTCCGCTGGTGGTCGCGGTCGACGCCACCGACGGCTCGGCCACCCTCGCCGCCGCCGAAGGGGGCCCGCTGCTCTCCCGGGTGGCGGCGGCCATCGCCCAGGCCCTGGTCGAGGGCACCTGGTCACGGCTGAAGGCCTGCGAGGCGGCCGACTGTCACTGGGCGTACTTCGACCGCAGTCCGGCCGGGCGCGGTCGCTGGTGCTCGATGCGGGTGTGCGGGGCACGCGCGAAGATGCGGCGCTACCGGGCCAAGTGAGCCGACGGGCGGTGAGGCCGGTCGAAGTGAGCGGTTCCGAAAGGTCGTTGAAGATTCATTCGGCGTGATGCGGCGATGTGCGGCAGAATGCGAAAGACGCCGTTTCGGCCGACTGAGCCTCGGCCGAAACGGCGTCATCCGTACCCGGTCTAGGCCGTCGGCCGCCCCATCGCCCGGTAGTTCCACCCGGCCTTGCGCCACAGCTCCGGGTCGAGGGCGTTGCGGCCGTCCAGGATGACCCGGGCCGCCGCGACCTCGCCGAGCGCCTTCGGGTCCAGCTCGCGGAACTCGCGCCACTCCGTCAGATGCAGTACGACATCGGCGCCCCGCACCGCGTCGACCGCGCTGTCGGCGTAGCCGAGGGTCGGGAAGAGGCGGCGGGCGTTGGTCATTCCCTTGGGGTCGTAGACCGTGACCTGGCCGCCCTGGAGGTGGATCTGCCCGGCGACGTTCAGCGCGGGCGAGTCCCGCACGTCGTCGGAGTCGGGCTTGAAGGTGGCGCCGAGCACCGCGACCCGCTTGCCGAGGAACGACCCGCCGCCCAGCGCCTGCCGCGCGAGCTCCACCATCTGCCCGCGCTGGCGCATGTTGATCGAGTCGATCTCGCGCAGGAAGGTCAGCGCCTGGTCGGCGCCCAGCTCACCGGCGCGGGCCATGAAGGCGCGGATGTCCTTCGGCAGACAGCCGCCGCCGAAGCCGATCCCGGCCCGCAGGAACTTCCTTCCGATCCGGTCGTCGTGCCCGATGGCCTCCGCGAGCTTGGCGACATCGCCGCCGGCCGCCTCACACACCTCCGCCATCGCGTTGATGAAGGAGATCTTGGTGGCGAGGAAGGAGTTGGCGGAGGTCTTCACCAGCTCGGCGGTCGGGAAGTCGGTGACGACGAAGGGGGAGCCGTGCTCGATCGGCGTCGCGTACACCTCGCGCAGCAGCTTCTCGGCCCGCTCGCTGCGTACTCCGACCACGATCCGGTCCGGGTGCAGCGTGTCCTCGACGGCGAAGCCCTCGCGCAGGAACTCCGGGTTCCAGGCCAGCTCCACCTCGCCGCCGCCCGGGGCGAGCTCCAGGATGCGGGCCGCGAGCCGGTCCGCGCTGCCCACCGGCACCGTCGACTTGCCGACGACCAGGCACGGCTTGCGCAGATGCTTGGCGAGCGACTCGACGGCCGAGTCGACGTAACTCATGTCACAGGCGTACTCGCCGTGCTTCTGCGGGGTGTTCACACAGACGAAGTGCACATCGCCGAACTCCGCGACCTCAGCCCAGTCCATCGTGAAGCGCAGCCGCCCGGTGGAGCCCTCGATGCCGGCGACGTGCTTGCTCAGCAGCTTCTCCAGGCCCGGCTCGAACATCGGGACCTGACCCCGGCCGAGCATCTCGATCTTCTCGGGCACCACGTCCAGCCCCAGTACCTCGAACCCGAGCTCGGCCATGGCGGCGGCATGGGTCGCGCCGAGATAACCGGTGCCGATCACGGTGAGCTTGAGGGCCATGAGGACTCCAGGGAGTGGGACGGGGACATGCGGGCCTGAGCATAGTCGGAGGGTCTGACGGGCAACTTCCCCGCTGTCGCCAAGCTCACGTATCACTCCCGTGGGCCGACCTCTAAAATTTGAGTTACTTAACGGTAATTAGCGCCAGCACCACACTTGCCACTCAGCGTCCTTGGAGCGTGAGAGACCTTGGCCGGATCGGCTGACTTCGACCTGTACCGCCCGTCCGAGGAGCACGACATGCTCCGTGACGCCATCCGCTCCCTGGCCGAGGCGAAGATCGCGCCCCACGCCGCCGCGGTGGACGAGGAGGCCCGCTTCCCGCAGGAGGCGCTTCAGGCCCTGGTCGCGAACGACCTGCACGCGGTGCACGTACCCGAGGAGTACGGCGGTGCGGGCGCCGACGCGCTCGCCACCGTGATCGTGATCGAGGAGGTGTCCCGCGTCTGCGCGTCCTCCTCCTTGATCCCGGCCGTGAACAAGCTGGGCTCGCTCCCGGTGATCCTCTCCGGCTCCGAGGACCTGAAGAAGCGGTACATGACCCCGCTCGCCAAGGGCGAGGGCATGTTCTCGTACTGCCTCTCCGAGCCCGACGCCGGTTCGGACGCGGCCGGCATGAAGACCAAGGCGGTCCGCGACGGCGACCACTACGTCCTGAACGGCGTGAAGCGCTGGATCACCAACGCCGGTGTCTCCGAGTACTACACGGTGATGGCGGTCACCGACCCCGCCAAGCGCTCGAAGGGCATATCGGCCTTCGTCGTCGAGAAGTCCGACGAGGGCGTCTCCTTCGGCGCCCCGGAGAAGAAGCTCGGCATCAAGGGCTCCCCGACGCGCGAGGTCTACCTGGACAACGTTCGCATCCCGGCGGACCGCATGATCGGCGAGGAGGGCACCGGCTTCGCCACCGCGATGAAGACGCTGGACCACACCCGCATCACGATCGCGGCCCAGGCGCTCGGCATCGCCCAGGGTGCCCTCGACTACGCCAAGGGCTATGTCCAGGAGCGCAAGCAGTTCGGCAAGCCGATCGCCGACTTCCAGGGCATCCAGTTCATGCTCGCCGACATGGCCATGAAGATCTCGGCCGCCCGCGCCCTGACCTACCAGGCCGCCGCCGCCTCCGAGCGCGGCGACGCCGACCTCACCTACCTCGGCGCCGCCGCCAAGTGCTTCGCCTCGGACGTGGCGATGGAGGTCACCACGGACGCCGTCCAGCTCCTGGGCGGCTACGGCTACACGCGTGACTACCCGGTCGAGCGCATGATGCGCGACGCCAAGATCACGCAGATCTATGAGGGCACGAACCAGGTGCAGCGCATCGTCATGGCGCGCAACCTGCCGTAACCCCGGGGGGTTTGAGGTCGAAGGGCGTCCGGGTCTCCCGGGCGCCCTTCACCCGTTCGGGCCTCTGTCGCCGTCTGAGGGAGATTGCGAAGGTCCGTGCCCTGCGCGGCATCTGGTCGGAATTGTTCGCGTCCGCCCGATGGCGCTGTGCGGCGGGCGGGCGTAGGACGGAAGAGCACGGGGCCCGCCCCGGGGCTCCCGCGTCCCCCAGGAGGAGTCATGACCCAGCCCGGAACCATGCCCACGATGACCAAGGAGATGCAGGACTGCGTCGACGCGTGCATGACCTGCCACAGCATCTGCGAGGAGACCATGAGCTCCTGCATGCAGATGGGCGGCCAGGCTCAGATGCAGATCATGAGGGCGCTCATGGACTGCGCCGAGACGACCCGGATGTGCGCGGACATGATGATGCGCCGCTCGCCCATGTCGGCCGAGATGTGCGCGATGTGCGCCACGGCCTGTGAGATGTGCGCCGAGGCGTGTATGTCCATGCCGGACGATCCGCAGATGATGCGATGTGCCGAGGCGTGTCGCCGCTGTGCCGCGACCTGCCGCGCGATGGCCGGCGCCACGATGTGACGACCGCCTGACAGCACTCGAGGGCACCCGCAGGGGCGCCCTCGACCGCTGTCACAGGTGCGCTCACTTGCTGGAGACGGTCACCGTCTCGTCGTTCTTCAGCTGCTCCACCAGCTGCTTCACCTTCGCGGTGTCCCACTGGAGGTTGCCGTTGGCGGAGTTGCCCGAGATCGGCATGTTCATGGACTTGCCGTCACCGCCGCTGACGCTCTTCATCGCCCAGAACATGGACGCCAGGTCCCACAGGCTCATGTCCTTGTCGACGCTCAGGGAGTCCAGTCCGGCACCCATCGTCGGGTACAGCTTGAACGGGTTGAGGATCGTGCCCGGCGTCGCCACCTGGTTCGCCAGCGCGGAGAGGAACTTCTGCTGGTTCTTCGTACGGTCCAGGTCGGAGCCCGCCAGTGCGTACCGGGTGCGGACGAAGGCGAGTGCCTCCTGGCCGTTCAGGGTCTGCTTGCCCTCCTTGAAGTCGGCCCCGGACTTGGAGTCCTTGATGCCGCCCTTCGGGATGTCGATCTCGACGCCGCCGACCGAGTCCACGATGTTCGCGAAGCCGGCGAAGCCGATCTCGACGTAGTGGTCGATGTGCAGACCGGTGTTGGCCTCGACGGTACGGACCAGCAGTTCGGGACCGTCCTCCGCGTACGCCGCGTTCAGCTTCGTCTGCCGGCCGGTGCTCTCGTAGAGCTTGCCGGAGTCGGAGCCCTTGTACGACGGGATCGTCACGTTCGAGTCGCGCGGCAGGGAGACCAGTGTGTCGCCGTTGCTGCCGACGTGCAGGATCATCATCGAGTCCGTGCGCTTGCCCTCGGCGGACCCGGTGTGCAGTTCCTTCTTCTGCTCGTCGGTCATGCCCGCGCGGCTGTCGGAGCCGACGATCAGGTAGTTGGTGCCCTCGCCCGCCTCCGGCCGTTCGATGACCTTGGACAGGTCGACATCGCGGTTGAGCTTGGAGTCGGCCCAGAAGTAGGTGGCGACGGTCGTCACGAGCAGCACCGTCACGAGCGTGATGGAGCCCACCTTGATACGGCGCCGCCAGTTCGGCGCGGGCCGCGGCTCGTATCTGTCCTCGTCGCCGGGGCCGCCCGGGCCACCGCCGCCGTAGACCTGGCCCGTGTTGTAGCCGCTGTCGTACCCGTCGTCGGCGTAGCCCCCGTGGCCCTGGCCGTTCACGTACGACGGCTGCTGCGGCACACCCCCGTAGCCCTGGCCGGGCGGCGCCGCAGAGCCGCGGCGGACCTGCCGCATCACGCGCGCGCCCTCGGGCTGTGCGCCTGCGCTGCCGCGTCCGTAACGGCTGCCGCGGTTGTCGTCGGACCATGCCTGGGGCCAGTCATTCATGCGCCCCAGTGTGCAGGGCCCGGCCAGGTGTCTTACAAGGGTCGGCGGAAAATAGAGGCACGGCTGTTGCGAACCCAACACAAAGTCCGCGAATGTCAGCTCGGCATAAGGTGGACGCCATGACAGACCAGGTCACCGCAGCGGAGTCGGACAATCCGGAGATCCCGGGCAAACTGATATCCGCGTCCCGTACCACTCTCAGCCACATCATGACCCACAACGACACGAACCTCCTCGGGACGGTGCACGGCGGTGTGATCATGAAGCTCGTCGACGACGCCGCGGGAGCCGTGGCCGGCCGGCACAGCGGTGGCCCCGCCGTCACCGCGTCCATGGACGAGATGGCCTTCCTCGAGCCGGTCCGCGTCGGTGACCTCGTCCATGTGAAGGCCCAGGTCAACTGGACCGGCCGGACCTCGATGGAGGTCGGCGTACGGGTCCTGGCCGAGCGCTGGAACGAGTCGGCGCCGCCCACGCAGGTCGGCTCCGCGTACCTGGTGTTCGCGGCGGTCGACGCCGACGGCAAGCCGCGCCGAGTGCCCCCGGTGATACCGGAGAGCGAGCGGGACAAGCGCCGCTACCAGGAGGCCCAGATCCGCCGCACACACCGGCTGGCCCGCCGTCGCGCGATCAAGGAGCTGCGGGAGAAGCGGGCGGCGGAGG
The DNA here is from genome assembly GCF_055634335.1 of Streptomyces sp. NPDC111802. Taxonomy (NCBI): domain Bacteria; kingdom Bacillati; phylum Actinomycetota; class Actinomycetes; order Kitasatosporales; family Streptomycetaceae; genus Streptomyces; species Streptomyces sp. NPDC111802. The sequence goes on along the minus strand of NZ_JBVKCZ010000004.1, from coordinate 39,846 downwards.
GCTTCGAGGACTGAGCGCGAAGGCCCCGCGCCGGGACGATCGGGCCTACGAGCACCCCGTCTCGTCCCCCCGCACCACCGTGGAATGCCCCTGGAGCGGGTCCTCGGCCCGAACCTTGCGCACCTGCCTGAAGTCGGCGCCCACGATCACCTTCAGCGTCGGCCCCAGCCCCTTCACCGCCCGCAGCTCGCTCCCCGGCAGCGCGGCCGCCAGGCTCTTCGCCGAGCGGTCCCAGCCGGGGTCGTGGGCGACGACCGTGCGCTTCAGGGAGCGTTCCGTCCCCGGCAGCGGGCGTCCCGTCGTGCGGAACCCGATCCTCGCCAGCGCCGTGTCGACGCGCTTGCCGAGGCCGGTCTCCTTGGTGCCGTTCTCCACCTGGACGTGGATCTGCTGCGGGGCGACCTCCACCGGGACGGCCCGCTGCCTCGGCCGGTGCGCGGACAGCGGCCTGTCCTCGCGCAGGGCCCTGAAGAGGCGCTCGGCCTGCTCGGTGTCCCACTTCACGGTGGATCCGAGGCCCTTCACGTTGTAGCCCAGCTGTCCGATCGGCACGGTCGTGAACTCCGAGGACGAGGGCGAGAAGTTCCGCATCGCCCGCCCGAGGTCCAGCAACTCACCCGTGCCGAAGCCCTTGTCGGCCCGCACCGACCCCAGCACCGCCCGTGTCACGTCCCGGAACCGCATCGGGTTCAGCAGGATCCCGGACGATGTCGCCCGCTCGATCAGCGCCGCCATGAACCGCTGCTGACGCTGCACCCGCCCCAGGTCGGAGTCGCTGTCGACATGCCGCGCCCGTACGAACTGCAGCGCCTCGCCGCCCTTCAGCCGGTGGTCGCCGGCGGGCAGGTCCAGCCCGGTGTACGAGTCCTTCAGCGGCTCGGCGGTGCAGATCCGCACACCGCCCAGCACGTCCACCGTCTTCATGAAGCTGGTGAAGTCGACCTCCAGATAGTGGTCGATCTTGACGTGGGTCATGTGCTCGACCGTCCGCACGGTGAGGTTCGGGCCGCCCTCCGCGTAGGCCGCGTTGATCTTGATGGGGTGCGCCTCGCGCCCCTCCCCGGAGGGCATCTCGGCGTACGAGTCACGCGGCAGGCTCACCACGCTCGCCCGCTCCCGGTCAGCCGAGATGTGCACGATCATGATCGTGTCGGTGCAGTGACAGGGCGCCCCGCCCAACCGGTACTTGCGGCGCTCCTCGTCGCTGATGCGGTCGCGGCCGTCCGTTCCGACGAGCAGGACGTTCATCCCGTGCCCGGCCTGCGGCCGGTTCTTCATGTCCTTGAACGGGTCGACTCGGGCGATCTTCGCGTCCAGGCTGGTCACCACCGCGTGCCCGATCCCCGCGGAGGCGAGCACCACGACGGACAGCGTCGTCACCGCCCGCATGGCCCAGCGTGGCCTCCTCCGCCGTACGGGCGCGACCGGCCGCGCCGCGCCGCGGGGCGGCTGCGGACTGCGCGTCGCGGGGGCGGAAGAGCGGCGGGGCGGCGTGGGCATGAAGGGATACCTCCGCTGGGGCGTGCCCTGAGGGCCGTACGTGGGATCCGTGAGCACCGTAGGGCCATACGATCTGCTGCCTGGTGCACCGGCCCCGGCGGGGCGCACCCGTGTCCCCCGTTCGCGGTAACGTGAGCCCCCTATGAACGCCAATCCCGACGTGCAGCTCCCCGCCGTGTCCGTCATCATGCCCGTGCTCAACGAGGAGCGGCACCTGCGCGGAGCCGTCCAAGCGATCCTCGCGCAGGAGTACGCCGGCGAGATGGAGGTCGTGATCGCCCTCGGTCCGTCCACGGACCGTACGGACGAGATCGCCGCCGAATTGGTCGCCGATGACGCCCGTGTGCACACCGTCCCGAACCCGACCGGCCGCACCCCCGCCGCGCTCAACGCCGCGATCAAGGCCTCCCGCCACCCGATCGTCGTCCGCGTCGACGGGCACGGCATGCTCTCGCCGAACTACATCGCCACCGCCGTACGGCTCCTGGAGGAGACCGGCGCGCAGAACGTCGGCGGCATCATGCACGCCGAGGGCGAGAACGACTGGGAGCACGCCGTCGCCGCCGCGATGACCTCGAGGATCGGGGTCGGCAACGCCGCCTTCCACACCGGCGGCGAGGCGCAGGCCGCCGAGACCGTGTACCTCGGTGTGTTCCGGCGCGAGGCCCTCGAACAACAGGGCGGCTACAACGAGGAGTTCATCCGCGCCCAGGACTGGGAGCTGAACTTCCGGATCCGCGAGGCGGGCGGGCTCATCTGGTTCTCACCCGAGCTGAAGGTGTCGTACCGTCCGAGGCCGTCGGTGAAGGCCCTCGCCAAGCAGTACAAGGACTACGGCCGCTGGCGCCACGTGGTCGCCCGCTACCACGCCGGCTCCATCAACCTGCGCTACCTCGCCCCGCCGACGGCGGTCTGCGCGATCGCGGCGGGCCTGGTGCTGGGCGCCCTGGTCACCCCGTGGGCCCTGGTGGTCCCCGGCGGCTACCTCGCGGCCATCACCGCGGGCTCGCTCCCGGCCGGCAAGGGCCTCCCGCTGAAGGCACGTCTGCAGATCCCCGTCGCCCTCGCGACCATGCACATGTCCTGGGGCTACGGCTTTCTGACCAGCCCGCGTTCGCTGGCGCGGAAGGTCATCGCCTCCCGCCGCCCGGCGGTCCTCAGCGCGAGCTGAGCCCGCCGGGCGCGGTGCCCGTCACCAGGTGAAGCCGGGGTTCACCTTCATGCACGCCTTGGTGTCCGAGGCGTTCAGGGCCTCGGCCGTGTCCGGCGTCCTGTCGTCCTGCTTCGGGGCCTTGTACGCCGAGCCCTCCCGCCAGTCGGCGCCGACGACGAGGGTGACGCCGGAGACGTCCGTGGTCTTCTGCACGGCGCTGGTCGGGATGCCGAGGGCCTTGGCGACCCGCTGGGCGTCGCCCTGGAGGTCGGCGCTCGGGTAGCGGACCACGGTGGTGTCCGCGACCGGCGTCGTCGAGGAGTCCGCCACGGCCTGGGCGAAGCCCTTCTCGGCGAGCAGCCCGGCGACCGTGGTCGCGCGTCCGGAGACCGGGGCGTAGGTGTCGGTGCGGGTGCCGTTCTGCACCTGGACGGCGATCTCGCCGTCCGAAGCGGCCGGGTCGGTGGACGCCTTCTCCTCGGTGGTCTTCTTCTTGTCCTTGCCGTCGAGGGCGATGTCCTCACGCACCAGCCGGAACAGCTTGCCGGCGTCGTCGGTGGGCTCGACGCGCGAACCGACGTACCGGTTGGGCATCGTCGTCATGGTGATGCGCGAGGTCGGCACCTTCTTGAGCTCGCCGGCCAGGTCGTAGAGCTTCGCGACCGTGCCCAGGCCGGGGTCGACGGTGAGCGCGTTGGTGGCCGCCTCGGCGAGGGCGCGCAGCTTGCCCGGGTTGCTCAGCTTGGCGTTCTTGCGCAGCTCGCGCACCATCGAGTTCATGTACTGGTGCTGCGCCTTGGCGCGGGCCAGGTCGCTGCCGTCCTCGAAGCCGTACCGCGTGCGCAGCCACTGCAGGGCCTGCTCGCCCTTGACGTAGGTCGTGCCCTTCTCCAGCTTCAGCCCGGAGCCGTGGCCCTGGCTGTCCTTGGAGTGGATGTTCTTGTCGACGCAGACCGGGACACCGCCGATCGCGTCCGCCATCGACACCACGCCCGAGAAGTCGATCATCATGAAGTGGTCGATGTGGATGTCGGTGAGCTTCTCCCACGTGGCCACGGTGCACCCCGGCCCGCCACGGCCCAGCGACTGGTTGGTCATCGCGCGCTGACGGGCCTCGTAGGCGTCCCCGCTGTCCGGGTCCGTGCACTTGGGGATGTCCACCAGCGTGTCGCGGGGCATGCTCACGACCGACATGTTGGTGCGGTCGGCCGAGACATGCAGCAGCATCTGGACGTCGGCGAGCGGTGTGCCGCCGAACGTCTCCTTGGCGCCGCCGAGTTTCTGGTTCTCCTCGGTGTCCCGCGCGTCCGAACCGATCAGCAGGATGTTCAGCGGCGTCTGGCCGGCCGCGTTCGCCTCGGTCTCGGCGGCGCGGTCCTTCGCGTCGCCGATGTTGAGGTCGTCCTTCCTCAGATTGCCGTTGAGGTGCTGGTAATAGAGATACCCGGCACCCGCGGTGCCCAGTATCACCACCGCCAGAACCGTCGCCGACCAGCGCACCACCCGCCGTCTGCGGGGCCGGCCGTCGGTTCCCCGGCCGCCCCGGGAACCCCCGCCACCGTGCCGGCCGCTCTGGTCGGCCGACGTGTCCTGGTCGGCCCGCGGGGTGAGCGACATGGTGTCGTCCACCGCGGGGGCCTCCCCACGCACACTGCTCTGCGCCAACTCTTCGCCCTTCCCCACCCTTTGACCGACACGGCCGCGCTCCGCGGGTCGGACCTCCCTGTCCGGTGCGGAGCGAACCATGTCAGACCAACCTGTCCGACACCGGTCAGCAACCTGTCAGACCCCCAAGGGTCCGACCCGGGTTGGCCGGGCATCGGCAAAATCCGCGCCAGGTACGGCCGCGTGGAGCTGCCGGCCAACGCCGGCTGACACCACCGTGTCGTGTGTCAGACCAACGAGCGACGGGGACAGTTGCGTTCCTCGCCGCAGATTCCGTACGCCGGACTCCGTGCCCCCCCGGCGCACGTACCGGATCGGGCCCGTCCCACCCCAAGGGGGCGGTGGAACAGGCCCGTTGAGCTGCTATCGGCCGGTTACTTCGCGCACTCGACCTTGTCCGCCGTGGACTTCTCCACATCGGGTGCCTTCGTCGGAGCCGTGAGGGACACGCCCGCGCCCTTGAAGTCCTTGCCCAGGGTCAGGGTCATCGTGGGCAGGCCCTGCGAGTTGGTCACGCTCTTGCCGGGCTTCATCGCGGACCCGGAGAGCCCCATGATCTCGGCGAGCCGGCGGGCCTGGTCCGCCTGGTCCGGGGCGTACTCCAGCGTCGTCTTCGCCAGCGTCGCCGGGGCGTTGCCCGCGTTCTCCGACTTGGTCACGTCCTCCTCGGTCTGCAGCCAGGTGAGGGTCTCCTGGGCGCTGCCGGCGGGCGCCCCGCCGTTGTAGACCTGCACCCGCACCTCGGAGGCGTCGGCCTTGGTGCCCTTGAGCCGGGCGGCCACGGCGGCGGCCTCCTTCTGCTTCTGCTGCTTGACCGCGGTGAAGGAGACGTCGTTCCGGATCGCCTCGAAGACCTGGGGTGCCGTCGTCTCGTTGAGCACGACGGTCGTCTTCACCTTCTCCGCCGGGTTGTCGATCACCGGAACCGTCGTGAAGGTCAGGTTCTTGGTGTTGAGCTTGCCCAGCTCCAGGCCGAGGTCCTTCAGCTTGTCGATGGTGTCGAGCTGGGAGTCAACGGTCAGCGCCTTCGTGCCCGCCTCGGCCAGCTTGATCATCTTGGTCGGGCTGGTGAGCGTGTCGTTCGACTTCAGCTTGCGCATCAGCGCGCTGAGGAACTGCTGCTGGAGCCCGATCCGGCTCAGGTCGCCGCCGAAGCCGACCGAGTGCCTGGTGCGGACGAAGGCCAGCGCGTCTTCGCCCTCGATGGTGTGCTTGCCCTTGGGGAGGTTGAGCTTGGAGTCGGGGTCGTTGATGTCCTTGGCCAGGCACACCTCGACGCCGCCGACGGCCGTGGTCAGCGTCTTCACCGCGTTGAAGTCGGCCACCATGAAGTTGTCCGGCTTGATCCCGGTCAGCTCGGTGATCGTCCGCGCGGTGCAGCTGGGCGTACGGTCTTCCTGGCCCAGGCTGGTGTTGAAGCGGACGCCGGTCTCGCCCGCGATGATCTTCTCGGAGCCGTCCTCCTGCGTGGTCGGGCAGTCCGGGATGTCGATGATGAGGTCGCGCGGGATGCTCAGCGCCGTCGCGTTCGAACGGTCCTTGGAGACGTGCAGCAGGATCGTGGTGTCGGCGTGCCCCGCGCTGCCCGAGTCGCCGTACTTCTCGTTGCCCGCGCCCGTGCGCTTGTCGGTGCCGATGAGCAGGATGTTGATGGCCTTGTCCTTCTGGAAGCCACCGGTGCTCGCGCCGTCGTCGGAGATGGACTGGATGTTGTCGTTGAGGTGCTCGATGTAGAGATACGCACCGGTCGCGGCGGCGACCACCACGAACGCCATTATTCCGCCGGTCCAGAGCACGGCCTTCTTCGCCTTGCTCTTCTTCACCGGCCTGCGACCGCGCCGGCCCGGCGGTGGCTCCTCCGGCGCCCCCCTGCGCCTGCGCTGCGGCGGGACCTCGCGGCCCGGTGCCTGGCGCGTCTGGCGCCCCGGCGCCGCGGTCCGATTCCGCCCCGCACCCGCACCCGCAGCCGCACCCGCGCCGTTGCCCGTACCCACACCGCCGGCGCCCACCGCGCCCTTGGTGGTGGTACCGGCCGAACGTGCGGCGGCGCCTGCGCGGGAAGCGGCTCTACGGGGTCCCGGGACCGGTGACTGCGGAGCGGAATTACCCAGTCGCAGTTCGTATTCACCGGTGTTCGGATTGAGCACCCACTGGTCTGCGGGATCGATGTCGTCCGCCCGCCCACGGCCTTGCGCGTCCACGGTTGTCTGAATCCTCCGTCGGGGCCACGCGGCGCCTTCCCCCTCCAAGGCGCTCGGGTCTCGGTCAAACAGTGCGCAAGCCTAACTACGGCAGGGAGCACCGGGTCGCTCACACTATCCGCCCAGTTCAGCGTCAAGCGACGGCGGTGACAAATTCCACTTCCCTACAACTGGGCAATCCGTCTCATTTCTTTGAACTGAGGTTCGCCGACTTGGTGAGCGCTTTACCCGCAGGGGTTCTCGGCGGCTGTGCTGCCTCGGAAAGTGGGTGCCGGGGGAGTGGGGTCGGCGGGCTCGTCGGGTCGCTCGGGGGAGGACTTTCCGTCGCCGTCATGGGAACTCGTGTACGAGAAATTGCGCATCGGCCCAGGGTGCATTTCGGGCGAATCCGCGACTTCCACCGGGTTGTCGGTGCGCAGCCGCTGGAAGAGCCGCCCGGCCTCGGGCTCCACGAGCTGGTCGCGATTGGCGTTGTGGACGTATGCCTCCCTGGGGACCGTGAGGAATTGCACGCGTTCGGTGGGGATGTCGCGCATTCCTCGCGCGAGTTCGTACAAACCGCGCAAGCTGGCCAGGGCGGGGTCGGTGGTGAGCGATGACGTGGCGGCGTCCAGTACGGGATAGAGCCTGACCGGGTTGAGCAGTACGTCATTGCTCTGCACCTTGTGCACCAGCGCGGCGAGGAAGCGCTGCTGGCGGTCCATGCGGTCGGTGTCGCTGCCGTTGCCGAGGGACTTGCGGGCGCGGACATAGCCGAGGGCCTGTTCGCCGTTGAGGGTCACTTTTCCGGCCGGGAGCCTGAGTTTGGCGGCCTTGTCGTTGATGGGCTTCGTGAGGCAGATCTCCACGCCGTCGAGGGCGTCGACCATCTCCTTGAAGCCGTGGAAGTCGATGACCATGTGGTGGTCCATGCGGATGTTCGTGAGCCGTTCCACGGTGCGGACTGTGCAGGCCGAACCGCCCACCTGGAAGGCGTAGTTGAACATCGCGAACATGGGCTTGCTGCGGGTGCCGTCGGCGCGGCGGCAGCCGGGGACGTCGACCATGAGGTCGCGGGGTATCGAGACGGCGGTGGCGCTGCGGCGGCCGGAGGAGAGGTGCAGCAGGATGGTGGTGTCGGAGCGCTCGGTGCCGGAGTCCTTGCCGTAGCGGCGGTTTCCGGCGCCGGCTCGGGAGTCCGAGCCGATGACGAGGATGTTCTGGGCGCCGCGGACGAGTGAGGTGGGGCGCTCCTTCTCGTACCGGGCGAGTTCCTCGGCGGCGGCCTCGTCCGGGGTGATGTTGGAGTCGAGCTTGGCGTACACGGCCCAGCCGACACCGCCGGCGACGACGACCAGGGCGCCGACCCCGACGGCCCCCCGTCTCACCCATCGCCGCCCCGACCCCTTCCTACTGGCCGACGCCCCCCGGCGCGCACGTGCGGTGTAGGTCACGGCTGGGTCCACCCCTCATGGCGTACTGCTGCGTGTGGTGTGGGCTGCTCTTACGACCATGGCGCGGATGGGGGGTGGGGGGTGGGTCGTGGGGGGCTGAATGGGTGACGGGTGCCTCCGGCGGTTGGGCGGGGGGTGCCTGCGGCGCCTGTGCGGGTTCGGTGGGGGCTTGTGTAGCGCCAACGGTTTGGTGGGTGGGTCGGGGCCGTGCCGGGGGGTGTCCGTCCTCGGTCGGGCGGTTGCTGTCGGGCAGAGAGGTGACGCTTCTTGACGCCCGCCGCTGCGGGCGGACACCCCCCGGCACGTCCCCTTGCCGCCGTACGCGACTGCCGCGCCGCGGGGGCACTTGTCGACGCCGGTCCAGGTAATTTCAGCCTGTCCGGCGTTTGAGGACGAGGCCCGTTCAGGGCCGATGGGGGTCCAGGGGGCGGAGCCCCCTGGTGGGGTTGAAGGGGCGGAGCCCCTTCAGGATGGGACGGGTAGGGGCGGCGGGGGCGAGAAACCCCCGATGCCACGGGACGTGCGCGGCCCCGGAAACTACCTCGCCGTCGCCGTCACCCGTTCCGTCTCGATGCGCTTGGCCAGGGACTCCTCGGTCAGCGCGTCGACGTTGCGGCACAGAACCACCGAGCCACCGGTAGCCAGCGCCGCGTACAGGCCGGCGTTGAGGCCCTCCCAGGTGTCATAGGGCAGGGCGGAGAGAATCCGCGACCCGGGCCCGGTGAGACCCAGCCCGGGCGCCTCCGCCCGAGCGCGTTCGACCAGCTCGGCCGCGCTGAACTCGCGACCGGCCACGATCAGGGCCGGATCCTCGGGATCGACAGGGGCGTAAGGGGCGAAACGGTCACCCTGGCTGGGGACCTCGACCGCGTAGTCGGCAAAGCCGGCCGGCGCCTGCGGGAAGCGCCCCCCCAGCGGCCGTAGCGCCAACGCCACCCGCTCACCCCGGCACGCCCGCGCGGCCTCCAGGCTCTCCGGCCCGCTCACGACCACGTCGGCCGTCGCCGGATCCCCGCCCACGTCCGCGATCGTCCCCACCGACGAACACGCCAGCAGCCACACCGCCGTCTGCCAGTGCGCCGGCAGCAGCAGCGTGACCCGGTCGCCCGGCCCGGCCCCGAGGTCGCCCTGGAGCAGATTCGCGGTCTTGGCCACCCAATTGGCGAAGGTGGCCACGGACAATTCGACGCGTTCCCCCGTGGCGTCGTCGTAGAAGGTCACCAGGGGGCGTCCGGCATCCGCGGCGAGCGCGGAACGCAGCAGGTCGGCAGGGGTGCGATCGGTGGCGTTCACCCGCGCAAGGGTACGCGCAGGCCCGGACGCACACCCCCCTGCGGGTCGTCCGGCCGCCACCGGTTCGGCGGAATCGCAGGCCGACGTACCGTCAATTTCCCGATGGACAGGTTTGTATGACTATGTCCAACATCAGGAGCATGCGTGGATTCCTTGCTTCCTCGATCGGTGTCACGTGTGCGGCCGCTCTCACCCTGCCGCTCACCCCACCCGCCGTCGCGGTGCCCGCGAGAGCGGCACTCGGAGCGGAGGCCGCCAGGAGCGCAACGGTGGCCGCCGTTCCGGCGACGCGGCGCCTGGGCGCCGAGCCGGACGTCCCCGGCAGCACCCAGTCGCTGCCCCTCACCCCCCTCACCCACGACCGAGTCACCGGCACCCCCGCCCCCGGCGAACAGGGGCTGTCCCGCCGGGACGTGTCGCACTTCTCCCTCGTCGGCGTCATCTGGGACGACGCGGACACCGAACTGCACGGCCGCGTCCAGGTCCGCACCCGCGCGGTCGCCGGCGGCACATGGTCCGGCTGGCAGGACGTGGAGACGCACAACGCCGAACACGCCCCCGACCCGGACACCGCCGAGAGCGCCTCCGGCCGGGTGCGCGGCGCCACGGCGCCCCTGTGGGTCGGGGAGTCGGACGGCGTGGAGGTACGGGTCACACCGGAGACCGCCGAGCCCCAGCCCGAGGAGGGCCCGGAGGACGGTGACGACACGTCGGTCGACCCCGGTGCCATCACCCCGCTTCCTGCCGGCCTCCACCTCGAACTCGTCGACCCCGGCGACCCCGCCCCCGCGCAGAGCGACCCCGGCCCCCGCCCCGGTTCACTGAACCCCGGCACCACGGGAGCCGCCGGCACCTCCGAGGCCCTCGCCGCCGCGGCCGCCAACGCCGAACTCGCGCCCCTCGGTGCCGCCGAGATCCCCGAGTTGGGGCGTGCCGAGACCGAACGGGAGCTGCTGGCCCTGCGCGGCGGCGAGTTGACCGAGGCGCAGCGGGCGAAGCCGTACATCGGGCCGCGGCCGCGCATCGTCACACGGCGCGGCTGGGGTGCGAACGAGAGGTTGCGGGAGAAGAGATTCGCCTACACGAAGAAGGTGAAGGCGGCCTTCGTGCACCACACGGCGTCGGGCGGCACCTACTGGTGCACGCAGGCTCCCTCGCTCATTCGCGGTATCTACCGCTACCACGTCAAGAGCATGCGCTGGCGCGACCTCGGCTACAACTTCGTCGTCGACAAGTGCGGAAACATCTACGAGGGCCGCGCCGGGGGTGTGGCGAAGCCGGTCCTGGGCGCCCACACGCTCGGTTTCAACTCCAACAGCATGGGGATCGCCGTCCTCGGCAGCTACGGCTCGAGGAAGCCGACCGCCTCCGCGGTGCGGGCCATCGCCCGGCTCACGGCCTGGAAACTGGGGCTCTACGGCGCCAATCCGCGCGGAAAGACATATCTGAAGTCCGGCGGTGGCAATCTCTACCGAAAGGGAAAGAACGTACGACTGAACGTGATCTCCGGCCATCGGGACGGCTTCTCCACGGAGTGCCCCGGATTGCAGCTCTACCGCAAGCTCGGCTCGGCCCGCGCCTCGGCGGCCCGCTTCCAGGGGCGTTGAGCCGGGGGCGGGGAGTTCGGGCGGGGGGCGCACAAGGCGTGAACTGTCCAGCGCGGGCGCTCCAGTTGGGCCGCCCGCGCTGGACGTACTGGGTGTTTCAGGGATATATGGGGGCTCGTGGGGGGACCTACGGGGGGCTTGAGGTCGTATTCACCGCTGTCGGGGGACAAGAGGCGGAATACCGCACTGCCGTCGAGGGCGCCGCACAACGGTCTGCATACACTGGCCGGCCGAAAGACAGTTCGGCCGGTCCCGGCAGGAAGCAGAGACGACAGGTGACAGAAGCGATCCTCCTGGTCGGCGGCAAGGGCACTCGGCTGCGTCCGCTCACCGTGCACACGCCGAAGCCCATGGTCCGGGCGGCCGGGGTCCCGTTCCTCACGCACCAGTTGGCGAGAGCGAGAGCGGCGGGCGTCGAGCACATCGTCCTGGCGACGTCCTATCTGGCCGAGGTCTTCGAACCGTACTTCGGCGACGGCTCGGCGCTGGGCCTGCATCTGGAGTACGTGACGGAGGAGGAGCCCCTCGGCACGGGCGGCGCGATCCGCAACGTGGCGTCCCGGCTCCACTCCGGGCCCGACGACCCGGTCCTGATCTTCAACGGGGACATCCTGACCGGACTGGACATCAGGGCTCTGGTCCGAACCCACGAGGCGACGGGAGCCCACGTCTCCCTCCACCTCACCAAGGTGACGGACCCGAGGGCGTACGGCCTGGTCCCCACGGACGACACGGGCCGGGTGACGGCGTTCCTGGAGAAGCCGCAGACCCCCGAGGAGATCGTCACTGACCAGATCAACGCGGGGGCGTACGTCTTCCGGCGCTCGGTCATCGACACGATCCCCGCGGGCCGTCCGGTCTCGGTGGAGCGTGAGACCTTCCCGGACCTGTTGTCTGCCGGGGCGCACCTCCAGGGCATGGTCGACTCGACGTACTGGCTCGATCTGGGCACCCCGGCGGCCTTCGTCCGGGGCTCGGCGGACCTGGTCCTGGGCCGCGCTCCGTCCCCCGCGGTGCCCGGCCGCTGCGGCGACCGACTGGTCCTTCCCACGGCCACGGTGGCCCCCGACGCCAAGCTGACCGGCGGCACGGTGGTGGGCGAGGGCGCGTTCGTGGCCGGGGGCGCGCGCGTCTTCGGCAGCACCATCCTGCCGGGCGCCGTCATCGAACCCGGCGCGATCATCACCGACTCCCTCATCGGCACCCGGGCCCGCGTGGGCGAACGCTCCGTCCTCACCGGCACGGTCATCGGCGACGGCGCGGTGATCGGCCCGGACAACGAGCTGCGGGACGGTATGCGGGTGTGGTGCGACGCGCGGATACCGGCGGGGGCGGTGCGGTTTTCGCCGGATCTGTAGGCGGGCCGGGGGCCCCTCCAGCCCGTCCGGCGTTTGAGGACGAGGCCCCTTCAGGGCCGACGGGGCACCAGGGGGCGGAGCCCCCTGGTGGGGTCGAAGGGGCGAAGCCCCTTCAGGATGGGACGGGTAGGGGCGGCGGGGGCGAAAACCCTCGGCGCCAACCACAGCAGGCCCCCGAAGATCACAACTGCCCGATATCCCCCCGAGGCATCCGCGGCGCCCGCCGCCCCGGCACCCGCCCGCTCAACAGAATCAACCGAGCCGCCCGATGCCGCTGCCCCGCATACGGCTCCAACAACTCCAGCATCACGGAGTCATCCGCATCCCGATCCCCGGCAAGCGCAAACCCCACGATCCCCGGCAGATGCAGATCCCCCACGGTCACCGCGTCCGGCGCCCCATGACTACGCTGCACCACCTCCGCCGACGTCCACGGCCCGATCCCCGGCACGACCTCCAACCGGGCCTGCGCCAGAGCCGGAGACATCCGCACCGCCTCCTCCATCCGCGCAGCGACCCGCACGGCCCGCAGAATCGTCGACGCGCGCTTGTTGTCGACCCCGGCCCGATGCCACTCCCAGGACGGAATCAGCGCCCAGGTCCGCGCATCCGGCATCACACACATCCGCCCGGGCGCCGGCCCCGGTGCCGCCTCGCCGTACTTCCGCACCAGCAACCGCCACGCCCGATACGCCTCATCGGTGGTGACCTTCTGCTCCAGAATCGACGGAATCAAAGACTCCATCACCAGCCCTGTCCGCGTCAGCCGCAGCCCCGGCCGCCGATGCCGGGACATCGCCACCAGCCGATGCCGCGGCACGAACACGGACGGATCGTCCGCGGCCCCGAGCAGCTCCGGCAACTGCTCCAGCAGCCACTCGGCCCCCGGCCCCCAGGCCTCGCCCCGCACCTCGGCCCCCCGCGCACTGACCCGCAGTGTCCCGGGCCCGCCAGGGGTACGGCAGGCCCGCCACACGGACCCGTCCGGCATCGCCCGGAACGTCGGATCCCCCGGCCCACGCCGCAAGGGCCCCAGCACCAGCCCGAGCTCGAGCGGCCCGTCCGGCACCCAGGTACGCACGCGCGCGGGCGCCGGGGCCTGCCGCGGTATCCCGCCGGGCACGGCGACATGCCCACCGCGCACGGTCGTACGCGTGGGCCGCTGGGCGAAACGTCCTGCCACGGATGAGGTCCTAGGGGTACGGGAGGGTTCTACGAGCGTAAGCGCCGCGGAGCGGCTACGAGTGTGGGTGCCGGAGAAGTCCTATGAGCCCGGGGCGAGTGCCGGAGAGGTCCTACGACGCCACCGGGCACCCATCAGCGCACCTCGATGAAACCCCCCGCATCCCGCTCCGGCCGCGCCCGCGGCTCCTCCGCCGGATGCCCCACCGCAACCGCCCCCATCGGATCCCAGTCCTCCGGCAGCCCGAGCACCTCGCGCACCACATCCCGGCAGAACATCGTCGACGACACCCACGCCGAGCCCAGCCGCTCCCCGGCCAGCGCGACCAGGAAGTTCTGCACCCCGGCCCCGGTGGCGACGACGAACATCTCCCGCTCGGCGCCGTCCCGCCGCGCGTCGCCGTACGTGTGCGAACCGTCCATGACCAGGCACGGCACCACCAGATACGGCGCGTTGCGCAGCACGTCCCCGCGCCGCACCCGCTTGGCGATGGACTCCTCGCTCTTGCCGTCCCGGCGCAGATCGGCGATCCAGGCATCCCGCATCGCGTCGAGCAGTCGCGTCCGTGACTCCGCGGACTCCAGCAGCACGAACCGCCACGGCGTCGTGTGGTGCGGCGCCGGCGCGGTGACCGCCGCCGCGACCGCTCTTCGTACGGCCCCGGGGTCGACGGGCTCGTCCGTGAACGCCCGTACCGTACGGCGCTGGGTCACCGCCTCCCGTACCGCCTCCGACGTACCCAGCCGGAACATGTCGTCACGGGCGCCGCGCACCAGGGCCCGCGCCCCCTGCCCATGGTCCGCGGTCACCGTGTGCGCCAGCCCGCGCACCACGGCGACGGGCAGACCGGACGCCTTGCCCTTCACGAGGTCACCGGCGGCGGCGAGTTCGTCGGCCGTCGCCACGACGGTCGCGCTGAGCGGATTGCCGTGCGCGTCCGTCGCCCCGCGCAGATCGTCGAGTACGTGGATGCCGGCGGCGCCGATCGCGACGTCGGTGAGCCCGGAGCGCCAGGGGCGCCCGAAGGTGTCGGTGACGACGACGCCGACGTCGACGCCGAGGGCGTCGCCCAACCCGTCACGTATCGCCCGCGCGGACGCGTCCGGGTCCTCGGGCAGCAGCAGCACGGTCCCGGCGGGCGTGTTGGAGGCGTCGACGCCGGCGGCGGCCATCACCAGGCCCAGCCGGTTCTCGACGATGCGGAGGAGGCCGCGGCGCGCCACGACCCGTACCGTCTCCGCGTCGATGGCGGCCTCCCGGTCGGCTGCCTCGACGACGCGTCCCTCCGCCTTGGAGACGATCTTCGAGGTGACCAGGAGCACGTCGCCGTCGGCGAGGCCGGGTTCGGCGGTGGCGATCAGTTTCGCGAGGTCGTCGCCCTGCTGGACCTCGGGAATTCCGGAGACGGCCCAGACCCGGTAGCCGTCGGCAGACACCTCGCTCAAGACGCCCGCACCTCCTCGGCCAGCGCCAGCGCCTCGCGGGCCATCTGCGCGGAGGCGTCCAGGTCGGTCATCATCAGCGGTACGGCCCGGCAGCGGATCCCGGCCGTCTCGACCCGCTCGACGACGCCCGCGTCCACGGTGTCGACGAGCCAGCCGTCGAGGAGCCCCGAGCCGTAGTGCTCGGCGACCGCCGCCGCCGTCGACTCCACGCCGACCGCCGCGAGCACCTTGTCGGCCATCCCGCGCACGGGCGCGTCCCCGACGATGGGGGAGAGCCCGACGACCGGCACGCCCGCGTCGGCGATCGCCTCGCGGATGCCGGGCACGGCGAGGATCGTGCCGATGGAGACGACCGGGTTGGACGGCGGGAAGAGGATGACGTCCGCCTCGGAGATCGCCTCCAGGACGCCCGGCGCCGGCTTGGCCTGCTCGGCCCCGACCGGCACGATCGCCTCGGCCGGCACCTGGGCCCGCAGCCGCACCCAGTACTCCTGGAAGTGGACGGCCCTGCGCTCGCCGTCCACCTCGACCGCGACATGTGTCTCGACGCGGTCGTCGGTCATGGGGATCAGACGGACGCCCGGCTTCCACCGGTCGCACAGCGCCTCGGTCACCGCGCTCAGCGGATATCCGGCGCCGATCATCTGCGTCCGCACGATGTGCGTGGCGAAGTCCCGGTCGCCGAGCCCGAACCACTCAGGTCCCACGCCGTACGCCGCGAGCTCCTCCTTGAGGTGGAAGGTCTCGTCGGACCGGCCCCAGCCCTGTTCCTCGTTGATACCGCCGCCCAGCGTGTACATCACCGTGTCGAGGTCCGGGCAGACCTTCAGCCCGAAGAGGTGGATGTCGTCTCCGGTGTTGCCGATGACCGTGATGTCCGCGTCCGGCACGGCCCGCTTCAGACCGCGCAGGAACCGGGCACCACCGATGCCGCCTGCCAGAACCACAATGCGCATGGGGGCAAGTCTTGCAGGCGGGTACGACAACGCGTCAGGCAGTCACGGCACGCGGTTCCGTGTGCGCCTCGCACGCCGGGGTGGTGTGCATGGGCATCTCGGTCAGGCCCGGGTAGTACACGTGCAGGCTCACCGCCGGCTCCAGCGCGTCGTTCACCACGTCGTGCGCGTAGCCCGGCGCGAACACCCGCTGCGCACCCGCCGTCAACGCGCGCGTGCCGCGCTCCGTGCGCTCGGTCAGCGTGCCGTCCAGGACGGTCAGCACGCCGGAGGAGCGGCCGTGGTCGTGCAGTCCGCTGCCCTGTCCGGGGACCCAGGACAGCAGCCACACCTCGTAGCCGGGGCCGGTGTGCAGCCGGTGGTACCAGCGCGTGGTGGCGTCGTACTGGACGAGGTGCTCCCACTGCGACCGGTCGGCGGCGATGGAACGGGCCAGACCGACGAACTCGGCGACGGTGGCCGGGTGCTCGCGCGGGGTCTGGAGGAGGTGCGGGACTTCGAGGATGTCGCCGGCGATCTGGAGGTCGCTGTCGCTGTTCATGGGGGTGGTTCCTCAGTGAAGGAAGGTCAGAGGGAACGGCAGCCGAGAGAGGGGTGACTCGGCCTACAGCTGGAGCAGGTGTGGCTCAACAGCTGGGACAGCAACAGCTACAGCGAGCGCGGGCAGCACCGTGGGACCCGGCGGTGCGGGTCGAGGTGAGTGCCGAGTTCGCGAGCATGCCCACAAGGACAGCGGTTTGCACCTCGGACTGTCAACTCGACGCCCGTCATGTGGGACGTGTTTCACCTCATCCGGTTCATCTCCGAGGCGAAAGGTTTGTTCATGCGGTGGCCGGGACACATGGCGCACCACCGGGCGCATGGGCGTCGTTGTGATCCTGTGATCCGACTGTGATCCGGTTCGCTTCCGCGTGTGTGTGCAACGAGATCGAACTTGTGAGCGTCCTTTTCCGTACAGGCTCTGTGCGGGGCGGGGGGCCCTCCCGGGTCTCGTCTGCCTGTCAAGGTTTATGCCGATTTGAACACTTTCCGCTAGGCCTTGGTTCCGCAGAGTGAATAAGGGGCTCAATAGCAGATCTCGGCTTGACTCGCCCGGAGCAGCACACTTGTAATTTCACTCGTGTCGTTCAGCCGAAATCGGTAACGGCTACATCACGGGGACGCGAAAGACAGACGAGGGGCGCACATGACCGAGCTGGTGCAGCAACTGCTGGTCGACGACGCGGACGAGGAACTCGGCTGGCAGGAGCGCGCGCTGTGCGCCCAGACCGACCCCGAGTCCTTCTTCCCCGAGAAGGGCGGCTCCACCCGTGAGGCCAAGAAGGTCTGCCTCGCCTGTGAGGTCCGCTCCGAGTGCCTCGAGTACGCCCTCGCCAACGACGAGCGCTTCGGAATCTGGGGCGGCCTGTCCGAACGCGAGCGCCGCCGGCTGAAGAAGGCGGCCGTCTGACCGCAGCACCGGCCGTCCGGCCGTCGCGGGCCGAGCCGCAGGACCGGGCGGCGAGGCCGGAGCGCCCGAATCCGCACGGACACAACCGCACATACATACGTCTCGAACAGGTCTCGAACGGCCCGTCGCAGGTGGGTTATCCACAGGCGGCGGGCCGCCGTGATGCCCAGCCGATAGTGTGGTCGCTCGTCCGAGACGCCCCGGTGTCCCCTGGGGGCACAGGCGTCCACCGCAGTCCATCGAACCGGGGCCCGTACCTCGATGTCCGTGCACAGCCACACGGCAGCCCATCACGACTCCGCTGCCACACCTGAGTTCCCGCGTCATGTGGTGACGGCGGTGCTCGTCTCCCACGACGGCGCCCGCTGGCTGCCCGACGTGCTCGCCGGGCTGCTCGGCCAGGAGCGCCCCGTCCAGTTCGCCGTCGCGGCCGACACCGGCAGCGCGGACCACTCCGCGCAGCTGATCACCGACGCCCTCGGCGCCGACCGAGTACTGCACCTCGCCCGGCGCACCGGATTCGGCCAGGCCGTCGAGGAGGCCGGCCGCACCGCACCCGTCCTCACCCCGGACGAGCTGACGTATCTGAAGCGGCCCAGCGGCTGGGACCCCGTCACGCGCACCTGGCGCGACGACGCCTACGACATGCCCGAACTCCCCCACGGGGAACCGGTGCAGTGGCTGTGGCTCCTGCACGACGACTGCGCCCCCGAACCCGACGCCCTGGCCCAGCTGCTGCGCGTCGTGGAGAACGAGTACGAGCTGGGGCGGGACGACGTAGCCGTCGTGGGCCCGAAGCTCCTCGGCTGGTACGACCGCCGCCAGCTCCTCGAGGTCGGCGTCACCATCGCCAACTCCGGCCGCCGCTGGACCGGCCTGGACCGCCGCGAACAGGACCAGGGCCAGCACGACCACGTGCGGTCCGTGCTGTCCGTGTCCACCGCCGGGATGCTGATCCGGCGCGACATCTTCGAACAGCTCGGCGGCTTCGACCGGCGGCTTCCCCTCATGCGCGACGACGTCGACCTGTGCTGGCGCGCCACCGCCGCCGGCCACCGCGTCCTGGTCGCCCCCGAGGCGGTCGTACGACACGCCGAGGCGTCCTCCCGAGAGCGCCGCACCGTCGACTGCGTGGGCCGCACCTCCGCCTCCCCGCACAAGGTCGACAAGGCGGGCGCCGTCTACACCCTGCTCGTCAACACCCGTACGGCAGCGCTGCCCTGGGTGCTGCTGCGCCTGGTGTTCGGCACGGTCCTGCGGACGCTCGCCTACCTCGTGGGCAAGGTCCCCGGCCAGGCCCTCGACGAGATCCGCGGCCTCATGGGCACCCTGCTGCGCCCCGAGCGGATCATCGCCGGGCGGCGCAGGCGCGGGCGTCCCGTCATCGACAAGGGCGAGCTGCGGGCGCTGTTCCCACCGCCCGGCGCGACCGTGCGGGCCACCGTCGAACAGGTCGCGGGCAGCCTGGTCGGCAGCTCCGACCCCGAGGCGGCCTCCGGCGCGGGGCGGCACGGCAGTGCGATCGAGTCCGGACCGGGCGGCGACGACGCGGACTTCCTGGAGATAGAACAGTTCGCCCGCCTCAAGCGCATCGCCCGCAAGCCCGGCCCGGTGCTCTTCCTGGCGCTGCTGTTCGTCTCGCTGATCGCCTGCCGCAACCTCCTCGGCGGCGGCGCGCTCGCGGGCGGCGCGTTGCTGCCTGCCCCGGCCGAGTCCGGCGAGCTGTGGTCCCACTACCTGGACGCCTGGCACCCGGTGGGCGCCGGTGGCACCCCGTCCGCGCCGCCGTACCTCGCGATCGTGGCGATGTTCGCCTCCGCGCTGCTGGGCTCCACCGGGCTGGCGGTCACGATCCTGCTGGTCTGCTCGGTTCCGCTGGCCGGATTCACCGCCTACTTCGCCTCCCGCCCGCTCGTCGAGTCCCGCCTCCTGCGCGCCTGGGCGGCCGTCGTCTACGCCGTCCTGCCCGCCGCCACCGGCGCCCTCGCCGGCGGCCGCATCGGCACCGCCGTACTCGCCGTCCTGCTGCCGCTCATCGCACGCGCGGGCATCGCGGCCAGCGGCCTGGCGAACGGCTCCGGTGCCCGCGGCAGTTGGCGCGCGACCTGGGCGTACGCACTGCTGCTGACGATCGCCACCGCGTTCACGCCGATCATCTGGCCGATCGCGCTGATCCTCGGCATCGGTCTGCTGGTGGTGCGGCGCACCGAGATCACCGCGTACGGCCTGCGCTTCCTGGCCCAGTTCGGCGTGCCCCTGCTGGTTCTCGCGCCCTGGTCGCTGACGCTGCTTCCGTTCGGCTTCTTCCGCGAGGCCGGCCTGGAGTACGGCGCCTCGTCCGCCTCCGCCCTGGACCTCCTCGGCGTCAGCCCCGGCGGGCCCGGCACCGTCAGCGGGCTGATGCTCATCGGCGTCGTGCTGGCCGCGCTGGCCGCCCTGCTGCGCTCGGAGCGTCAGCTGGGCATCCGGACGGCCTGGGTGGTCGCCCTGCTGGGCTTCGTCTTCGCGGTCCTGTCCAACAGCTCCACCTGGGCCGGTCCCGCGACCCTCGTCTACGGCATCGCCCTCCTGGCCGCCGCCCTGCTCGGCGCCGACGGGGCACGCTCGCGGGTGGCCGAGCAGAGCTTCGGCTGGCGCCAGCCCGTCGCCGCGCTGATCGCGTTCGCCGCGGCCGCGGGCCCGCTGCTCGTCGCCGCCGGCTGGATGATCCGCGGCGCCGACGGGCCGCTGGAGCGGCGCGACCCCGTGCAGGTGCCCGCGTTCGTCGCCGAGGAGAGCAACACCCGCGACCAGGCCCGCACCCTCGTCCTCGACAGCGACTCCTCGGCCCACGTCGGCTACATGCTGGTCCGCGGCTCCGGCGCCCGCCTGGGTGACGCCGAACTCGCCGTGGCCGACGGGGAGAACGCCAAGCTCGACAAGATCGTCGCCAACCTCGTCGCCGGTTCCGGCGCCGACCAGGCCGACCAACTGGGCGCGTTCGCGGTGCGTTATGTCCTCGTCCACAAGGGCGCGCCGCGTGAGGTCACACGGGTGCTGGACGCCACGCCTGGGCTGTCGCGGCTGAGCGAGCAGAACGGCAGCGCCCTGTGGCGGATCGACCGGCAGGTGTCACGCGCGGCCATCGTCGCGGGAGCCGAGGCCGGGGCCGCGGCTGGTGCCGGTGCGCCCGAGCCGGTTGCCGCCGGGCCGGTGGAGATCCACACCACGATTCCTGGCGGCTCCGACGGACGTGTGCTGCGGCTCGCCGACAGTGCGGACGACGGGTGGACGGCCACTCTGGACGGCAAGGCGCTCACTGCGACCACCGTCGACGGGTGGGCCCAGGGCTTCGAGCTTCCCGCCGAGGGCGGCAGGTTGGACATCACCTACGACGACCCGATCGGTCACACCGTCTGGCTGTGGGCGCAGGGCTTCCTCGCCGTCGTGCTGGTGGTGATGGCCCTGCCGGGACGGCGCCGTGACGTCGACGACGATCTGCCGGAGGAGCCGGCGGTCCCGGCCGAGGCTATGGCCGGTGAGGGCCGGCGGGCGCGGCGGCTGCGCGCCCAGGCCGAGGCCGAGGAGGGCGTTCAGGACGGGGAGTTCCCACCTCCTCCTTCGGAGGCGCCGGCCGCGCCGATTCCTCAGCAGACGCCCTACGGCGACTGGGACACGCCCAGTTACGCGGGTGCCGAGTACGGCGGTTACGGCGCCGAGCAGTACCAGGACGGGCAGCAGTACCCGGCGGGCGGCACCTATGACCAGGCGTATCAGGCCGATCCGTATCAGGGCGGTCAGTACGACCCCTACGCGTACGGCGGACAGCCACAGGCGGAGGCATACGACCCCTCGTACGACCAGACGTACCAGCAGGGTTACGAAGCCGGCTACGACCCGACGCAGCAGCATCCGCACGGCAGTGAGCGTTCCGACGGGAGCCAGCAGTGAACCGCACCACCCTGTCCCTGATCGCCGGCGCCGGCGCCCTCGCGGCCGTCACCGGGTTCGCGGCGCTCTCGTCGCCGGACGCGTCCGGGGCGAACACCGCCAAGGCGGCCGCCGAGTTGCCGGTGGAGCGTTCGAGTCTGGTGTGTCCGGCGCCGAGCAATTCGGACCTCGCCGAGACGACGTACACCTCCTTCACGCCTGTCACCAAGGGGACGGGGAGCGGCGGGAAGGCGGAACTGCTGTCCGCCGGCAAGGGGGGCAAGGCGGAGAAGCCGGGGAAGGCCGAGAAGCCTGTTCTGGAGGTGAAGGAACCGGGGGCGCCGGTCACCGG
Source organism: Streptomyces sp. NPDC111802 (assembly GCF_055634335.1). Lineage (NCBI taxonomy): Bacteria > Bacillati > Actinomycetota > Actinomycetes > Kitasatosporales > Streptomycetaceae > Streptomyces > Streptomyces sp. NPDC111802. The sequence goes on along the minus strand of NZ_JBVKCZ010000004.1, from coordinate 18,341 downwards.
GGATGCCTCCGGGGCCGACTCGCCCGCGCTCATCGGGACCGCCGACGGGAAGTTCGCGCCCGGGTGGACCGTGCAGGAGACCACTCAGGTCGCGGCGGGTACGGGCCGTGGACTTCAGGGCGTGAACTGCACCGCTCCGGACACGGAGTTCTGGTTTCCGGGGGCCAGTACCGCTGCCGACCGCACGGACTATGTGCATCTGACGAACCCCGATGACTCCGCCGCCGTTGTCGACGTCGAGCTGTACGGCAAGGACGGGGCCCTGGAGACCACGGTGGGGGAGGGGATCACGGTCCAGCCGCATTCCGGTGAGCCGATACTCCTGTCCACGCTCACCAGTGAGAAGCAGGACAACGTGACCGTGCATGTGAGTGTGCGCAGCGGTCGGGTGGGTGCCTCGGTGCAGGCGCTGGACGACAAGCTCGGCGGGGACTGGCTGGCAGCGTCCGTCGACCCTGCGGGGAGCCTGGTGCTGCCGGGCGTTCCGAAGGACGCCACGGCTGTGCGGCTGGTCGCGTTCGCGCCGGGGGAGGCGGACGCGGATCTGAAGGTGCGGCTGGCTTCGCCGTCGGGGCTGATCACGCCTGCCGGGAATGAGACGTTGCATGTCAAGGCCGGGATGACCAGTGCGGTGGATCTCGGTGATGTGATGCGGGGCGAGGCCGGGTCGCTGGTGCTGACGCCTACGGATCGCTCGGTGCCGGTGGTGGCGGCGCTGCGGGTGGTTCGTGGGAAGGGCGCCAAGCAGGAGACGGCGTTCGTTCCGGCCGCTCGGGCGGTGGGTACGCGCGCGACGGCGGTGGACAACCGGGCGAAGGGCACGACGCTGTCCGTCACGGCGCCGTTCGGCACGGCGGAGGTCAAGGTGACCGCGTCGGCCGGGAGCGACGGGGGTACGGCGGCGTCGAAGACGTACACGGTCAAGTCCGGTACCACGCAGGAAGTTGAGGTGCCGGTGCCGAGCGGGCTGAAGGGCACCTACGCCCTGACGGTGGAGACGGTGTCGGGTGGACCGGCGTACGCGTCCCGGACACTGACGGCGACGGAGGGCGGCGTGCCCGGGTTCACCGTGCAGACGCTGCCGGATGACCGGGGGATGGTGGCTGTGCCGGAGGCGGATGAGGACTTGTCGGTGCTGCAGAAGTAGGACCGTCCGCTCGACGCCGGCCAGGCAGTGTCAGCCGGTCCGGCGTTTGAGGACAAGCCCTGTTCAGGGCCGGGGCGGCGGCTCCCAGCACGGTCCGCCGGGCAGGCGCCGTCAGTCCTCCCCGTACCGGGGATCCACCGTTTCCGGCGTGAGGCCCAGCAGCTCCGCCACCTGCTCCACGACCACCTCGTGCACCAGCGCGGCCCGCTCGTCGCGGCCCTTGGTGCGGATCTCCACCGGGCGGCGGTAGATGACCACCCGCGCCCGGCGTCCCTCGCGGGCGGGGATCGTGCCGCCCAGGGGGACCGCCTCGTCGTTCCAGGTGCGGCCGGGGCCGTCGAGCCGGGGGACCTCCAGGACCAGGAAATCGATGTCGGTCAGCTGCGGCCAGCGGCGTTCGAGGCGCTCCACCGAGTCCTGGACCAGGTCGGCGAAGGCATCGGCGCGGCTTGCCGCGAGCGGGACCTGGGGCGGTGCGATCGGGCCGCGCATGCCCCGACCATGGCGATCACGGCGGCGGGGCCCGGGGCCGGCGGCACGGGGCGGTACAGGGGTGTCCATCACTGCTGAAGCGTAGTCCTCACGGCCGGTGCGTGTCCGATCGCCGTGGGCCGGTGGGAGCGATCTCGGTCCGTCCGTACGGCATGTCGGCAGATGACCATTCCAGCCAAGCTTGGGCTCGATTCCGTATGCCTCCGAGACCGTCGAAGTCGAGGTAATTGTTGGGTTTTGTGGTATGTGGTGACCGATTCTGAAAACGTCCGGGATCTCGGTACGCGGCTTTTGGGCAGGTCAGGAGGGTGGGACGGGAGAGGCGCGTGTGATGCTGCACAGCACGACACGGTGGAGTGACCTGGGGGAGAGTCGTCGCGGCCCGCTCAAGAGTGCGGTACCGTCCAACGTCGTGAGCCCTGTACGTCGCTGTTCGCGCACCGCTTGCGGCCGTCCCGCCGTAGCGACGCTGACGTACGTCTACGCCGACTCGACCGCGGTCCTCGGCCCGCTCGCCACCTATGCCGAACCCCACTGCTACGACCTGTGCGCCGAGCACTCCGAGCGCCTGACCGCCCCTCGCGGGTGGGAGGTCGTACGGCTGTTGGACGGTTCGGCTCCGGCCCGCCCGAGCGGGGACGACCTGGAAGCGCTTGCCAACGCCGTGCGTGAGGCGGCCCGTCCGCAGGAGCGGGCGGCCGGGGCCGGCGGGGGCGGTGGACGTGCCGCCGATCCGATGGAGGTCGCGCGGCGGGGTCATCTGCGGGTGCTGCGGTCGCCCGACAACTGACGTTTGGTGACGTCGGTTTCTCTGTGGTTCTGGTGTGCTCGTTTCGTCGAGTGATGCACGGGCATTGACGTCTGGTTGGCGCGGACACGACCATTCCGTATGCCGGAACGAGAAATCGCTTTCCGCATGGCGGAATCCGGGGAGGCGCCCGTGTACGTCCAGGAACTGGAACCCGTCGCAGGCTCGCTGGGCCTGTCCGCCCTCGTCGCAGCCCTACCGCTGGTGATCGTCCTCGTCCTGCTGGGCGGGGTCCGGATGAAGGCGCACCTGGCGGGGCTCACAGGGCTGCTGGCCGCCGTGCTGGTCGCCTGGCTCGCGTACGGCATGCCGCTCGGGCAGACGCTCTCCAGCGGCGCCCAAGGGGCCGTCTTCGGACTCTTCCCCATCCTCTGGATCGTCGTCAACGCCCTGTGGGTGTACCGGATGACCGTCCGGACGCGGCACTTCGACGTCCTTCGCCGGTCGTTCGGCCGACTGTCGGACGACCCGCGCATCCAGGCGCTCGTCGTCGCCTTCTGTTTCGGGGCCCTGCTGGAGGCGCTCGCCGGGTTCGGGGCGCCCGTCGCGATCTGTTCGGTCATGCTCGTCGCGCTGGGCTTCGAGCCCGTGCGGGCGGCGGTCGTCGCGCTGGTCGCCAACACCGCGCCCGTGGCCTTCGGGGCGATGGGCACGCCGGTGGTGACGCTGGCTCAGGTCACCGGGCTGCCGTTGGACGACGTGGCCTCGGTGGTGGGGCGTCAGACGCCTCTGCTGGCCCTCGTCGTGCCGCTCGTGCTGGTCGGGCTCGTGGACGGGCGGCGCGGACTTCAGGAGACCTGGGTGCCCGCCCTGGCCTGCGGAGTCGCCTTCGCCGTCGCCCAGTTCGCCGCCTCCAACTACGTCTCCGCGCAACTCGCCGACATCGGCGCCGCCTTGGCCGGCGCGGGCGCCCTGATCGCCGTACCGCACACGCGTGTGCCCGCCGACGAGGCCGTACGCGCGTCCGTGCTGACCGGCGCGCGCAGCGAGGAGTTGGACGAGGACGACCCGCGCGGGGAAGTCGTACGGGCCTATGCGCCCTACGCGTTGATCGTCGTGATCTTCTCCGTCGCGCAGATCCCTGTCGTCAAGGACTGGCTGGCCGAGGCGACCCGGACCTACGACTGGCCCTTCCTGAACGTCGTCGGCCCGGACGGCGAGCCGGTCGGCGGCAACGTGTTCAGCTGGCCGATCGTGTCCACCGGAGGCACGCTCGTGCTGCTCGCCGGGGTGTGCACGGCGGTCGTCCTGGGAGTGCACGCGCGCGTGGCCGTCAGCGAATGGGCCGCCACCGTGCACGAGTTGAGGTTCGCCATCCTGACCGTGACGTCCGTGCTGGCGCTCGCGTACGTCATGAACCTCTCCGGACAGGCCGCCACCATCGGCTACTTCGTGGCCGCGGCGGGCGCCGGACTCGCCTTCCTGTCGCCGGTGCTGGGCTGGTTCGGGGTGGCCGTCTCCGGCTCGGACACATCCGCCAACGCGCTGTTCGGCGCGTTGCAGGTGACGGCGGCCCGGGAGTCGGGGCTGTCGCCGGAACTCCTGGCCGCCGCCAACAGTTCAGGTGGTGTGCTCGGCAAGATGATCTCGCCGCAGAACCTCACCATCGCGTGCGCGGCCGTGGGGCTGGCGGGCCGGGAAGGGGATCTGCTGCGTCGGGTGCTGCCGTGGAGCCTCGGGCTGCTGCTCGTGATGTGTCTGATCGTGGTCGGACAGAGTTCACCGGTGCTCGGTTGGATGCTGCCCTGACGCCCGCGCTGACCTCGATGTTACGGCTCGGGGTCCACTCGGCGGCCACTCGGCGCACTGTCAGTCCGGGCGGGTAGCTTGGGGTCACCGACAGGACTTTCAGGAAGGTTGGCCGTGGCTGCTGATCTGTCACAGCTCGTGAAGGCGTACGACGTGCGCGGGGTCGTCCCGGACCAGTGGGACGAGTCACTGGCCGAGCTCTTCGGGGCAGCCTTCGTCCAGGTGACGGGGGCGAGCGCGATCGTGATCGGTCACGACATGCGCCCCTCTTCGCCCGGTCTGTCCCGCGCGTTCGCACGCGGAGCCGCGGCCCGGGGCGTCGACGTCACCGAGATCGGCCTGTGCTCCACCGACCAGCTGTACTACGCCTCGGGCGCGCTGCACCTGCCGGGCGCGATGTTCACGGCCTCGCACAACCCGGCCCAGTACAACGGCATCAAGATGTGCCGCGCGGGCGCCGCCCCGGTCGGCCAGGACACCGGGCTCGCCGAGATCCGCGAACTGGTCGAGGGCTGGACCGAGTCGGGCGCCCCGGCACCGGCCGCCCAGCCGGGCACGATCACCCAGCGCGACACGTTGGACGACTACGCGGCCCACCTCCGCTCCCTCGTCGACCTGACCTCCATCCGCCCCCTGAAGGTCGTCGTCGACGCGGGCAACGGCATGGGCGGCCACACGGTGCCGACCGTGTTCGCGGGCCTCCCGCTGGACGTCGTCCCGATGTACTTCGAGCTGGACGGCACCTTCCCGAACCACGAGGCGAACCCGCTGGACCCGGCGAACATCATGGACCTCCAGAAGCGAGTCCGTGACGAGTCCGCCGACCTCGGCATCGCCTTCGACGGAGACGCCGACCGCTGCTTCGTCGTCGACGAGCGCGGCGAGCCCGTCTCCCCGTCCGCCATCACCGCCCTGGTGGCCTCGCGCGAGCTCGCCAAGCACGGCGGCAAGGGCACGATCATCCACAACCTGATCACCTCGTGGTCGGTCCCGGAGGTCGTCAAGGAGAACGGCGGCACCCCGGCCCGCACCCGCGTCGGCCACTCCTTCATCAAGGCCGAGATGGCGAAGTCCGGCGCGATCTTCGGCGGCGAACACTCCGCCCACTACTACTTCAAGGACTTCTGGAACGCCGACACGGGCATGCTGGCCGCCCTGCACGTCCTCGCGGCGCTCGGCGGCCAGGAGGGCCCCCTCTCCGGCCTGGTCGCCCAGTACGACCGCTACGCCGGCTCAGGCGAGATCAACTCCACCGTCGCCGACCAGGCGGACCGCCTCGCCGCCATCAAGGCCGCGTACGAGGGCCAGGAGGGCGTGGAACTGGACGAACTCGACGGCCTGACGGTGACCGCCGCCGACTGGTGGTTCAACGTCCGCCCGTCCAACACGGAGCCACTGCTGCGCCTGAACGCGGAGGCACGGGACGAGCCGACGATGGCGAAGGTACGGGACGAGGCGTTGGCGATCATCCGGGGGTGAGGTCCGAGGACCACGTCTCGGGGCTGGCCGCGCTTCACCTGTCAGCGCCGGTCCAGGCAATGTCAGCCCGTCCGGCGTTTGAGGACGAGGCCCGTTCAGGGCCGACAGCGGGGGTCTGGGGGCGGCAGCCCCCAGAAGGCACCCGGGGTCGAAGGGGCGGAGCCCCTGGGGATGGGACGGGTAGGGGCGGCGGGGGCGAGACCAACCCAACGGCCGCGCACCACCCCGCCCAACCCCCAGCACCCCGCCCCCACCGGCGGTACCCTGACCAGGCACATCCGCACACACACGTACCGCCCACACCACCACAGAAGGGACCCACCATGCCGCTGGAAGCCGGCCTCCTGGAGATCCTCGCCTGCCCGGCCTGCCACGCCCCGCTCAAGGAGCAGGACGCCGAGCTGCTCTGCACCGGCCAGGACTGCGGCCTGGCGTACCCGGTCCGCGACGGCATCCCCGTCCTGCTGGTCGACGAGGCCCGCCGCCCCGCGTAAAGCGACGAGCGCGAGACCACGGCACAGCCGTACGCACACAACCGCACGCGCGAGAACCGCCCGCTACACAACCGCACACCACAACCGCGCCCCGCGCAACCACACAACCGCCCCCACACAACCGCCCCCCAACACCCCCAGGCGCACCGGCCCATCAAAGCCCCAACCCACCCCGGCGATCGGAGGCTGCCGCCCATGCTCGACGAATCGCTGCTGGACACGCCGGAGGCGCTCGCCGAGGCCGACCGCCGTGCCCTGCTCCGAGGCGCGGCCGAAGCCGGCGCCCGCGTCCGCACCGCCGCAAGGCTCGCCGCCGAGGCCGGCGTCAACGACCTCAAGCCGGACGGCCGCCCCCGCGCCATCCTCATCGCGGGCCCCGGCGCCGCCGCCACCTGCGTCGCCGACCTCCTCGGCACGCTCGCAGGCGCCACCAGCCCCGTCACCCGGCTGGCCCCGGCCGGCGTCGCCCCCGCCGCCGGCGCCCTGCGCTGGGAGCTGCCCGGCTGGGCCGGCTCCGTCGACCTGCTGCTGATCGCCACCCCCGACGGCACCGAGCCCGGCCTGACCCTGCTCGCCGAGCAGGCGTACCGCCGCGGCTGCACAGTCGTCGCCGTGGCCCCCGCCCGCACCCCGCTCACCGAGGCGATGCACGGCAACCACGGCCTGTTCGTACCGATGGCGACCGCCCCGTACGAGCACGACGAACCCCTCACGGCCTCCGCCCCAGGCGTCCTGTGGGCGCTGCTCACCCCGCTCCTGGCGCTCCTCGACCGCACCGGCCTGCTGACCGCCCCGCCCGACGCCGTCGAGAAGGTCGCCGACCGCCTCGACCACATCGCCGAGCGCTGCGGCCCCGCCATCGCGACCTACAGCAACCCCGCCAAGACCCTCGCCGCCGAACTCGCCGACGCGCTCCCGCTGATCTGGACCGAGGGCGTGTCCGCCGGTCCGGCCGGCCGCCGTTTCGCCGCCGCGCTCGCCGAACTCTCCGGCCATCCGGGCCTGGTCGCCGAACTGCCCGAGGCACTCGCCTCCCACAACGCCCTGCTCGCCGGCCGGCTCGCCGCGAGCGCCGACCCCAACGACTTCTTCCGGGACCGCGTGGAGGAGACACCGGCCCTGCACGCGCGCGTGGTGCTGCTGCGCGACCGCCCGATCGGCGGTCTCACCGCCGCGCCGGCGGCCCGCGACCTCGCTCTCAGCCACGACACGCCCATCAGCGAACTGGAGCCGGAGCCCGGCGACGAGCTCGAGACCCTCGCGGAACTGATCGCCATCACGGATTTCGCCGCCGTTTACCTGGCGCTCGCCTCGAGGGCCTGATCTGTCCCAGGACGCGCTGACGGCCGTACGCCCGAGGAACCGGCAGTCGTACACACGGCGAACTCGCGTCCTACGCAACGAGACCGCGCCGTACGCACAGAGAGCAGGCAGAGACCCGCATGGACCGCCTCGACAACACCATCCGCCCCTACGCCTGGGGCTCCACCACCGCGATCCCGAAGCTCCTCGGCGTCGAGCCGACCGGCGAACCGCAGGCGGAGATGTGGATGGGCGCGCACCCGGGCGCACCGTCGCGCACCGAACGCGGCACGCTCGTCGAGGTGATCGAGGCCGGCCCCGAGGGTGAGCTGGGCGCCCCGGCCGTGGCCAAGTTCGGCCCCCGTCTGCCGTTCCTGCTCAAGATCCTCGCCGCCGGCGCCCCGCTCTCCCTCCAGGTGCACCCCGACCTGGCGCAGGCGAAGGAGGGTTACGACGACGAGGAGCGCCGCAACATCCCCGTGGACGCGGGCCACCGCAACTACAAGGACGCCAACCACAAGCCCGAACTGATCTGCGCGCTCACCGAGTTCGACGGCCTGTGCGGCTTCCGCGACCCGCTGCGGGCCGCCGACCTGCTGGAGGGCCTCGGCGTCGACTCCCTCAAGCCGTACGTCGACCTGCTGCACGCCCACCCCGAGGAAGCCGCCCTGCGCGAGGTGCTCACCGCGATCCTCAGCGCCGACCCGGACGAGATGGCCCACACCGTCGCCGAGGCCGCGGCCGCCTGCTCCCGCCTCGGCGGCGACTACGCCCCGTACGCCGACATCGCCCACCACTACCCCGGCGACCCCGGCGTCATCGCCGCCATGCTCCTCAACTACGTCCGCCTGCAGCCCGGCGAGGCCCTGTTCCTCGGCGCCGGCGTCCCGCACGCCTACCTCAACGGCCTCGGCGTCGAGATCATGGCCAACTCCGACAACGTCCTGCGCTGCGGTCTGACCCCCAAGCACGTCGACGTCCCCGAACTCCTGCGGATCGTCCGCTTCGAGGCGAGCGACCCGGGCGTGCTGCGCCCGGAGGCCGCCCCGGACGGCGAGGAGGTCTACGAGACCCCGATCGACGAGTTCCGGCTCTCCCGGTACGTCCTCCCGGAGGGCACCGTCGCGCACGACCTCACGCGCGCGACCCCGCAGATCCTGCTCTGCACGGCGGGTTCCGTCCGCGCCGGCGAACACGAGCTGACGCCGGGCCGGTCGGTCTTCGTAGCGGCGGGCGAAAAGGCCGAAGTGTCCGGTGCCGGTACGGTCTTCAGGGCCACGGTCGTCGCCTGACCGAGGGCATCGCACGACCCGGCACACCGTTGTCGGACCGGGCTGCAACAATGGCCCATCGGCAAAGGACGGGCAAAGCCGATCGGGGGCCGCGCGCTCCCCTCGGCGATGCCCCGCACGGCGTACGTACAAAGGCTCGAAGGCGAAGGGACAACGCGACACATGAGCGCGGCAGGCGGTACCAGGGCGATCGTGGCGGCACTCGCCGCCAACCTCGCGATCGCGGCATCGAAGTTCGTGGCGTTCGCGTTCAGCGGTTCGTCGTCGATGCTCGCCGAGGGCGTGCACTCGCTCGCCGACTCCGGCAACCAGGCCCTGCTGCTGGTCGGCGGCAAGAAGGCGCAGCGCGAGGCGACCCCGCAGCACCCCTTCGGCTACGGCCGTGAGCGCTACATCTACGCCTTCCTCGTCTCGATCATCCTGTTCTCGGTCGGCGGCATGTTCGCCCTATACGAGGGCTACGAGAAGATCAGGCACCCGCACGAGATCGAGCACTGGTACTGGCCGGTCGGCGTCCTCGTCTTCGCGATCATCGCCGAGAGCTTCTCCTTCCGGACGGCCATCAAGGAGTCGAACACCCTGCGAGGCGGGAAGTCCTGGAAGGAGTTCGTCCGCCACGCCAAGGCCCCCGAACTGCCCGTCGTCCTCCTGGAGGACCTTGGCGCGCTGGTCGGCCTGGTCCTCGCCCTGGGTGGCGTCGGCCTGGCCCTGCTCACCGGCGACGGAGTCTGGGACGGCATCGGCACCGTCTGCATCGGCATCCTGCTGGTCCTGATCGCGGTCGTGCTGGCCATCGAGACCAAGTCACTGCTGCTCGGTGAGTCCGCGGGCGTCGAGAACGTCCAGAGGATCGAGGCCGCGATCGTCGACGGCGACGTGGTCACCCGCATCATCCACATGCGCACGCTCCACCTCGGCCCCGAGGAGCTCCTGGTCGCCGCCAAGATCGCCGTCCCGCAGGGGGACACGGGCGCCGAGATCGCCACCGCCATCAACGCCGCCGAGGCCCGCATCCGCGAGGCGGTCCCGATCGCCCGCGTGATCTACCTCGAGCCCGACATCTACAGTGAGACCGAGGCGGCCAAGGGTGCCGACCGGGAGGCGACGCCCGGGGGTCCGGCGCAGCACGGCACCGACCACTGAGGCCGGCCCCCGTCAGAAGTGCTCGGGCCACAACGTCAGCTGAGCCGCCGGCCGTCGCCGTATGTTCCGTGCCGCGACCTTGAGGACGAGCCCGGCGAGCGCGAGAAGCATCCCGATCAGCGTGGCCACCGCGAGCAGCACCGGCATCGCATAGCTGTCGGTCACCAGGCCGACGACCGCGTCGACGGGCACCGTCCCGCCATGATCCGCGGCGAAGGAACGGGAGTCACGGGAGTTCAGACGGTTGTCGCCGAGCAGGAACAGTCGGCCTCGGGGCACCGTCACCTCGTACGGCGGCATGCCGTTGGCGATGCCGCCCTTCACATACGGCTCGCTGAGCGGCCTGCCGTTGACGGTGATCCGCTCCCGCGCCGTACCCGTGCCCACGCAGCAGGCGATGCGGTCGCCGCCGACGCCGATGACGCGCTGCATGACGGGCGGCCCGTCGTAGTAGCGCTCCGGCGCCGAGTACAGCACCACGTCGCCCCTGCCCACCTCGTCCGTGCCGACGCGCTCGGCGACGATCCGGTCGCCGACGGCGTACGTGGGCGTCATGCTCTCGCTCGCCACGGTGGACAGCACATAGCCCGTCCGCAGCCACAGCACGGACCCGACCACGAGCGCGAGCCCCACGAGGCCCACCACCCACGCCGCGACCCGGAGTCTTCGCGCCTTCTCCATCAGTACCCCCTCCCCAGGCGGAACTTCCGCAGCGGCAGAGGGTAGCGGCCGTCGCCGAACCGTCCGCGCGGGCCCACGCCATGACGGTCGCGGGCCCGCACCCGGGTCACTGAATCTCGCTCAGCACCTCCAGCATCGCGCGTTCGTCACCGGCCGCCAGTAGCCGCTCCCGGAACCCGGCGTCCATCAACTTCCGCGACAGCAGCGCCAGAATCCGCAGATGCTCATCGCCCGCGGCCGCCTCCGGTACGGCGATCATGAACACCAGCCTCGCCTTCGTACCGTCCAGTGAGCCCCACTCGACGCCCTCGACGGACCGCGCGAAACCGACGACCGGCGCCGTCACCGCAGCCGTCTTGGCGTGCGGAATCGCGATCTCCTCACCGAGCCCGGTCGTCCCCTGTGCCTCCCGCCGCAGCGCGGTCGCCACCAGCTCGTCCAGGTCCGCGACCCGGCCGGTCCGAGCCAGCAGCTCCGCCATCTCCCGGATGGCGGCCTCCTTGTCGGCGGATTCGAGGCGGACCTTGACGGTCTGTTGGGTGAGGTGCCCGGAGAGGACCTCGGCGGGGGTGGCGCCGGGGTCGGACGGTTCGGCCTGCTTGGGTACTGCCGTCTCGTCCGCCACGGCTTCCGCTACGGCTGTGCCGCTACTCGCGGCTGCCGTAGCGCTGTTCGCGGCAGTAGCGGCCGTCCCCGGCTCACGTACCGTCGCCCGCTCTACAACCGCACCGCCACCGGCACCGCCACCTCTGGGCACTCCGACCAGCGCGGGCTCAAGCCCCGACTCACCCGCACCTGCATCCACCCCGACGCCCGCTTCCGCGCGCCGCTTGCGCTCGCCCAGGTCGACGAGGGCCACCGTCGTCAGCGCCGTGACGACCGAGCCGATCACCACGGCCACGAAGAACATCGGCACCCCGCTCACCGCGCCGAGGACGGCCACGATCGGCCCGCCGTGCGGCACCGCGTCCTCCACGCCGGCGACCCCGGCCAGGGCACCGGCGACCGCCCCGCCCAGCATGTTGGCGGGGATGACCTGCGCGGGCCGAGCCGCGGCGAACGGGATCGCGCCCTCGGAGATGCCGAAGCAGCCCATGAACAGCGCGGCCAGCCCGGTCTCACGCTCCTGCTCGGTGTACAGCCGCTTGCGTATCAGCGTGGCCAGGCCCTGACCGAGCGGCATGACCGGGATCGCGGCCGCGCACATGCCCATGACCGTCTGGTTGCCGGTCGCGATGAGGCCGGCGCCGAACAGGAACGCCGTCTTGTTGACCGGACCGCCCATGTCGAACGCGATCATGAGCCCGAGTATCGCGCCGAGCAGGATCGCGCTCGTGCCGGTCATCCCGCTGAGCCAGTCGGTCAGGTGCTCGAACACCCAGGAGATCGGCTTGCCGATGACGTAGATGAAGAACAGTCCGAGCGCCGTGGTCGCCACGATCGGGATCACGATGATCGGCATGATCGGCTGTACGAACTTCGGGACCTTGACCTTCTTGATCCACAGCACCAGATACCCGGCGAGGAACCCGGTCACGATCGCCCCGATGAACCCGGCGCCCGCCTTGGAGTCGTACAGCTCACCGGTGTTGGCGATCCAGCCACCGATCATGCCGGGCACGAGGGCGGGCCGATCTCCGATGGCGTACGCGATGTAACCGGACAGGATCGGCACCATCAGCGTGAAGCCGATGACACCGATGTTGTTCACGTCCATCCAGAAGGAGTCCTTCGGGATGACCAGACCGCCCGACGGGTCCGTGTGCCCGCCGAGCGACAGCGAGATCGCGATCAGCAGCCCGCCGACCACGACGAACGGGATCATGTAGCTGACCCCGTTCATCAGCGCCTTGTACCCGACGCTCCGCTCCTTGCCACCGCCGGCCGCGGGGGCCGTGGGGGTGCCCCCTTCGGTGTGCACGGGCGCCGACAGCACCCGCTCAATCAACTGCTCGGGGTGGCGAATGCCCTCGGCCACCCCGACGGTGAGGACCCGCTTGCCGGTGAAACGGCTCAGGTCCACGTCCTTGTCCGCGGCGACGATGATGCCGTCGGCATGGTTGACATCGTTGTCATCGAGCACGTTTTCAGCCCCGATGGATCCTTGGGTCTCCACCTTCATGTCGATGCCGCGACTCTCAGCGGCTTGCGCGAGCTTCTCGGCCGCCATGTACGTATGGGCGATGCCGGTCGGGCATGCGGTCACCGCGAGCAGCTTCAACCGCTTCTGCTCGCCACCGCCGCTGCCCGTGGGGGGAGGGCCGGCCGGATTGGTCACGTCGATCTCCTAACGCCTTTGTCGTGCGGATACGCCGTCCCGGACGACCCGCAAGATCGATCAGATGTTCCGATCTCCAGGCATCCTGCCCCACCTCACCGCAAGCTCAAAGGGGCAAAGATTCCGGAACATCCCGGTCTGCCGACACCTGTGAACCGTTCGTTGGTGTCCTGTTATCGCTCCCTCACCCGACCGTCACCGGACCTGCCACTCACCCATGAGCGGTGCCTCGACCCACCTCCTCCGACCGCCTCGATGGCCAGATCCGTTCAGAGGCGGACTGGGGACGGCCGGGCCTCCCGGTGTAGCTTGGGACAGAGCCAGACGTCGCTGCTGATGGCGGTCGGGCGGTCTCGACAGGGACCGACCGAGGGAGAGAGGGCCTCCGACGGACTGCGCTGCGTGTACGCGGGCATGCCTGTGTCCTCCTCGGGCACCCCTGTGTCCGCCGCCGCGCAGACCAGCCGTACCCACCCTCGACCCAACCCCGAGGAGCAGCTCGTAATGACGACTGTCGAGAACCGACAGGACTTCAAGGTCGCCGACCTCTCCCTGGCCGAGTTCGGCCGCAAGGAGATCACCCTCGCCGAGCACGAGATGCCCGGCCTGATGGCGATCCGCAAGGAGTACGCCGAGGCGCAGCCGCTGGCCGGCGCCCGCATCACCGGCTCCCTGCACATGACCGTGCAGACCGCCGTCCTCATCGAGACCCTGGTCGCCCTGGGCGCCGAGGTCCGCTGGGCGTCCTGCAACATCTTCTCCACCCAGGACCACGCCGCCGCCGCGATCGCCGTCGGTCCGAACGGCACGCCCGAGAACCCGCAGGGCATCCCGGTCTTCGCCTGGAAGGGCGAGACCCTTCAGGAGTACTGGTGGTGCACGGAGCAGGCCCTGACCTGGCCGAACACCCCCACCGGCGGCCCGAACATGATCCTGGACGACGGCGGTGACGCCACCCTCCTCGTCCACAAGGGCGTCGAGTACGAGAAGGACGGCCAGGTCCCGGCCCTCGACACCGCCGAGTCCGACGAGCACCGCGTCATCCTTGAGCTGCTCCACCGCACCCTGGGCGAGAACGCCCAGAAGTGGACCCAGCTGTCCTCCGAGATCCGCGGCGTGACCGAGGAGACCACGACCGGCGTCCACCGCCTGTACGAGATGCAGCGCGACGGCGTCCTCCTGTTCCCGGCGATCAACGTCAACGACGCCGTCACCAAGTCGAAGTTCGACAACAAGTACGGCTGCCGCCACTCGCTCATCGACGGCATCAACCGCGCCACCGACGTCCTGATCGGCGGCAAGACCGCGGTCGTCTGCGGCTACGGCGACGTGGGCAAGGGCTGCGCGGAGTCCCTGCGCGGCCAGGGCGCTCGCGTGATCATCACCGAGATCGACCCGATCTGCGCGCTCCAGGCGGCGATGGACGGCTACCAGGTCACGACCCTCGACGAGGTCGTCGACAAGGCCGACATCTTCATCACCACGACCGGCAACAAGGACATCATCATGGCCTCGGACATGGCCAAGATGAAGCACCAGGCGATCGTCGGCAACATCGGCCACTTCGACAACGAGATCGACATGGCCGGCCTCGCCAAGATCCCGGGCATCGTCAAGGACGAGGTCAAGCCGCAGGTCCACACCTGGACCTTCCCGGACGGCAAGGTGATCATCGTGCTGTCCGAGGGCCGCCTGCTGAACCTGGGCAACGCGACCGGTCACCCGTCCTTCGTGATGTCCAACTCCTTCGCCGACCAGACGCTGGCGCAGATCGAGCTGTTCACCAAGCCGGACGCCTACCCGACCGGTGTGTACACGCTGCCCAAGCACCTGGACGAGAAGGTCGCCCGCCTCCACCTGGACGCGCTCGGCGTGAAGCTGACGACGCTCCGCCCCGAGCAGGCCGCGTACATCGGCGTCGAGGTCGAGGGCCCGTACAAGTCGGACCACTACCGCTACTGAGCCGAGCCACTGCCGAGCTGGCCACTCCTGCGCGGTGCTGCCACCGAGCAGGCCGCGTGAGCGGGTCGCCTGAGCCGTGCCGCCTGAGCCGGGTTGGCGAGGGCGGTCCGCGGCTCTCCGCGACTTGGCCGGCACGGCATCTCGCATCTCAGCGCGAGCGCGTCCGTGCACTGACGCGCCGCACAGCGGCCGATCCTCCGAGGCAGGCCCCCGCACCCCCGTGCCGGGGGCCTGCCTCTTTGGCCCGCTTGGCCCTTCGGCCATGCAGCTTCTTCGGCCCGCGTGGCCGGTCCAACCCGTCCGTCAAGCCCCAGGACTCCGATGCCCCGCGGCCGTTATTCGCTCCACGATCCGCACGATCACACCCCCCTCGCAGAAGAGCACTTCCACTGCGCCCCCGGTCCCTCCGGCTGGCGCTACGTCGCCCAGCTGACCACCCCGGCGGGCGATCACAGCGGCTCCGTCGACCTGGCCCTCGACGAACTCGGCCGCCCCATCCGTCTCGAACTCCACGCCGGTGGCTGGCAGGTCCGCGGTGCCGCCCTCGACGGCGTCACCTGGGTCCGTACCGACCCCACCGGGGCTCACGCCACGGAAGGCAATGTGCGCGCCCACGCCTTCACCGGGACGTCCCCCGCATTCCTCATCGCCACCGCTCGTCTCCTGCGCCTCACCCCCTCCTCCTCGGCAACCCGCGTACGCCTCGTGGCCTTCACGGATCCGGTCCTCGCCCCGCGCACCGTGGACCAGTCCTGGGCCCTGGTGAACAGCGAAACACACGCCACTGACAACGCCCCTCTGACCGTGGACGAATACCAGGTCACAGCCCTGGACACGGGCGAGCAGCACGCCGTACACATCGCGGGCGACGTGGTCCTCGCGGCACCCGGCATCGAACTGGAGGACCTGGAGACGCCCCCGTCGACCTTCGCTTGAGCGGCACTCGTGCGTCAGCCCGTTCTGGCGCCCAGCCCTCTAACGGTTGAGGGTGGCTAGGCAGGGGGGACGAAGCCGGTGGAGGGCCGGTCGGCAGGTGGTGCGTCCTGGGGCGCGGGAGACGGCGCCGGGGCCTGCCGTCCGGCGTCTCGCGATACCGCGCCGTACGCGGAGGGCGCCGGCGGAGGCGTCGCGGCCGCGGGCGGCGTGAGCGGGCCGTACGCGCCCGGAGCACCAGCCGCAGCCCCCGGCCCGCTCACCGCCTCGGCGCCGGCAGGCGCCCTGCCCACAGCCGACCCGTTGCCGAAAGCGCGCCGTGCCTCCCGCGCCTGCCGCTCCTGAAGAACCGCGGCCAGATACGCGGCAGGCGGCACACCCTGTGGGGCCGGAGCGCCCGTACGCGTTGAGAGATCCGTGGCAAGCCGCTCGGCCATGCTCCAGGAGACCTGCGGGTCGAGTTGCTGCATCCGCGTCAGGTACTGGCGAACCGCGAGCCACAAGCCATCGGGAACCCCCGATAGATCAAGCTCCGAGAACCGCCCGGCCAGCCACGGCGGAGGCGGGGGAACGAACCCCACCCGGGTCATCGGCACCCGTTCACGTACGACGAGAGTCCCGGCGAACACATCACCGAGCCGCCGCCCGCGCGCGGACACCAGTGAAGCGATGACGGCGACGACGCCGAGCGTCATCAGAATCTCGATCACGCCTATGAGGCCCCGCACCAGTGCGTGCCGGAAGCGGATCGGTCCACCGTCGTCGCGCACCACCCGCAGCCCGCACGCCAGCTTCCCGAGCGAACGCCCATGGCTGAGCGTCTCGACCGCGATCGGGCCGCCGACCAGCAGCAACACGAACATCGCGATCGACAGCGCGGTCCGCGCCGCCTCGTCCAGCGAAGCGGTGGCGGCAACCACGCCAATGGTCACGACGAGGTAGGCGACCAAGGCCACCGCCAGGTCGAGCAGCACGGCCAGTGCCCTGCTGGGCAGCTTCGCGGGGCGCAACTCCAACGCCACCGCCTCGCCCGTCACCAGCTCACTCACGCCGACCGTCCTTCCCCTGACCTGCCCCTGAAATGGCCAGTCTGCCAAGCTGAGAGCGCATCGCGCCGCAGTACGACAAGCTGACCCCTACGACGAGTCGCCGACGAACATCCGAGGAGCAGAAAACCAGATGGACCTCGACGTCTTCGTCACCGCCCACCGAGCCGAGTGGGACCGCCTCGACACCCTCCTCGGGCGTCAGCGCCGCCTCACCGGCGCCGAGGCCGACGAACTCGTCGCCCTCTACCAGCGCACCGCCACCCATCTGTCCCTGATCCAGTCCAGCGCCCCCGACCCCCAGCTGACCGGCCGACTCAGCCAGCTGGTGGCACGCGCGCGTAGCGCGGTCACAGGGACACGACGCGCCTCCTGGCGCGATGTCACCCGCTTCCTCGCCCATGGTTTCCCCGCCGCGGTCTACCGGTCGCGCCACTGGTGGGTGCCCACGGCGCTCCTGTCCACCCTTGTCGCGGCCCTCCTGGGCTGGTGGATCGGCACCCATCCGGAAGTACAGGCCACCATCGCGGCCCCCAGCGAGCTACGCGAGCTCACCCGCCCGGGCGGTCAGTACGAGACGTACTACTCCAGTCACCCGGCAGCCTCCTTCGCGGCCCAGGTCTGGACGAACAACGCATGGGCCGCCGCACTCTGCCTGATCCTCGGAGTCTTCCTCGGCCTTCCGGTGCTCTGGATCCTCCTCCAGAACATGCTGAACCTGGGTGTCGGCTTCGGCCTGATGTCATCGGCAGGACGCCTGGACACCTTCCTCGGCCTCATCCTGCCGCACGGTCTCCTCGAACTGACCGCGGTCTTCGTCGCCGCCGGCACCGGCCTGCGCCTCGGCTGGACCCTCATCGACCCCGGCCCACGCACCCGGCGTTCAGCCCTCGCCGAGGAAGGCCGAGCCGCCATAGGCATGGCGATAGGCCTGGCCCTGGTCCTCTTCGTCTCCGGCGCCATCGAAGGCTTCGTCACCCCGTCGGGCCTGCCCACCTGGGCCCGCATAACCATCGGCGTCCTCGCTGAACTGGCCTTCCTCGCATACGTCTATGTCCTCGGCGGCCGTGCAGCCCGCGCCGGTGACACGGGTGACCTTGAGGCGGCCGAGCGCAGCGCGACCGTGCCGACCGCGGCCTGATGTGCGGGCACGCCTGCTGAGCTGCTAGTCTCCTCTTCGCCCCACAAGAGCCGTTGACACGGAGCGCGTGGGGAGGTAGATTCGAACAGTTGCCTGGAAGTGGATGTAGTCCAGCCGGGCCGAGATAGTATCTATCTGCTTCAGCGGAACACCGATTCCCAAGAAGCCCCTCCCGATTATTCGGAAATGAGTGGCCGGTTAGCCCGGCCTGAAACTTCTGATAAAGTCGGAACCGCCGGAAAGGGAAACGCGAGAGCGGGAACCTGGAAAGCACCGAGGAAATCGGATCGGAAAAGGATCTGATAGAGTCGGAAACGCAAGACCGAAGGGAAGCGCCCGGAGGAAAGCCCGAGAGGGTGAGTACGAAGGAAGCGTCCGTTCCTTGAGAACTCAA